>NZ_BAABDH010000020.1:0-108539 GCF_039539525.1 Hymenobacter algoricola | reverse complement strand
TGCGACCACCTGCTGCGCCTGCGCGTAGCCTACAAAAGCCGTAAGTTTGACCTCGTCACCCAACTGCTCAAAAACAACCAAGCGAAGATTTGAATTGCACCCGGTTGTCTACGACCAAATCCACTTTGGCAAACAACTTTTGGGCGAATTCCCCGCTAGTCAGTGAGTAGTAAAAGCGCCACTGCTGCCCATCGGTGATAATCGTGAAAAGAGCCGAGTGGTTGCGGTTGTAGTCCCGCAGCTGACGCTCCACTTTGGCTAGATCGTCGCCGATACGGCCGTGGCCTTTGCATTCAATGAATATGGTGTCGGCTTCAAAATTCTTGGCAAACAAAGCCACATCCACACGGGTGTTGTCCTCCTTTTCGGTAGCCTTGAATTCGGTGTATACTTCAGTCGGGTCCCATATATTCCAGCCGCTAGCCGCTACAATCCGGGCTACCAGCGACAGGCGCACATGCTCTTCATTTTTGTACTCATTAGCCCGCAATCGGGCCCGGATATCCTGCAGTATTTCGAGCATAGCGTTGAAAGATGAAGTCACAAGTTGCAGCTTTTGCCCGGTCTCACAAAAATGCCCCGGCATCTTCCGATACCGGGGCATTTTTGGTAACCGCGACCAACCGGGCGGGGTCTACATCCCGGCGCCGGCGGCGTCCTTCTCTTTTTTCCTCTTGACTTTGGTTTTGCCGCCATCGTCGGTTTTCACCTTCATTTTCTCCACGTCGCTCATGCCGTTGAGCAGGGCCGCGCCGCTGCCGGCCGCGCCCACGCCGGGGTTCGGACCGTTGTTGACGATGGTCATCTCGTCCACGAGGCTTTTGGCGCCGCCGAGCTTCTCCACGCACCAGAGCACGTAGCGGATATCCACGTTGATGCAGCGCTTCAGGTTCGGGTCGTAGGCCAGGTCGCCGGTCATGGCTTCCCAGTTGCCGTCGAAGGCAATGCCGATGAGCTCCCCGCGGCCGTTGATGACGGGGGAGCCGGAATTGCCGCCGGTGATGTCGTTGTCGGTGATGAAGGCTACCGGCAGCTGCCCGTCCTTGCCGGCAAAGCGGCCGTAGTCCTTGGCTTTGAGCAGGGCAATTTCCTTGGTGGGCACCACAAACTCCGGGTTGGTGGCGTCTTCCTTCTCCAGAATGCCCTGGGCCGTGGTTTTGTAGTCAAACTTCACCGCGTCGCGGCCGGTGTAGGAGCGCACGGTGCCGTAGCTCAGGCGCAACGTCGAGTTGGCGTCGGGCGAGTACACCTTGTCGGTGTTCTTGGCGCGCAGCGCGGCCACGTACGCCCGGTTGGCCCGGGTGAGTGGGGCCTGGAAGCCCTGCATCTTCGGCAGAATGTTCTGGGTGTAGTTGCTGTAGAGCGAGTTCAGGGTGGCAAACGCCGGATCTTTCTCCAGCTGGGCCAGCGTGGGCTTGGCCAGGAAGGCCTCGACTTTGCTTTTCGAGGTTAGGAAGGAGCTGGCAAACACGTAGTCGGCGTACTTCTTCATCGAGCCCCCGTACTGCTTCTCCACGGTCCGGAATATTTCGGGCTGCTGACCTTTCGGCACGTCGTTGTAGTAGAGCTGCATCAGGGCCGCGTACACCTTCTTGTCGGTGGCCACATTGTAGTCCTTGAAGAAATCTGCGGTGGGCTCCTTCAGGTCGTCGGTGGCTTTCTTGACGGCGGCGGGGTCGGCTTTCGGGTCTTTCAGCAGGGAGTAGAGCGGCATCATGCGGGCGGCAAAGGCGGTAACCTCGGTGCCCAGCGCGCCTTCAGTCATATATACGCTGCTCAGGTTGTACTCGCGCAGGCCGGCGTAGCTCTGGTTGATGTCGTTCAGGGCCGTGCCGTACTGCTGGGTGCGGGTAGCATCGGCCGAAATCCACTGGGCCAGCGCGGCTTCCTCGGCCTTCTTGGCATCCACGGTCTTCAGGCGCTTCATGCCCTCGTTCTGCCCGAGGAAGTACTTCCAGTAGTTGGCAATGCCGGCGTACTTGGAAGCGTACTTCAGGCGGATGTCCGGGCTCTGGTCCATATCCTCTTTCCACAGCTTCAGGCGAGTATCGCGCAGCTTGATGCGGGCCGGGTTGCTCTGGTCGAGGGTGAGCTGCAGGCCGGCGGCGGGCAGGAAGCGCTGGGTGCGGCCGGGAAAGCCGAAGACCATGGCGAAGTCCCCTTCATTGACGCCCTGCAAACTTACCGACAGGTGCTTTTTGGGCTGGTAAGGCACGTTGTCGGTCATCGAACCGGTAGTGGGCTTGTTGTCCTTGGAAGCGTACACGCGGAACATCGAAAAGTCGCCGGTGTGGCGGGGCCACTCCCAGTTGTCGGTGTCGCCGCCGAACTTGCCCACCGCTTCCGGCGGGGCACCCACCAGGCGTACGTCGCCGAAGCGCTGGTAAACGAACAGGTAGTACTCGTTGCCGCCGAAAAAATCGCGCACGTAGGACACGTACTGGCCGTTTTCCTTGGCCGCATCGGCCAGCTCCCGCTGGTGCTTCTGCACCAGGGCACTGCGCTCCTGCTCGGTCATCTGGGGCGTCACGCCTTCCAGCACCTTGGCGCCCACGTCCTCCATGCGCACCAGGATATCTACGAACAGGCCGGGGTTGGTCTTTTCCTCGGCGGGCGTGGTGGCAAAGAAGCCGTCCTGCAGGATGTTCTTTTCGGGCGTGCTGTGGCTTTGCAGTGCGTCGTAGCCGCAGTGGTGGTTGCTCAGCATCAGGCCGCGGCTGCTCACAAACTCGCCGGTGCAGAAGCCCCCGAGCTGCACAATGGCGTCCTTCAGGCTGGCGTTGTTGACGTCGTAGATTTCTTCGGCTGTCAGCTTGAGGCCTTTTTTCTGCATGTCGGCGTAGTTGAGGCGCTTCACGTAGAGCGGCAGCCACATTCCTTCGTCGGCGTGGGCTACAGCGGGCAGCAGCAGGGCCAGCAGGGCCACCTGAAGCCATTTCATTTTCAGCATGGGAATTTGGGGTAAGGGGAAAGGATTCACAGCCGGCGGCTGTTGACTGATTCGAAGACCAAACTTACGAACTGCCCGCGAGTTATGGGCCGAATGCTGACGCTGGATCCGGCGGCAGCGCCGGTCTGTTGCAAAACCGGCCTGCTGCTACCCAATGTTTCGCCAGGCGCTGCCCACCGGTCTTTTCATTACTTTGCCGCCCCATTCCCGCGCATGTCCTTTCTGTTCCGCTCCCTGTTTCTGGCGCTGATCTGGATCTACCAGAAGCTGATTTCGCCGCTGACGCCGCCCAGCTGCCGGTTTCAGCCGACCTGCTCGGCCTACGCGGCCCAAGCCGTGCGCAAACACGGACCCTGGCGGGGAGGCGGGCTGGCCCTGCGCCGCATCGGGCGCTGCCATCCCTGGGGTGGCCACGGCTACGACCCCGTACCCTAACCGGCAGTTTCTGCGTACACTCGCTTTCCGGTTGCTGCCTCGGCCTTGGGGCCGGGGCAGCTTTTTTTGCACTCGTTACCACCCATTATGCGCCGAATATTTTTGTTTGCCACCCTGCTCAGCACCCTGGTGGGCAGCAGCTGCTCCGAAGCCCAGAGCGACGATAAAGCATTGAAGGGCAAAAAGAAAAAGGATAAGGATAAGACGGCCGCCGACGGGGAGCTGGTGCCCGGCCTGCAGAAAGTAGGGTCCATGGACAACGTGATGGAAAGCTCGGGCCTGGCCCGCGCCAACACGGCCGGGACCTTTTATACCTTCGCCGATGCCGGCAACGAGCCCATTTTGTACAAGGTGGATATGACCGGCCGCCTGCTGGAACGCTCGCAGCTGCCTTTTTCCAACGTGGACTGGGAAAGCATTGCCCAGGACGACAAGGGCACGCTGTTTATCACCGATGCCGGCAACAACAACAGCAGCCGCCGCGACCTGGCTGTGTACCGCCTGAACCCCGGCACGTCCGAAACCACCAAGATCAAGTTCGCCTACGCCGACCAGAAAGCCTTTCCGCCCGGCAAAAAGGACCGCAACTTCGATTGTGAGGCCTCGCTCTGGCACGCCGGCAAATTGTACCTGTTCACCAAGGACCGCGCCCAGCAAACGACCAGCAAAGTGTACACCATGCCAGATCAGCCGGGCCAGCAAACGGCGCGCCTGCTGACCAGCCTGAGCATTCCGGGCGAAGTAACCGATGCCAACCTCAGCCCCGACGGCAAACGACTGGCGCTGCTGGGCCGCGAAGAGCTGTTCATCCTGGAAGGCAGCGACCTGGCCTCGGCCCTGAAGGCGACGCCCCGGCACTTTTCCCTGAAAGGCGCCGGGCAGACCGAAGGCCTGGTTTTCTTTGACGACCAGACCCTGATGATCAGCACGGAGGAAGGCACCCTGTACCAGTATAAGATTCCGCAGTAACGCAGGGTAGTGCTTCCGGCTTCTGCTGCCAAATAGAAAAGGCCCGCTACAGAGCGGGCCTTTTCTATTTGGCGCTGATGGCTTTGTTGGGCTGGGGTACATCGTCCTCCAGGTCGCGGGGTGCGTAGCCGTACGGATTGTCCGGATTTTTGCCGGCCCGGATCAGCACCCAGATACCGACCAGAATCAGGGGCAGGCTCAGCAGCTGACCGAGGTTCATGTGCGTAATAGCCAGCATCTTTCTATCCCAGTCGCCCTGGTCTTCCTTCAGGTATTCACCCAGAAAGCGCTGGGTGAACAGCAGCACCACGAACAGCCCAAACAGCTGCCCGCGCGGGGTGCGCTCCTTGGTGCGGTTCCACATAGTGTAGAGCACGATCAGCAGGGCAATGCAAAACAGCGACTCGTAGAGCTGCGTAGGGTGGCGGGGCACGGCAATCTTGGTGGTCGCCGTCGGGGTATAGCTGGCCGGGTGGGTGGCTACTGTCAGGCTGCCATCGGGCTGCCGGGTGGTTTCCACGAACACCGCGCCCGCGGGCAGCGGCTGCCCGGACTGCGCCGGCTGCAGGTGCTCCGTGTCGCGCGGAAACACGAAAGCCCAGGGCTTGTCGGTGGGCTGGCCCACAATCTCGGAGTTCATCAGATTGCCCAGCCGGATCAGCGCGCCGCCGATGGCTACCACAATCACAATCCGGTCGAGCACCCAGAGGTAGTCGAACTTGTTGTTGCGGGCAAACAGCCAGCAGGCCAGCAGAATGCCGATGGTCGCGCCGTGGCTGGCCAGGCCGCCTTCCCAGATCTTGAGAATGTCGAGCGGGTGCGCCAAGTAGTACTGCGGGTCGTAGAACAGGCAGTGCCCCAGCCGTGCCCCCACCACCGTGCCGATGAGCATGTAGATGGTAATCACGTCGACCCAGCGCGGCGACACCCGCTCCGACTTATAGATGTGCGACAGCACAAACGTGCCAATCACAAATCCCGACATGAACAGCAGCCCGTACCAGCGCAGCGTCAGCGGGCCGAGATGAGCGATGATAGGGTCGGCAGTCCAGGTAATGAAAGCAAGCATCGGTAACAGGGTTACGAAAAGATGGAAAGGACTCAAAGGTACTCAGACATTCGGCTTGCGGCTTGGCAAACTACCCTCCTGCTCAGGCATTGGGCAGGAGGAGCAGCGCGCAACGGCGGTGACCAATCAGCGGGCGGGGAGCGATGCTGGCTGGCCGCCGGGATAGAGTTGATAGGGGTTGGCCGGCGCGGCTGAGCGCAACACCGCACCGTCGCCGCTAAGCAGCAACAGTATACCGAGCATGAAGGCATAGCTGGGCCAGCGCAGCCAGGTGGGCAGCAGTTGGCGCTCCACCGGTGCCTCACCGACGAGCCGGGCACGTACCCGACTATAAAAGAACGGGCGCGGCTGGGCTTTTTGCTGGGCCCGCCATTGCCGCAGCAGGTTTTCCCATTCTTCATCGGCAGGCGGGCGAGTGGCGGAATCAGGCATGACGCAGGGAAAGGGCGAGATGGGTACGAAGAGTTTTGCGGGCGCGAAACAACAGGGATTCCACGGCCGGCACAGTGGTTTTGAGAACAGCGGCTATTTCCTCGTAGCTCAATTCCTGCTCGTGGCGCAGCGTAAAAGCGAGCTGCTGCTGGTCGGGTAACCGGGCAATATGCGCGAGTAAAAGCTCCAGCTGCTGCTGCCCTTCCATTTGCGCCTGCGGATGCGCATGGTCCGTCGGCTCGTGCAGCACCTGGTTGTCGAAGCCCAGCAGGCTGGTGAAATAGGCAAAGCGCTTCCGGGCCCGGGCCCGCTGCCGATGTTTCAGGGCCCGCGAAGTAGCCAGCCGGTAGAGCCAGGTACTTAGGGCGGCATCACCCCGAAACCGGCCAATCGTTTGGTGGACTTCCACAAAGACTTCCTGCGCCACGTCTTCCGCCTCTTCCGGCGACCGTAGCAGGGCCAGTACCGTGCGGTAAATACGATTCTGGTAGCGTTCCACCAGCGTGCGAAACGCAGCCTCGCTGCCCTGTTGCAATTGCGCTACCAGCTCGGCATCGGCCGAAGCACCGCTGCCTTGCGCAGGAGGCCGGGAGCCATGAACGGTCGGCAGCGGAAGGGTATACACCAGTGAAGCGGGAGTTGAAGGATAGAAACGATACCTGTTCAGCTCCCGGCCGGGGCCGCGAATACTGAAGCTACAGCTGCTTAGGCCACGTTAGCGCGTGAAACTTGCGCCAGCCCTTCCAACTTTTCTACAGGCCATTGGCTTACAAGCAATTGCCTTTGCAAAAACCAGCTACTCCCTTCTTCCGAAGCTCAATCCTAATTTACCAGGTAGCTACAGCGCGCTCAGCTCCGCGCCGAAGCCGCCGCTCAGAATCGGGAAGCGCAGCCAGGAGCGCGGGTCCACGTTGTAGTCGTCGAGGTGGAAGGCGGGGGCATACCGCTCGCGCTTCCACTGGTTGCGGCTCCAGAGCGTGTAGAAGCGCCGAACGTAGAGTTTGAGCTGCTCCGGCTCGTAGCTTTCCTCCTCTTCGACCAAGGTAGCCAGCACCTGGGCCGGGCTGAGCCGGTCGTAGAAAGCCAGCCGCTCGATGCGGTTGAGCAGCACGTAGGGCATCAGATCCCGCTCGTCGGTCTGCTGGTCGGCCAGCGGGCGCAGCTCGGCCGTGGGCTGCAGGGCATTCACGTGGCGCAGGCCGGGGTAGCCCAGCTCGGTTTCGGCCCAGCGCAGCCATTTTTTCACGAAGTCCTTGTCGACGCCGGCAATGGGCGAGATGCTGCCGGCCGTGTCGCCGTCCATGGTGCAGTAGCCCACGGAAGCTTCCGAGCGGTTGGAAGTCGTCAGCAGCAGGCCGTTGAGCACGTTGGCCAGCATCCAGATGCCGGGGGCCCGCACCCGGGCCTGAATGTTCTGCAACGCTAAGTCGTCGGTCTGCCAGGTCAGCTTCCGACCCAGGGCGTGCTCAATCTTGCCCACGTAGCCGGTTACCTCCTCATCAATGCCCCAGTTGAAAAACACCGCCCCAATGGAATCCGCCAGCTCTCTGGCCGAGTTGTAGGTGTCATCGGACGAGTTGACGGTGCCCTGGTAGGCGCAGGTGAGCAGCCTTTCCGTTAGTTTCTGGTTGGTGGTTTTTGGTTTTTGGTTTTTGGCAGTTTCACTAAGGGCGCCGGCCGCCTCATTCTTAATTTTCAATTCTTCATTCTTAATTGACAATCGGCGCATAAACTCCTCCACGCCCAGCTCCTCCGTGCCCAGGCGCACCATTTCGGCCACGCCCACGGCGCACATGCACGAGTCGGCGCCGCCACTTAAGCTCAGCACGAAGCCCCGGCTGCGGGCCTTGCGCAGGTAGTCGAACAGGGCCAGGCTCAGGGCCTGGTTCAGCTCCCGGTACTCGTCGGGCGCGGGCAGGGGCACGATGGTTTCGGCCAGGGGCAGGTTCGCGGCAAAATCCACGTCCACGTACTCCATATCCACTTCCTTGAAGCTCAGCAGCTGGTTGCGGTGCAGCAGGTGGCCGTTTCGAGCCACCAGGATTTCCCCGTCGTAGATCATGCGGCCGGCTTCGTTGCCGAGCAGGTTGGCGTAGAGGTAGGTGCAGCGGAAGTTGCGCGAGGCATTCAGCACCAGGTTGTAGCGCACGTCGGTCTTGCTCATGGCAAAGTGGCTGGCCGACGGGTTCACGATCAGGTCCACGCGGCCCATGAGGCGGCAGGCGGGCCGCTCGGTATCGGGGCGCCAGGCATCCTCGCAGATTTCGAAGCCGAACCGCACGCCCTTGTGCTCAAATACCAGGTCGCCGATGGCCCACTCCTGCCCTTCCCAGGCTACGGTGCCGGTTTCGCCGGCCCGCCAGGAGGTAAACCAGCGCGGCTCGTAGTGCACGCCGTCGTTGGCCAGAAACTGCTTGGCCGCGAAGCCCAGGATTTCGCCGTCGCGCAGCACCGCGGCCGTGTTGTAGGTGCGGCCCTGCATTCGGATCGGCAGCCCCACGCACACCAGAA
Organism: Hymenobacter algoricola; assembly: GCF_039539525.1. Taxonomy (NCBI): domain Bacteria; kingdom Pseudomonadati; phylum Bacteroidota; class Cytophagia; order Cytophagales; family Hymenobacteraceae; genus Hymenobacter; species Hymenobacter algoricola. The sequence goes on along the minus strand of NZ_BAABDH010000020.1, from coordinate 100,173 downwards.
TGCCCTGGGTCCAGGGCCGGATCTGCTGCAGGTAAGCCAGTGCCGACTCAGGGAGCCAGTCACTCAGAAACAGGTCTTCGCAGCCGTAGCCCGTCAGGCACAGCTCCGGCAGACACAGCAGCTCCACGCCCGCGGCTTTGGCCTGCTCAATTGCCTCGCGGATGGTGCGCAGGTTGTGTTGCCAGTCGAAGGGAATCTGGTTGAGGGCGGCGCCGGCTATTCGCATGGGACGGAAAGATGGGTTTCAGGAATCAACTGCTTTTCGGTGGGTTGGGTTACCAACAAGCTTTTCGCACAGCATGATCAGGCTGCCGCAGGCTTTGCTGGCCCAAGTTACCGCTCGTTGCCGACGGGGCTTCTGGAAGCACTAAAACCCGCTTTTCTGCCCGTGGCTGTCAATAATAGTGAAAGTGCCGTCTTCCATCCACAACGCTTGGAGCGTTTCGTGCCGATCCGTACGTTCCTGATGCGGCAGGTCGATGGCAATAATCTTTCCGCCGTAGAGCCTTTTGATGCTTTCCACCGGCGTGTGTCCCACAACTATCTGGGTGGCCGCATACGTGCTGAGAATTTGCTTTATCTGTGCCTCAGACGGCTCTTCCAGCACCAGTCCCCGGTACCAATCGGGGCTGCTGGGCGCCTGGGTCACATGCTTGTCTAGCGGCGGCTGGTTTGCGGCGGCCATATCAATACTGGTTCGGGCTAGTACGTTCAGTTGCCGTAGCGAGAGGCGGCGTTCGGCCACTTCCGGGCTGATGCCACCGTGCACGAACAAAACAGGGCCGATTTTTTCCACTACGTTCTTGGTGCGGAGCCACTGCCCCAACACGGTGGAACGGCTATACCATTGGTCATACGCGACGCCTAGCATATCGGCATTCACTTCGTATTTGCGGCGCACGTATTTAAAGTGGCCCATCATGTTCATCCGTTCGTGGTTGCCCAGAATGAAGTGTACTTGGCCGCCAGCCTGCTTGGCTTCCTGCTCAAGCTTGTAGATCAGCCACAGGCATTCCGTCACATTGAGCCCCCGGTCAAAAAAGTCCCCCACCAGTACCAGATGCCCGCGACCAAACTGCCAAGCCAGCTTTTCATCCACCACTCCGGCTCCCTGAAGCAGCATTTCAAAAGCCTTGAAGTTGCCTTCGATATCTGAAATGGCCAATAGCTTTTCCGGGGCGGGGTACGCATCTGCCGGTACTACCGCCGCTGGGCGTAGGGGCACCCGAAACTCGCGGCCCATACTGTCCACGAAGCACCTCAGAACAGCGGTGTCATTGGCTTGCAACGTATCTGTCTCAATGACCAATTGGCTGCCCCGCGGAGCAATCCGCTTGCTGATAAGCCGCTTATTCTGGTAAAAAACCAAGGGACCATCGGCCGCAAAGCCCGATTGATCAACCTTTTTTTTACTCTTCGGACCTTTAACAGACCATCCGGGCCAGAAATAAAGCCGATCAATAACGCCGGCTGCCAACAACCCGATGCCGCCAGCAAAATAAAGCACGACTGCTAGCAGAGAACCTAGTAAGATCTTTTTAATCATCCGTCTATTGCCACTGAATGCTCAATAAGCTATTGACTTCGCCAGTAGCTACAACGCTACACCCCCAGCGCCGTCAGGGCCCGCTCGGCGGCGAGCTGCTCGGCCTGCTTTTTACTCAGGCCCATGCCGGTGGCAATAGCTTCCTCATCGAGCACCACCGTGGCTGAGAACTCCATCACCCCGCCCGAGCGGGCCTCGCCGGTCAGGTCGTAGCGAATGGCTTTGCCGTTGCGCTGGGCCCACTCGATGAGCTTGCTCTTGAAGTTGGTGGTGGTTTCGGTCAGGGACTTGACGTCGACGAAAGGCTTGACCAGCCGCGCCAGCACAAATTTGCGGGCCGCTTTGTAGCCCTGGTCCAGGTACACGGCCCCCACCAGCGCCTCCAGGGCGTTGCCGTTCACGGAGCGTGAGCGGGCGGCCCGGCCCTGGGCGGGGTCGAGCTGCACGAGCTTGTCGAGCCCGATTTTCAGGGCCAGCACGTTCAGGCTTTCCCGGTTCACGATGCGGGAGCGGAGCTCGGTCAGGAAGCCTTCCTGCTCGTAGGGAAACTTGCGAAACAGGTACTCGGCCACCACGGCGCCCAGCACGGCGTCGCCCAGAAACTCCAGCCGCTCGTTGCTCTGGTGCCGGCCCAGGTCGCCCTGCTGCCGCACGATGGACGAGTGGGTGAACGCCAAATGGTACAGCCGCACGTTATCAGGCGTGCGGCCGGTTACCGTGGCAATAGCTTGCCGGAACGCCCGGTCGTGCCCCAGCAGCCGCCGAAAAAAGCCGAAGAGCGGCAACGGCTGTCCGGGACGCAGCATTAGTCCTGAAACTTGCGGAAGACCACCGACGTGTTGTGGCCGCCAAAACCGAACGTGTTGCTCATCGCCACGTTCACTTCCCGCTTCTGGGCCGTGTTGAACGTGAAGTTCAGCCGCGCGTCCAGCTCGGGGTCGTCGGTGAAGTGGTTGATGGTCGGGGGCACGATGCCGTGCTGAATGGCCAGGATGCTGGCTACCGCCTCAATGCCGCCCGCGCCGCCGAGCAGGTGCCCGGTCATGCTTTTGGTCGAGCTGATGTTGAGCTTGTAGGCCTCTTCCCCAAACACCTTCTGAATGGCCTTGATTTCGGCCCCGTCGCCCAGCGGCGTGCTCGTGCCGTGGGTGTTGATGTAGTCCACGTCGGCCGGGCTGATGCCCGCGTCGCGCAGCGCGTTCTGCATCACCAGCACCACGCCTTCGCCGGTAGGGTCGGGCGCAGTAATGTGGTAGGCATCCGATGATAGACCGCCCCCGATGATTTCGGCGTAGATCTTGGCGCCGCGGGCCTTGGCGTGCTCGTAGTCTTCGAGGATAAGCGCCCCGGCGCCTTCACCCAGCACGAAGCCGTCCCGGTCTTTGTCGTAGGGCCGGGAGCCGGATTCCGCGTCGTCGTTCCGCTCGCTCATGGCTTTGAGGGCGTTGAAGCCCCCCACGCCCGCTTCGGTGATGGCCGCTTCCGAGCCGCCGGTTACGGCCACGTCGGCCATCCCCAAACGGATGTAGTTGTAGGCGGCCACGATGGCGTCGGAAGAGGAGGCGCAGGCCGAGGTAGTCACGAAATTAGGGCCCCGGAAGCCGTTCTTAATCGAGATGTTGCCCGACGAGGAGTCGGCAATCATTTTCGGGATGAAGAACGGGTTGTAGCGGGGCGTACCGTCGCCCTTGGCGAAGTTGAAGCACTCGTCCTGAAAGGTTTTCAGCCCCCCGATGCCCGAGCCCCAGATGACGCCCACCCGGTCTTTGTTGACGCCTTCCAGCAGCCCGGCATCCTTGATTGCCTCGTCGGAGGCAATGACGGCAAACTGGGTGAACAGGTCCATCTTCCGGCCTTCCTTGGTGGGGAAGTAATCGTCCGGATTGTAGTTTTTCACCTCGCAGGCGAAGCGGGTTTTGAACTTGCTGGCGTCGAAACGGGTGATGGGCGCAGCACCGCTCACCCCGCGTGACAAGGCGTCCCAGTATTCGGCGACGTTCTTGCCCAGCGGGGTGATGGCACCAAGGCCGGTCACAACAACTCTCCGAAGAGACATAGGCGATTGGGAGACGGGATAAAAAAGCAAAACGGCCGGCGGCGAGCCGGCCGGTAAGCACTAAATGGGGGTAGAAAGACGCAAAAGCTTACTTAGCGTGCTCTTCCAGGTAGCTGATGGCCTGACCCACGGTACCGATGTTTTCGGCCTGATCGTCTGGAATAGACACGTTGAACTCCTTTTCGAATTCCATGATCAGCTCAACCGTATCCAGGGAGTCAGCGCCCAGATCGTTCGTGAACGAAGCCTCCGGCGTTACTTCCGAAGCTTCAACACCAAGCTTATCAATGATAATAGCTTTTACTTTTTCTGCAATTTCAGACATTTCCGTGGGGGTTTGGAGAAAACTAGGCGCAAATAACACTAACTTCCCTAACATTGTCAAACCGAGCCCCCCGATTCTTGCGGGTACAAGATTATGGCCGGCCGGGTTTCAATCGACCGGCGGCGTGCGTAATATTGCCTTTTCTTGCCCTGTAGCCCGCTTATGAAAACGCTAACGCTCGACGTAGAGTATGATTGTGACTTCGACCTGTTTGGTATTGTTTCGTCGAGCCGGGAACACAAGCTGGCCTGGACGCTGAACAGCACGCTGCGCCTGCGACTGGTAAAACAGCAGGACCTGATCTACGATCTACTGGCCCAGGGCCGGCTCGTCATCAGCAATTACCTGCACGCCACCGAGAATCTGTCGCTGCGCCTGTTCCGCAACCGCTCGGTGGACCCGTCACCGCTGAAAAAGCCCTTCCTGGCCCCCGACATCAAGGAATACGACTACCTGATTCAGGTCAGCAACGGCTCCGGCGCGCTGGCCCCGGAGGAGCTGCTCGAGCAGCTCACGCGGCTGCCGGAGGTACAGTATGCCTGTCAGTTCGACCCAAATTCGTTGAAATTCAAAGAAAACTTGCTCTTTTGAGCTTCCAAATGCCGGGCAGCAGGCCCGGCGCAAGCGGAGTGCGGAACTGCTTTTTGCCCCCGGAACAGCCACGTCTTATCCCACAAAGACACGCTGTTTGGGGGGCCGGAAAAGTTCTTCCCTCCGCTTCGTCGCGTTTAGCTGCCAGCCTCCTTACCTGACTTCAACCTTCCCTATGGAACCTCGTCCGCACGTTAACAAAACCAAGATTGTGGCCACCGTTGGCCCCGCCTCCAATACTTACGAAAAGCTGGGCATGCTGATCCGCGAGGGCGTGGATGTGTTCCGCCTCAACTTCTCGCACGGCTCCCACGAAGACCATCTGTCGGTCGTCAACACGGTGCGGCGCCTCAACAAGGACCTGCGCACCAGCGTGGGGCTGCTGCAGGATCTGCAGGGCCCCAAGATTCGCCTTGGCGAAGTGGAAGGCGGCGGCGTGGAAATCAAGCGCGGCGACAAGATCAAGCTGGTCTGCGGCGAAAAGGAAATCAGCACGGCCACGCGCCTGAGCACGATTTACCTGGGCCTGGCCCGCGACGTGAAGGCCGGCGACATGATCCTGATTGACGACGGCAAAATCGAGCTCAAGGTGCTGGCTACCGACCGCGAGTCGGAGGTGGACGTGGAGGTTATCTACGGCGGCCTGGTGAAGCCCCGCAAAGGCATTAACCTGCCCGATTCCGACGTGTCGGCCCCGGCCATGACGGAGAAGGACATCGAAGACCTCAAGTTCGGACTGGAAAATGACGTGGACTGGGTAGCGCTGTCGTTTGCCCGCCGCGCCGAGGACATCCGCTTTATCAAGAAGCTCATTGCCGAAGCCGGCAAGACTACCCGCGTCATTGCCAAAATCGAGACGCCGGAAGGCCTGAAGAACCTCGACGAAATCATTGCCATTGCCGATGCCGTGATGGTAGCCCGCGGCGACCTGGGCGTGGAAGTGAAGATGGAAGAGGTGCCGATGGCTCAGAAGCTGATCATCGAGAAGTGCAACAAGGTGGGCAAGCCCGTCATTGTGGCCACCCAGATGATGGAAAGCATGATTACGGCCCCCCGCCCGACGCGGGCCGAAACCAGCGACGTGGCCAACGCCGTGATGGACGGCGCCGACGCGCTGATGCTGTCGGCGGAAACCGCCGTGGGGGCCTACCCGGCCGAGGTTATCCGCTCGATGGTGGGCACCATTCTGAGCGTGGAAACCCGCACCAGCAGCCTGTATCACCACTGGTTCCCGATTGACGCCACGGCCCCGACCTTCATGGTCGACAGCCTGCTGTCGGCGGCCTGCCACCTGGCCAAAAACACCGAGGCCACGGCCATTACCGGCACCACGCACCGCGGCTACACGGCCTTCCAGATTGCCAAGTACCGGCCCAAAGCCAACATCTTCATCTTCACCGACAACCGCGCCCTGCTCACGGCACTGAGCCTGGTGTGGGGCGTGCGCGGCTTCTACTACGACCGGCTGGTCAGCACCGACAACACCGTATCGGACATCAAGTATATCCTGACCACCACCGGCCACCTCACCGCCGGCGACGTGTTCATCAATACCGGCTCGATGCCGATTCTGGACAAGGGACACGCCAACATGGTCAAAGTGAGCGTGGCGTAAGGAGTAGGCAGTACGTGTACTGGGTGCTCGGATTACGCATAGGCTTCAAGAGCAAGAAAGCCCGCCTGAATCATCAGGCGGGCTTTCTTTTGGGCTGGCTTCGGTGAACAGCGGCTTAGGGCTGGTGCTGCAGCCGCACGTGCCGGGGCGCTTCGCCGGGCAACTGCACTTCTACCAGATACAGCCCGGCGGCCAGGCCCTGCAACTCCAGCGTGGCCGTGCTCTGGCCGGCCGTCAGTGGCTGGGTGAGCACGGCACGGCCTACGCCGTCGAGCAGGCGCACAGTGGCGGCAGCGCGGGCGGGAGCGGGCAGCAGCAGCGTGGCGGAAGTGGTGGCCGGGTTCGGGTAGAGCTGCAGCGACGCTACGCTCTGCGCCCTTTTGACGGGCAACAGCGTGACGAAGTCGGCGCGGCTGCCGCAGGCCTGGCTGTTGCGCCGGGAATAGATCAGCGAGTGCTCATACTGACTTGCCACTCCTACGCCGTTGGCCATTTTGCTTTCCCAGGCGAGGGCGTCCAGGCCGGGCTGATAATTGATGGCGTTGCCGGTACGGTAGAGCATCTGTTGCCGCAGCTTGGCGGCTCCGCCGCAGCCGGCACCGCTGCGCCCGGGCACCACCGGATGGCCCATCAGTATGCTCGACGTACTCTGCGGCCGGTATTCGTAGCTCAACAGCTCTACGTTGTTGAACTTGATAACCGAGTTGGTTTGCGCATTAGCGGCCCAAATGCCCGTGCGACGCGAGGCCGCCAGCCGGATAGTCCTTACCGGCGAAACCGAAACGCTGGCGCCGGGGCAGCCCGGTGCGGCACTGTACTCCGTGCGCCGCTGTTGCTGAAACGTGTAAATCAGACTATCCGCCGTTTCCTGCCGGCTCACGGTGCGCGTCAGCAGCCAGCCCTGGTAGCACATGAAGGTGTTGTAGTAAATTGGCTCCTGCTTGTAGCCCAGCTCGTCGCCGGGCTGCAAGGTAATGAGCTCGGAGGGATTGTAGTAGCTGCGGCCGGCCGCCTCCGGACGGCGGACCAGGGTGAGCATTTGGGGCGCAGGCAGGCCAAAGGCCAAGTCTTTGGGAGCCGAAACCAAGCCGTAGTGCTTGCTCAGCACTACCGTCAGACTGGCACCTACCTGGAACGTGGCAATGGAATCCTGGACGCCATCAATCAGGCTGGTGCCGCGGGAAAGCAGCTTGGTCGTTACGCCGTAGTCGGTGAAGAAACTGCTCCAGGTGGTGCCCACCGGCACGAACGGCTTCAGCACCAGCGCCCGGTCCAGCGAGAAGCCGTTGACCGACCCGCCGTTCCAGAACAGCACGTACGTACGCTGGGCCACGTTGTAGCGCATTTGCTGCCCAAACTGGTTGTTGACCGACTTCTTCCACGAGAAGCTGCTGGCGCGCCGCATGATGCGGTTGAAGTAGTACACCGAGTCGGCACCATTGACGGCGGCCGAGTCGAGGCGCATGGTCAGCACGGTGTCGGGGGCAGCGCCGCGGAAGGCATGCACGTCGCCGTTGGGCCGGAAGGGGCGCCAGTTTTGGGCTTTGGCGGGCAGGCAGCTCAGGCAGGCGCACAGGAGCAGCAAAGGGTACAGTGGCTTCATAAAAAATCGATTAAGGAGTAAGACAGCGAAAAGATAGTAAATAATCAATGGGCCTTGGCGAAACGCGAAAAGGCCCCACACGTGCGTGCGGGGCCTTTCGTATACAAGAGCAGATCGGTCAGGTGGGTGCCTAAGCAGCCAGCGACGACACGAACTTAGCCAACTTCGACTTGTTGTTGGCAGCTTTGTTCTTGTGGATGATGTTCTTCTTCGCCAGACGATCCAGCATCGACGATACTTTCTTCAGCAGCTCCTGAGCGGCCGTAGCATCGGTGGTACCACGCAGCTTCTTGATGGCGGTGCGGGTAGATTTAGCCTGGTAACGGTTCAACACGCGCTTAGCTTCGTTGGAACGGATGCGCTTGAGGGCCGATTTATGATTTGCCATGAGGATGGTAAAATTGACGTTCTGCTCGGTTTTGTATTCAGTTGGGGTGGCAAAGGTAAGGCTTTGGCTGGGAATAGCAAATGCCTCTATCCAAATTAACCGGCACTTGACTGTTTTGCGGATGAATTTTGGGCGTCATTTACCGCATGAAGTTTCTTACCCGCACCATCTGGCTGCTTTCCCTGGTCAGCCTGCTCACCGATCTGGCCAGTGAAATGCTGTATCCGGTGCTGCCGCTCTACCTGCGCAGCATCGGCTTCTCGGTGGTCCTGATCGGGGTGCTGGAAGGTGTGGCCGAGGCGACGGCGGGCCTGAGCAAGGGCTACTTCGGGCAGTGGTCGGACCGGCTGGGGCGGCGCCTGCCCTTCGTGCAGTGGGGCTACGCCCTGAGCGCCCTGTCGAAGCCCATGCTGGCGGTGCTGGCCACGCCGTGGTGGGTATTTGCCGCCCGCACCCTCGATCGGCTGGGCAAGGGCCTGCGCTCCGGGGCCCGCGACGCGCTGCTCACCGACGAAACCACCCCCGCCACCCGGGGCCGGGTTTTCGGCTTTCACCGCTCCCTGGATACACTGGGCGCAGTGCTGGGGCCGGCGGCCGCCCTGCTCTGGCTGGCGCTGCGGCCCGGCGACTACCAGCGGCTGTTTCTGCTGGCCTTCCTGCCCGGGCTGGCCGCCGTAGTAGTCACGCTGCTGGTGCGTGAGAAGCCCCGGGAGCCTTCCCCGCGGCCGGTGCGGCCGTTCTGGGCCACCTTCAGCTACTGGCGGCAGGCGCCGGGGGCGTATCGTCAGGTGGTGGGCGGACTGCTGGTATTCGCCCTGTTCAACAGCTCCGACGCCTTCCTGCTGCTGCTGGCCCGGCAGCGTGGCCTGCCCGACGCCACCGTTATCGGACTTTACATCTTTTATAATCTGGTGTACGCGCTGGCGGCTTTTCCGGCGGGCCATCTGGCCGACCGTTTCGGGCCGCGCCGCATGCTGGCCGGCGGGCTGCTGGTGTTTGCGGGAGTGTACGCCGGCGCCGCCGTGGCCCGGGAGCTGTGGGTTTTCGGGGTACTGTTTGGGCTCTATGGCTTGTATGCGGCGGCCACCGAAGGCGTGAGCAAAGCCTGGGTCAGCACCCTGTGCGCCCGGCCGGATACGGGGGCGGCGCTGGGCACGTTTGCCGGCCTGAGCAGCCTGGCTTCCCTGGTGGCCAGCATCACCGCGGGGCTGCTGTGGCAGTGGGGCGGGCCGGGCCTCACGTTTGGGGTAGCGGGCGCAGTGGCCGGGGCGGTAGCGCTGTACGTCGCCCTGATCCGGCTCAAGCCGGTTCCATTTCAGGCGTAGCGCGAAACTTGCGGCGGCCGAATGAAGTTGCGGACTTAATAGTATGCACGCCGACAATGTGGTATATTAAGCGTGCTTCCGCGCCTGTTCCTTACAGCCATGCCACTCGTAGCCCAGTCTCCGTACCAGCCGCCGTTCTACATGTTCAACGGCCACGTTCAGACCATCGTCCCCAGCCTGTGGCGCTCCGTTCCCGAAGTCCACTACCAGCGTGAGCGGGTGGAAACCGAAGACGGTGACTTTCTTGATCTGGACTGGTCGCAGCGGCCGCAGGGCCACTCCGACACGCTGGTCATCGTCTCGCACGGACTGGAAGGCGATGCCGGCCGGCCCTACGTGCGCGGCATGGTGCGGGCCATGAACAAAGCCGGCTTCGACGCGCTGGCCTGGAACTACCGCAGCTGCAGCGGCGAAATGAACCGCCTGCTCCGCTCCTACCACCTCGGCGACACCGACGACCTCGACTTTGTGGTGCGCTACGCGCTGGGCGTGGGCCACTACCAGCACGTGTACCTCACGGGCTTCAGCGCGGGCGGCAACGTGACGCTGAAGTACCTGGGCGAAAAGCCGGAGCGCGTACCCGTGCAGGTGGAGCGGGCCGCGGTTTTTTCCGTGCCCACCGATCTGAGGTCAAGTTCCCACCAGATTTCCCGGCCCGCCAACCGCCTCTACCTGTACCGGTTTCTGAAGTCGTTGCGGGCCAAGATGCGCCAGAAAGCGGAGCTGCTGCCCGGGCAGGTCGACGTGGCCGACCTCGACCAGCTCAGCGACTTTCCGCAGTTCGACGACCGTTTTACCGCGCCCATGCACGGCTTCAAATCGGCCGACGACTACTACGAGCTGTCCAGCTCGGGCCGCTACCTGGCCAACATCCGTATTCCCACGCTGCTGGTAAACGCCGAAAACGACCCGTTTCTGGCGCCCTCCTGCTTCCCCCGCGACGTGGCGGCCCAGAGTCAGTTCGTGTTTTTGGAAACGCCCCCGGAAGGCGGACACGTCGGCTTTGCCGAAGGCCCGCCCGATGGCGAATACTACTCCGAGCGCCGGGCGGTGGAGTTTCTGACGGCTAACATCCCGGCNCAGTGCCCAATGATTATCGGTGAGCAACGTACGGTCAGCATTCATCTTGAAAATAAGCCTATTACGACTTTGCCATGCCGAACGTTCTTGAGAACACGCCCTAGCCGCACGTTTCGCCGGCCCCCATGAATCCGCTTTACCGGGCTCCCGGGACTTCAAACAATTCTGGCCCAAACAATTTGAATTGTTTGGGCCAGAATTGTTTGAAGTCGATTCCTGGGTCAGACCTGCCTCCGGTTGGTGGGGCCAGCTCTTCCGCTATGCAGGCAGAAGCGGGGAGGAGCCCTGGGGTTATGAGTCCTCACCGACAGCCTATGGCTTAGCATGGCTGCCAACGCCCGAAGGACGGGCACTCGTTTTGCCCTCGTCGCCGGACCAGCTTACGTACGAATACCAGATGCGCGACCATCTGGGCAACCTGCGCGTGGCCTTCCGGGCAACGGCAGGTAGGGAAACGACGGGCCTCAGCTTTGAACAGGATGAGGTAGAAGGCGACTATTCGCACTTTCGCAATATTGCCGCCAGCCGGGCCGACTACAGTTCCTTTCCCGGCAGCAGCCGGCCAACCGTCGCCTCCGGGTCGGTGGGCACCAAGGTGGGGGCTATCACCAACAGCCAGTTTGCACCCACCACCTCCGTACCCGTCAACGATGGGGAGCAGATCAAAATAAAGGTCTACTACAGCACCCCCTACGGGCCCCAGGTGGGGCGCCCAGTTACCATTCCTCCTCCACCGGTCCGCATTCAGCCGCAGTGGGCACTGGTACCAGCCCTGGTGACGCCACCGGTTTCGTCGACTGAGAAGGGGGCACACCGAATTCCTCATCTGGCTCCTGCGGTTCAGGTGAGTATGACCGGTTTGTTGGCCAAACTGGCTAGGTGTATAGTCCCAAGGTGAGCTGGGCCGGGTCTTGTGTGAAGATAGTAGGATTCTTCTGCCACTGCGCACACACAAATTCGTGCGGAGTCAGGCCCCGTAGGCGTTTGAGCCGCTTGGCGTGGTTGTAGGCCAGCAAAAAGGCTTGTAGGTGCTCATTAAGCTGGGCCGTAGACTCGTAGTGGTAGCGCTGCACAGTTGCCTCCTTGATGGTGCGATTGAAGCGCTCGACCTGGCCATTCGTCCAGGGATGGGCCGGTTTGGTCAGCCGATGTTCCACCCCGAAGGCGCGGCAAATGCGGTCAAAGCTATGGCCACCCGGAAACCACTGATGCGGTTGCAGGGTAAATTGCACGCCGTTGTCGGTCAGCACGGTATGTGCTTTGTAAGGCAGCTTCTCCAACACCCGACGCAGAAAATCGGCCGCTAGCATGCGCGTGGCCCGCGGCTGCAACTCGGCAAACGCCACCTTGCTGGTGCGGTCAATGGCCACAAAGAGGTACTGGCGGCCTTGCTCGGTGCGGACTTCGGCAAAATCGACGTGCAGGTAGCCGATGGCATAGTCCTTGAATTTTTTCTTTGGCGCAGACTGCCCATCCTCGCTCAAGGGCAGGCGGCTCACCCCGTGGCGCTGAAAACAGCGGTGCAGCGCCGAACGCGAGAGGTGCGGGATGGTTTCTTGCAGCGCGTAGAGGCAATCATCCAGGGGTAGCAACGTATGCTGGCGAAAGGTGACGGCAATAGCCTCTTCTTCGGCCGTGAGCACCGTCGAGGCCGGCTTTGGCCCCATGGTTGCGTCGGTCGTCGTGGTGCGCTTACGCCACTTGGCAACCGTTTTAGGGTCGATGCTATGTCGCTTTGCTAGCGTTTGGAGGCTTTCCTGACTACGTTGGATACTGCGTCGTATTGCCTGAGTTGTGCGGGCGCTGCCGTGAAGTACTTGTCCCATAACTTTTGCTGGATGGCTCGCCCGAAAGATACCCCACTACACTCTGGGACTATACACCTAGGCTCCCACCGTTCAGCGCCTGTCATCCCCCAGGAAGCGAGGCCGACCAACAAAATGGCGTACTTAACCTGGGCGCTGTATGATAATGAGCAGCGCCTGGTCAGATCGGGCTCTATCCCAGCGCAGGTGGAAAGCAATGACTCGTGGCGGGAATTGGTGGCCGTAGTCCCCATCGACCTGTCGTCAGCCGAAGCGCGTACGGGACAGCTGCGGGTGAGCGTACTCAACGAAGGATCCCAGCCTGTCTACTTTGACTCACTTTCCATTTTGCATCCAAAAGCGGAACTGCTGATTTCGCAGGAAAACCATTACTATCCCTTTGGCATGGCTCTGGGTGGGGTAGCAGTAAACACCCAAGCCGCGGAGGTGGCCAGCAAACACCTCTTCAATGGTGGCTCCCAACTGCAAGATGATTTGCTAGATGCAGAAAATAGCTTTTATTCGACGGAGCTGCGCTCTTATGACCCTACACTTGGACGCTTTTGGGGAGTAGACCCATTAGCGGCTGATTATGCCGCATGGTCGCCATATCACTACGCATACAATGATCCTATTAACTACAATGACCCCACTGGAGCTATAGCGGATTCGTGAACGGTGTGGCCAGTGGTTAAGTGGTCTGTGTATGGTAGCCGCAGTGANTATTGCCTGAGTTGTGCGGGCGCTGCCGTGAAGTACTTGTCCCATAACTTTTGCTGGATGGCTCGCCCGAAAGATACCCCACTACACTCTGGGACTATACACCTAGCTTTCCCTGGCACGGCGGCGGGCCCAGCGCGCTACTCCGTAACGGGGACGAACACGACCTTTTTCGTCTCGAAAAACTCTTCCTGGTAAAAGTCGCTCAGGTCGTGAATTGTGGCTTTCAGGCCCGATTCTTCGATTTCTTCGGTCAGGTCGCCGCCTTTCAGGTAATACAGGCCGCCGGTGGCGGTGGGCTGGGGCTTGTAGCGGTGGGCAATCCAGGTGTGGAAGGTGGCCAGGCGGGCCACGGCGCGGCTGACTACGTAATCGTACTTGGTGCGCAGCTGCTCGGCGCGGATCTGCTCGGCCGTCACGTTGTGCAGCCCGATGGCCGCCGCCATTTCCTGCACGGCATGGATTTTCTTGCCGATGCTGTCTACCAGGTGAAACTTCACTTCCGGAAACAGAATGGCCAGCGGCAGGCCGGGCAGGCCGCCACCCGTGCCCACGTCGAGCACCGAGGTGCCGGCCGCAAACTGCACGACTTTGGCAATGCCCAGCGAGTGCAGAAAGTGCCGCTCGGGCAGGTTGTCGACGTCGGTGCGGGCGACCAGGTTCAGGCGCTCGTTCCAGCTGCGAAACTCCGTGTCGAGGCGCTGAAAGTGACGGCGCTGGACCTCGGTGAGGTCGGGAAAGTAGTGGGCGAGGATATCCATTGGGGCAAAGATAGGGATGTGCGGTAGTGACTCATATACAAAACGCCATGCCGAGCGCAGCCGAGGTATCTCGCCTGCTTTGTTGAGTTGGTACTCAGCCATCAGCACGCGACATACCTCGGCTTCGCACCGCATGACGTTCTAGTTTATCAGCTCACAAAAAAGCCCCGGCTCGCGCCGGGGCTTCAGTATTTGCAAAGCAAGCAGCAGTACCTTAAATGATGTGCTTCTTGTTTTTCACCATGTCATAAAGCAGCTCCCGGGCGCGGTGCAGCTGGGCCTTGACGGTGCCGAGCGGGGCTTTCAGCTCGGTGGCAATTTCCTCGTAGCTCAGCTCGTCGAAGTAGCGCAGCGTCACCAGACGCTGGTATTTGTCAGGCAGGCGGGCCACCACGTGCTGCATGATTTCGATCTTCTGGTTTTTGATGGCCGTCTCCTGGGGGTTCAGGTTATGGTCGCGGAAGTCGATGGTGATTTCGTCGCCGTTGTCAATCTTGATGGCCGAGTCGATGGACATCGTCTTGATCTTATTCTTGCGAATAAAGTCGATGCAGTTGTTGGTGGCAATGCGGAACAGCCAGGTGCTGAAGGCGTACTCGGGGTTGAACTTGTGCAGGTTCCGGAAGGCTTTGGCGAAGGCTTCGATGGTAAGATCTTCGGCATCATCGGGGTTGCGCACCATTTTGAGCACCACGTGATACACCGGCTTCTTGTAGATCTGCATCAGCTCGGCATAGGCCTTCTCGTCGCCGTGCTCCACAGCGGCCCGAATCAGCTTGAAGTCGTGCTTGGCCTTGGCCGAGAACTGTTTCTGAATTTCCTGATTGTTTACTTCCATCGGAGGTTGCGGTAGAGGAACAATGAAATTCCCAAGGCGAGATAGTGAAAAAAATAAACAACGTCGAGTAGAGGCAGCCAGACGGCCGGCAGCGGATCATCGAGCCTACGGCCGAGCTTCGCATACGTGATGCAAATGGCTGCCGTGCGCGCACCCCACAAGACGGCCAAAGGTACCCAATCGGCGCGGGAAAACAGCAACGCTACTGCAGTGATATAAAAAAGCAGATTAGCACCAATAAAGTTTCCAATCCGCAGCCTATCCGCCAACCGGTAGCCCCTGCCCGCCGACAGATGCCGCCGTTTCTGCCGCCACCACGCGCGCCACGTCGGGGCCGCTTCGGTGAGCGTGTGGGCCGCCGGCTCGGCTACCACCGTGGCCCGCTGCCCGTGCTGCACGGCGTCCTGCACCAGCAGGTCGTCGTCGCCGCCGAGGCTGCGGATGTGGGAAGCAAAGCCTTTGGTGGTGCGGAAGCAGTGCTGGGTGTAGGCCAGGTTGCGGCCCACGCCCATGTAAGCCCGGCCCCGCCACGCGAACGACAGATACTGCGCGCCGGTCAGCAAGGTTTCAAACCGGATCAGCTTATTTAAAAAGCCC
The DNA here is from genome assembly GCF_039539525.1 of Hymenobacter algoricola. Taxonomy (NCBI): domain Bacteria; kingdom Pseudomonadati; phylum Bacteroidota; class Cytophagia; order Cytophagales; family Hymenobacteraceae; genus Hymenobacter; species Hymenobacter algoricola. The sequence goes on along the minus strand of NZ_BAABDH010000020.1, from coordinate 84,923 downwards.
GGCCCGGGCACGTAAGGTGAATACCCCAGCACCAACTCGGCGGGCCGGGCAAAGCCGCGCTGCATGTGGCTGATCCACTGACTGGTGGCCGGAATACAGTCGGCATCGGTGAAGAGCAGCTGCTCGTGGCGGGCCGTTCTGATACCCAGCGTGAGGGCGTATTTTTTGGGCGAAAGTCCGTCCGGAGTCCGGTCTACCGAGACCAGCCGCACGTTGGGATAGTACTGGGTAAGCTGCTGCACGTAGGGGGAGGTGTCGTCGCCGGACCGGTCGTCGATGAGGATAACCTCGAAGCCCGGCGCGTAGTCCTGCTGGAGCAGCAGCGGCAGCAGGCGGCGCAGGTTTTCCAGCTCGTTGTGGGCGCACACCAGCACCGACACGGGCCCGGCCGCCGCGGCCGCCGTAGGCTCGGCGGGCCGGCGGGCAAAGGGCAGAAAATAATAGCCCACGTAATACAGCTGCACCAGCACACACAGCGCGAGCAGCCACAGAACGGGAGAAAAGGGAATCAGCAAAACGAGGGAGCAAGGATTGGGCCCGCGAAAGTACGCATTGAACCGGGGGCGCGGGTTACCTTTGCAGTCATATCAGTTGCCAGTTGCGGGCTGCCAGTTGCCAGTTTGTTCTTTTAAGGAACGTCTGCTAACTGGCAACTGGCAACCCGCAACTGGCAACTCAAGCTCTATGACCTTCGACCTCGTCGCCCACGATCCGCAAACCAAAGCCCGCGCCGGCGTCGTGCACACCGCGCACGGGGCCATCGAAACGCCCATTTTCATGCCCGTGGGCACGGCCGGCACCGTGAAAGCCGTGCAGCAGCGCGACCTGGTAAGCGACGTGCAGGCCCAGATCATTCTGGGCAACACCTACCACCTGTATCTGCGCCCGGGCCTGGACGTGCTGCGCGCCGCCGGCGGCCTGCATAAGTTCAACGGCTGGGACCGGCCCATTCTCACCGACTCGGGCGGCTACCAGGTGTACTCGCTCAGCGGCACGCGCAAAATCAAGGAGGAAGGCGTCAAGTTCCGCTCCCACATCGACGGCTCGTCCCACCTGTTCTCGCCCGAGGGCGTGATGGACATTCAGCGCACCATCGGGGCCGACATCATCATGGCTTTCGACGAGTGTACGCCCTGGCCCTGCGAGTACGACTACGCCAGCCGCTCGCTCGACATGACCCACCGCTGGCTGAAGCGCTGCATTGCGCAGTTTGACAGCACCGAGGGCCACTACGGCTACCAGCAGACCCTGTTTCCGATTGTGCAGGGCAGCACCTTTAAGGACCTTCGCATCAAGTCGGCAGAGTTCGTGGCCGAGCAGGGGCGCGAGGGCAACGCCATCGGCGGGCTGAGCGTGGGCGAGCCGGCCGAGCAGATGTACGAGATGACCGAGCTGGTCTGCGACATTCTGCCCAAAGACAAGCCCCGCTACCTGATGGGCGTGGGCACGCCGGCCAATATTCTCGAAAACATTGCGTTGGGCGTGGACATGTTCGACTGCGTGATGCCGACCCGCAACGCCCGCAACGGCATGCTCTTCACCACCCAAGGCATCATCAACATCACCAACAAGAAGTGGCAGCTCGATTTTGAGCCGATTGATGCCACGCTGGGTGGCTACGTCAGCACGTTCTACTCGCGCTCCTACGTGCGCCATTTGTTCCAGAGCCAGGAGATGCTGGGCCCGCAGATTGCCTCCATTCACAACCTGTCGTTTTACCTGTGGCTGGTGAAGCAGGCGCGGGAGCAAATCGTGGCCGGCACCTTCCGCGAGTGGAAGGAGAAGATGGTGAAGCAGGTGATGACGCGGCTGTAATGATTGGTTGTTGGTTTTTCGTGGCTGGTTTTTGGCTTTACCGGCAGCACCAGCTGGATTCTTCTTCATCCGACTAGTTTCCCGAAACAACCAAAAACCAAAAACGAATAACCAACAACCAACGTGAAGCTGCTCGACAAGTACATTATCCAGAAGTTCCTGACCTCGTTTTTCTTCGTGGTCGTGGTGCTGGTGGCCGTTATCTGCGTGATTGACTTCACGGAGAAAAACGACGACTTCATCCAGCACGACCTGTCGGCGGGCAAGATTATTTCGGAGTACTACCTCAACCTGTTCCCCTACTACGCCAACCTGCTGAGCCCGATTACGGTGTTTATTTCGGTGGTGTTCGTGACGGCCCGGCTGGCGGCCCGCACCGAAATTGTGGCGATTCTGGCCAGTGGGGTGAGTTTTAAACGCCTGCTGCTGCCCTACTGGATGGGGGCCGCCGTTATCAGCGCCGTCACGTTCGGGCTCACGGGCTGGGGCATCCCCAAAGCCAACAAGACGCGGGTGGAGTTCGAGAAGAAGTACATCAAAAACCCCTTCCGCTACGACGCGCGCAACATCCACATCAAGATCGGGCCGAAGAGCTACGTGTACATGGAAAGCTATGACAACACCAGCAACATCGGCTACAAGTTCGCCCTGGAAACCATCGACGGCACGCTGCTGAAGCGGCGCATGACGGCCGACGCCATCAGCTGGGACTCCACCCGCCGGGCCTGGCACCTCTCGCCCCAGCTGGTGCGCACTTTCAACGGCGCTCAGGAAAGCCTGCGCACCGTGCCCCCCCGCGACACCACGCTGAACCTGTTCCCCAAGGACTTTGCCAGCACCTACCGCCTCTCCGAAACCCTGACCCTGCCCGAGCTGAACGGCTACATCCAGCAGAAAATCGAGCGGGGCGCCGACGACACGCAGGTGTACCTGAGCGAGAAATACGAGCGGTACGCCTACCCCTACGCCATCTTCATCCTGACCACCATCGGCGTGGTGCTGAGTGCGCGCAAGTCGCGGGCCGGCGTGGGCGGGCAGATTGCGCTGGGCTTCGTGCTGGCCTTCATCTTCATCATCTTCGTGATTCTGAGCCGCAACCTGGCCCAGGTCGGCGACATGCCCCCGATGCTGGCGGCCTGGGTGCCCAGCATCGTCTTTACCGGTATCGGGGCGGCCCTGTACCGGTTTGTGCCCCAGTAAAAGCCTTGGGCTGGCAGCTGCTGGCTGTTCGCTTCTGGCCCCGAAAAACAGCCCGCCGCCAGCAGCGGCGGGCGCCACGCCCGACCATGCTCAAAGACTACCTGCGTCTGCACTTTATCGTCCTGCTCTGGGGCTTCACGGCCATTCTGGGCAAGCTTATTTCGGTGCCGCCGGTAGAGCTGGTATTCTGGCGGACCCTGCTGGCCGCCGCCGGCCTGGCCTTATTGCTCACGCTGCGCAAGCAAGCCTGGCGCATTCCCGGGGCCGATGCCGCGCGGCTGCTGGGCGTGGGCGCGCTGGTGGCAGCGCACTGGATTACCTTCTTTCTGGCCGCCCGCCTCTCGTCGGTGAGCGTGTGCCTGGCCGGCATGGCGACCCTGGCGCTGTGGACCTCGCTGCTGGAGCCCCTGCTGCTGTGGCGCCGCATCCGGGCCTACGAGGTTTTTCTGGGCCTGCTGACCATGGTGGGGCTCTACCTGGTGTCGCAGGCCGAGCTGGGCCAGCTGCTGGGGCTGAGCGTGGCCATCGTGTCGGCGGGGCTGTCGGCCCTGTTCAGCGTGCTGAACTCGCGGCTGGTCAAGCAGCACCCGCCCCTGCGCCTTACGTTCTACGAAATGCTGGGGGCCTGCCTGAGCATCGTGCTGTTTATGCCGCTCTACGCCCGCTATTTTACCGACGGCGCGGGCCTGCAGCTCACCTGGCACGGCTACGACTGGCTGTGGCTGCTGCTGCTGGCCGGGGTGTGCACGGTGTACGCGTTTTCCTCCTCGGTCGAGCTGATGAAGCGGCTGTCGGCCTTCGTGGTCAACCTGACGGTGAACCTGGAGCCCGTGTACGGTATCATCCTGGCCGTTATTCTGTTCTGGCTGCACGTGCCGGGCTTTGCCAGTGAGCGGCTGTCCGGGGGCTTCTACCTGGGCACGCTGGTTATCCTGTTCAGCGTCCTGATTCACCCCGTGCTGGACCAGTGGATGAAGCGCCGCCAGCGCAGGGCTGAGGCGGCCGAGGCGGTAGTATAGTTCGCCTTAGAGCCTTCCGTCCCAGACCAGGTGCCCGGCCGCTACCGGCACGGCCGGCGCCGCTTCCCGCCCCGGAAACAGCCCGTACACCGCCGAGCCTGAGCCCGACAGGCTGGCGTACGCCGCGCCGGCCGCGTACAGGGCCTGCTTCAGCTCCCCCAGCACCGGATACAACGGCGTCAGGGCTTCCTCGAAGTCATTGCTGACGGTTTCGCGCCAGGTTTCCATGGGCCGGGCCAGGCTCTGGCGCAGGTCGTGGCGGGGCGGCTGGGCCGTGACGCGGGCATACGCCTCGGCCGTGCTGATGTGCAGGCCGGGGTAGATGACCTTGCAGGCGGTGCCGGCCAAAGGCAGGTCAATGGCCTGAAAAACGTCGCCTTTCTCGTAGGCCAATACCGGCTGGTTGCGGATAAAAAAGGCGCAGTCGGAGCCCAGGCGGCGGGCGTAGCTTTCCAGCTGGTCCAGGGTCAGCGGCAGGGCAAACAGCTCGCTCAGCGCCCGCAGGGCAAACGCGGCGTCGGCGGAACCGCCCCCCAGTCCGGCCCCGATGGGCACGGCCTTGTGCAGGTGCAGATGCACGGGCGGCAGCTCAAAGTCGGCGGCCAGCAGCGCGTAGGCCCGCCGGCAGAGGTTGGTGGCCGGGTCGCCGGGAATCGGGAGGCCGGTCAGGGTCAGCTGATCTTTGGGCGCCGGCACCACTTCCAGCGCATCGCACCAGGGCAGCGGCACAAACACCGATTCGAGGTTGCGGAACCCATCGGGGCGCTGGCCCGTGACGTAGAGGCCGAGGTTGAGTTTGGCGTTGGGGAAGACGAGCATAGGCGGCAGCGGGCAAGGCGGGCCCGACCCGGCGGCAGCAAACGGCGCTCCGCCGCGGCGCGGGGCCGCAAGCTACGGCACGGCAGCAGAAAAAGGATATTTTTGACCCCGGCCCAAGTCTGTCGGCCCTGGCTTCTGCGTATGTTCACCACCCACCCCACCACCTGGTACCGCGCCTGGGGCAAGCGCAGCCTCGACGTGCTGCTGGCCCTGCCGCTGGCGCTGCTCACGCTGCCGCTGCTGCTGCCGGCGGCCCTGGCGCTGGCGTTCCAGAACCGGGGGCAGGTGCTGTTCCGCCAGCTGCGCCCCGGCCGGCAGGGCGTCCTTTTCCCGCTCTACAAGCTCCAGACCATGACCAACGCCCGCGACGCCCACGGCCAGCTGCTCCCCGACGCGGCCCGCCTGCCCCGCCTAGGCCGCTGGCTGCGGGCTACTTCCATTGATGAGCTGCCCCAGCTCTGGAACGTGCTACGCGGCCACCTGAGCCTCGTCGGCCCCCGCCCGCTGCTGCCCCAGTACCTGCCCCTGTATTCGGCCGAGCAGGCCCGCCGCCACGCCGTGACCCCCGGCATTACGGGCTGGGCCCAGGTGAACGGGCGCAACGCCATTTCCTGGGAGCAGAAATTTATTTACGACGTGTGGTACGTCGACAACCTCTCCCTGGGCCTCGATCTGCGTATTCTGCTACGCACCGGACGGCGCGTGCTGGGGGCCCACGGCATCAGCGCGCCCGGCCAGGCTACCACCGAAGCCTTCCGCGGCTCCGCTCCTTCTTCCTCTTCGAACTCCGCCTTATGACCCAGCTTTTCTTTTCCGAATACCACGACGAAGACGACCCGCCACTCCGGCCCCTGGTGATAGTGGGCGCCGGCGGCCTGGGTCGGGAAGTGCGGGTGCTGGTGCAGCAGCTCAACGACCACCACCCTACCTGGAACCTGCTGGGCTTCTACGACGACGTGCGGCCCGCCGCTGCCCTGCCCCTGCCCTACCTGGGCTCCATAGCGGAGCTCAATGCCACCCCCGAAGCCGTAGCCGTGGCCGTGGCCGTGGGCAACAGCCATTCCCGCACCACCGTGGTGGCCCGCCTCACCTCCCCGCACCTGTCGTTTCCCTCCCTGATTCACCCCAGCGTGGCGCAGGCGCCCTATCAGCAGCTGCACATTTCCGAAGGCTGCATCATCACCCAGGGCTGCATCCTGACCACCGATATCCAACTAGGGCGGCATGTGCTGCTCAACCTGGGCTGCACCATCGGCCACGACGCGGTGCTGGAGGATTTCTGCTCCCTGATGCCCCACGCCAACGTCGGCGGGGAGGCGCACCTGGAGTCAATGGTCTATCTGGGCACCAATGCCACCGTTATCAACCAGGTGCGCGTGGGTGCCCGCACCATTGTGGGCGCCGGCGCCGTGGCCGTCCGCGACCTGCCGCCCGATTGTACAGCCGTTGGCGTGCCGGCCCGGGTAATTAAAAACGGAACCCATGCGTAGCCAGGACTACGACCGCCTATATCTTTCGCCCCCCCACCTGGGCCGGCACGAGCTGAACTACGTCCATAAAGCCATTGAAGACAACTGGGTAGCCCCGGCGGGGCCCAATCTGGCGGGCTTCGAGGCCGACATCTGCCAGGCCGCCGGCGTGGCCCACTGCGTGGCGCTGTCGTCGGGGACGGCGGCCATCCATCTGGGGCTGCTGCTGCTGGGCGTGGGGCCGGGAGACGAGGTGCTGTGCCCCTCGTTCACCTTCGTGGCCACGGCCAACCCGATTCTGTACTGCGGAGCCACGCCGGTGTTCGTCGATAGTGAGGCGGAAACCTGGAATATGTGCCCGCAGCGCCTGCGGGAAGCCCTGGACGACCGGATTGCGCGGGGTAAAAAGCCCAAGGCCCTGCTGCTGGTGCACCTCTACGGCATGCCGGCCCGCCTGCCCGAAATCCTGGCGCTGGCCGCCGAGTATGCGCTGCCCGTTCTGGAAGATGCCGCGGAGGCCCTGGGGTCCCGCTTCGACGAGCAGCCGCTGGGCAGCTTTGGCACGGTCGGCGTGTTTTCCTTCAACGGCAACAAGATCCTGACCACCAGCGGCGGCGGAGCCCTGGTCACCAACGATGCCGCGCTAGACCGGCAAACCCGCTTCCTGGCCACCCAGGCCAAGGACGACGCGCCCCACTACCAGCACTCCGAGGTCGGCTACAACTACCGGCTCAGCAACATTCTGGCCGGCATCGGCCGCGGGCAGATGGAGCTGCTCGATGAGCGGGTGAAACGCCGCCGGGAAATATTTGGCTGGTACCGGAAGCACTTGGCTAACCTGCCGGGCCTGACGGTGGCCCTGGCGGAAGAGCGCCCCGGCAGCCGCTCCAACCGCTGGCTGACCACCATCCTGCTGAATCCGGATGAAACGGCCGTCACGCCCGAAGCCCTGCGCCGACACCTCGAAACCCGCAACATCGAATGCCGCCCGCTCTGGAAGCCCCTGCACCTGCAGCCGCTGTTCGAGCACACGCCCATGTATGGCGGCGCGGTCTGCGCCGACCTGTTTGCCCGCGGCCTGTGCCTGCCCAGCGGCACGGCCATGACGGAGGCCGATCTGCGCCGCGTGGCGGAGGCCCTGCAGGAGGCCCTGCAGGAAGCCCTGTAGCCAAATTTCCTTCCAGCACCAAAAAGGCCCGGCAGATACCTGCCGGGCCTTTTTGGTGCTGGATTTTACCTTGCTTAGTCGAGGATGTAGCGCAGGCCCACCTGGGCGCGCCAGCGGCTGTTCAGGTCGGTGTTGTTGGCAAAAGTTTGGTTGCCCCCGCGGAACTGGTAGGTCGGCACGCTGGTGCCGGCCTGGTAGCCCACAAACTCCAGCGGCCGGTTGGTGGTCACAATCTGGCGTACGCCCCAGTCGGAACTGATCAGGTTGCCCAGGTTCTGCACGTCGAAGCTGAGCTGGAAGATGTGCTTTCGCTGGCTGATCATCAGGGAGAAATCCTGCAGCAGCTTGGCATCGAGCTGGGTGTACCAGGGGCTCAGGTTGCCGTTGCGCTCCGTGTACTGGCCCCGGCGCGTGCTGAGGTACTTATCCTGCCCGATGTAGGCATTCAGCAGCTGCCACTGCTGGTTGGCCGTCACGACGGCGCCCCGGCTGTTGGTGTAGTCCACGAGCTGGATCTGGTCCTGCGAGGCGGGCACAAAAACCAGGTCGTTGCCGGAAAACCCGTCGCGGTTCATGTCACCGGCGTAGGTGTAGGTGAAGCGGTTGCCCTGGGCGGCCTCGAAGAAGAAGCTGACCGTGGTGGCCAGGTGGTCCTGCGCGTAGCTGAAGCGCTTGCCGGCCGCCCCGATGATGCGGTGCTGCAGGCCGAAGTCGCTGTAAGCCAGCTGGGGCTGGTTGGCGTTGCCCACAATCGGGTTGCGCTGAAAGGCGTCGCCGGCAATTTCCCCGGGGTTCGACGTGACGTCCTTGGCCCGCGAGAAAGTGTAGGCCGTGCTCAGAAACAGGCCATTCTCAAAGTCCTTCTTCAGCTGGCCCGTCAGCGAGTACTGGTAGCCTTTCTTGGTGTTTTCGAGCACGATTACGCCCGCCTCCAGAAAGATGGGGTTGCCATCGGTGCCGGTGAAGGTGTTGAGCGACGCTCCGGTGGCGGGGTAAATCAGGCGGTTATCCGCCCCGGCGGCCCGGCTGGTTGGCGTTACCAGGTTGTAGTTGCGGTGAATTGCGGCATTCAGGTCTTTGGAATAAATACCTTCGACCGTGGCCACCACGCCGCCGGGCAGTACCTGGTCGACGGCCAGGTTGGAGCGCCACACCTGCGGAAACTTAAAGTTGCGGGCCGTGCCATTGATCTGGAAGGTGTAGCCGTTGTCCAGCTGGGTGTTGGAGGCCTGGTTGCTGATCCAGACAAACGGAATGCGGCCGGTGAAAATGCCCGTTCCGCCGCGCAGCTGGGTAGTATAGTCGCCTTCCACGGAGTAGTTGAAGCCGATGCGGGGCGACCACAGCGGGGTAGCTTTCGGAAAGGCCGTCAGGTCTACTTTGGCGGGCTGGCCTTCCGAATCGAGGAAGGTGGCGGCGGCAATCTGCGGATTCGGGGCTACCTCGGTGTCGTAAATCGGCATGTCGGCCCGGATGCCGGCCGTCAGCTTGAAGACCGGCGTCACCGTCCACTCGTCCTGGGCGTAGAGCCCGAGCTGGGCCACGTTCACGTCGACGGACTTGATGCGGGCCCGGGCTCCGGCAGCGGCCGTAGCGTTGAAGTCGATGAAAGCCGGGTTTGAGCGGTCCGTTACTTTGAAAAAGTCTTCGACTTCAAAGCGGCCGTAGCCGAAGCGCTGCAGGTTAAAGGCATTCACAAAGCTGAACCGCTCGTAGGTCAGGCCCGCCGTCAGCACGTGCGCCCCGGCGAAGTAGCTCAGGTTGTCGGTAAACTGGGTGATGTTCTGATCGAGGCGGTTTTCGGCCGAAAACTGCTCGGTGCCCACGCTGGCGTAGGTGGTGCCGTTGCGCATGATGTCAATCATCGGGAACAGGTTGGCCTCGGGCAGCTCGCGGAAGTCGCGGAAGGCCGAAAAGCTCAGCTGGGCCTTGTTGCTGAATTTCTCCCCGAAGCGGGAGTTCAGCTCGCCTACCACCGAGTTCAGGTCGTTGTTGATGGTGTAGCCCGAGTGGGCATACTGCAGCACGCTCACGCCCTGCACCCGCGTCGAGTTGGACGGGGAAATGGCGTTGGGGTGGGGTCCCTGCTCACGGAAGCTTTTCAGGTAGTTGTAGCGCAGCGAGAAGGTGTTCTTGTCGTTGACGTTCCAGTCGAGCTTCACCAGGAACTTGTCGCTGGAGGTGCGGTACTTGAAGCCCTGGTAGTCGCCCGGGTCGTAGCCGTACACGCTGAGCAGGCGCTGGCGAATGGCAATCAGGTCACTTTCGAGCACCCGGCTTACCCCGGGAGCATTGCCATTCGTCGCCTTGTCGGCCTCGGCGTCGTCGCGGGCGGGCCGGAAGGTCACGCCCGGGTCGTCGCGGCGGGTGACTTCGGCATTGGTGAAGAAGAACAGCTTGTTTTTGATGATGGGGCCGCCCACCGCGAAGCCGGTCTGGTTGAACTTCAGATCAGGGTTCGAAATTTTCACGTCGCCCACCTTCCTGCCGATCAGCTTTTCGTTGCGCACATACGTGTACACCGTCCCTTTAATGGCGTTGGTGCCGCTCTTGGTCACGGCATTGATGCCGGCGCCCGTAAAGCCGCCCTGGCGCACGTCGTAGGGAGCCAGGCTCACTTCCAGCTGCTCGATGGCGTCGAGGCTCACCGGCTGCGAGTTGGTCTGGCCGCCGGGCGTGGGCGCGTCGAGGCCAAAGGAGTTGTTGAAGATGGAGCCGTCGAGGGAGAAGTTGTTGTAGAGCGTGTTGCGTCCCCCGAAGCTCAGGCCGCTGCTTTGGGGCGTGAGCCGGGTAAAGTCCTCCTGCGAGCGGCTGATGGTAGGCAGCGTGCGGATGGCGGTGTTGTTGATGTTGGTCGAGGCACCCGTGCGGTCCTTGTTGATCTGCCCGTCGCGGTTGCCTTTGATGACCACCTCGCCCAGGGCCTGGGTGTCGTCGGTGAGCGTAACGCGGCTGTCGAAGGTCTTGCCCAGCACCAGCTGAATGCCGGTAGCGGTGTACGTCTGGGAGCCCACAAACGACACTTTCAGCTCGTAGGGGCCGCCCACCCGCATGTTCAGCAGGTTGTACTGCCCGTTGTCGCGGGTGGCAATGCCGTACTTGGTGCCCGAGGGCAGGTGCGTGGCCACGACCGTAGCGCCGGGCACCGGCTGGCCTTTGCTGTCGAGGACCAGGCCCATCATGGCGGAGGTGGTGACCCCTTGGGCCAGGACGCTATTTCTACCCGTGAAAAGCACAAAGCCGAGCAGCAAAAACAGGAGTATTCTGTTTTTCATAAGAAGGGGCTTTTTTATTTATCCGGGGCATTTCCCCGGAATTTCAGGGCAAAGCTAGGTTAAGGAATTGTGTAGTAGGCTTGCCTAACAATTTGATAACAATTAGGAAACATCGGCCTGCCTCGCCTGGGGCCGAATATCCGCCTGATTTGCGTCGCCTATCTACCTGCTTTCCAAAGCCTAACCGCCGCCTGTTTGCTTCCCTTCCGCTGCCGCTCGTACCGACTGGGTACCTACGCAAAGCACTTTATATTCAATAAGCAGCATTTTAACTTTATAAGCATTGCCGCTGCTCTATACTTACTGCCCTACCCAGCATGGCCGGGCATGGCAACTAGCTGGAAAGCACTCCGCCGCCACGTCAGGATCAGACCGTTGCCTCCGAAGTCCACCGCCTCTGCATCCGGACCGGCGGCAGTGGAGCAGCGCGGCTGGGTGGGCTTGCCCGAGTATCCGACTGGGCATGCAGTAGCCCGTGCTGACCAGCAGCCAGCTGTCGGGCCGCGGCATCAGGCGCGGCCACCCAGGATTTGCCGCCGGCGCTAGCCCAGGGCCTGCGCCAGGTCAGCCAGCAACTCTTCCACCAGCTCGATGCCCACGCTCAGCCGTACCAGGCCGACGGTGATGCCCAGGGCCTGCTGCTGCTCGGCCGACAGGGAGCGGTGCGAAGTACCCAGCGGATACGACAAAGAAGAGTCAACCCCGGCCAACGAGGGAGCAAACGGGAACCGCTGACTGCGCCGCATAAAGCGGTTGACCACGTCCGCGTCATCAGCCAACAGAAACGACATCATACCGCCAAACTGCCCCGCGCCCTGCTCCACGGCCAGCGCATGCTGCGGATGAGTTTCGAGCCCCGGATAGTTCACCTGCCGCACCTGCGGGTGTTCGGCCAGAAACCGGGCAATGACTAGGGCGTTGTAGCTGTGCTCCCGCATGCGGATGCGCAGCGTCTTGAGGCCGCGCACCGCCAGCCAGCTTTCCATCGGACTCAGCGTCAGCCCGTAAAACACGCCAATCTGCTGGAGCCGGGCGGCCACGGCCGGGTCGGCTGCCACCACGGCTCCGGCCGTCACGTCGCTATGGCCGGAAATGTACTTGGTGACGCTGTGCAGGGTGATATCGGCGCCCAGCTCCAGCGGGCGGGTGATGATGGGCGAGGCAAAGGTATTATCCACCACCAGCTTCAGGCCGTGGGCGTGGCACTCGGTAGCCAGGCGGCGCAGGTCGGCCACGCGCAGCAGCGGGTTGCTGATGGTTTCGGCCAGCAGCAGGCGGGTGGTAGGCTGCACAAACTGCGCTAACCCGTAGAGCTGTCCGAAGGGCACGTAGGTAACCGCAATACCCATCCGGCTCAGCTCGGCGTTGATCAGGGCCGAGGAGCCCCCGTAGATGTCGGCGGCGCACAGCACATGGTCGCCGGCCTGGCAGAAAACGGCAATGGCGGCGAAAATGGCGGCCATGCCGGAGCCGGTAACCGTGGCCCCCGCCCCTGCTTCCAGCTGATTTATCTTGTCGGCCAGCTCATCCGGGTTCGGGTTGCCGTTGCGCGAGTACAGGTAGCGGCTGCCGGGCTCCCCAAAGTACTGCTCCAGCTCGTTCAGGTCGTCGAACTTGAAAACGGAAGACTGGTAGATCGGGGTGATTTTGGGTTTGATCAGCATCAGCAGAGTTGGTAGAGTCAGGATGCCGCCGGCCGGCGGGCCAGCGGCGTTTTTTTTGCGCGGGGCGCGCTACGGCTGGCCGCCTTCTTTCTTTGTTTTCCCCGCCGCCAGGGCCGCCCGGTTTTCGCGCCGGAACACCTCCATCAGCACCAGAAAGTAGGACACCAGCAGCGGCCCCACTACCAGCCCGATGATGCCGAAGATTTCGACGCCCAGCACCAGCCCCACCAGCGTTACCAGCGGGTGAATGTCGCCCATGCGCTTGGCCAGCACGATGCGCAGCACGTTGTCCACGTTGATGATGACGATAAAGCCCACCAGCAGAATGCCCAGGGCTGACCCGGTCTGCCCCTGCGAGTATTGGTACACGGCCGCCGGCCCCCACACCAGCGGGGTACCCAGCACCGGTAGAAATGCCATGAAAAAGGCCACCACACCCCAGAACAGCGGATCGGGCACGCCAAACAGCCACAGCATAAGGCCCGTGAGTACGCCCTGCACCAGCGCCACCAGCACCTGCCCCAGCACGTTGGCATTCACGTTGTTTTTCAGCGACTCGCCCAGCTCACCCATCGTGTCGCCGCGGAAGGGCAGGTAACGGCGCAGCCCCAGCAGGAAGTAGGTTTCCTGCATAAACAGATAGTAGAGCGTGAACAGCATCAGCCCCACCACCACCAGGAAGTTGAGGGCACTGCTGGCCAGCGTGGGCAGCCAGCGGCTTACCTGGCCGGCGGCCTGCTCCAGCAGCTGCCGCACGTTCTGCTTGGCCAATAGCTGCAGGCCGGTAGCCTGCTCCAGCTTGTGGAGCACGTCCAGAATCCGCTCGGGGTGCCGGGCAAACGCCACGAGCCGGTCGATGAGCAGGGTGCTGAGAGCATAGAAGGGAATGATGAGCACGACCACCGTCACCAGCAGCACCCCAATCGTCACCAGCTGCCGGTTCCAGCGCCGCTGGTGTACCAGCGCCACCCACACCGGCCGGAAGATCACAAACAGAATGCCCGCCCCCACAAACGCCGTCAGGTACTGCGCCAGGCCCACCACGATCAGCGCGCCCAGCCCCAGCAACGATGCCACCAGCAGCACGTGCCGCTGCCGGGGCGTGTAGATGTTTTCGATGGCGGAGAAGAAGTCGGGGGGCAGCTGCATAACGAAAGCCGGGTGAGCTTGAGGCGTAAAGGTAAGCGACGGCCGCGCGGCGGCTATACCGCCGGCTAGTTAGCAAAAAAGCCGCTTCTGCGGGGCAGAAGCGGCTTTTTCAAGCTAATCGAGTTTGAAATGGCCTAGGCCACAACGCCTTCAGCCAGCACGATTACGTTGTTGCGGAGCACTTCCACCACGCCACCGGCAATGTGGAACGCCTCGCGGCCCGCCGCGCTGGTTACCGTAATGTCGCCGGCTTTCAGCGCGCTGATGAGCGGCGCGTGGTTGTTGAGCACCTCAAACAGCCCGTCGGTACCCGGAAACTGAGCCGACGTAACCTCGCCCGCGAATACCTGGCGGTCGGGCGTGATGATTTCTAAACGCATCCTTTTGGGAATTATGAATTCAGAATTAATAATTACTTGGCTTCGGCCATCAGCTTAGCCCCCTTGGCTACGGCATCTTCGATGTTGCCGACCAGGTTGAAGGCCGACTCCGGCAGGTGGTCGTGCTTGCCGTCGATGATTTCGTTGAAGCCTTTGATGGTGTCCTTGATGTCGACCAGCACGCCGGCCAGGCCGGTGAACTGCTCGGCCACGAAGAAGGGCTGCGACAGGAAGCGCTGCACCCGGCGGGCGCGGTTTACGACCTGCTTATCCTCTTCGCTCAATTCGTCCATACCCAGGATGGCGATGATGTCCTGCAGCTCCTTGTAGCGCTGCAGAATCTCCTTCACGCGCTGGGCGGTGTTGTAGTGCTCAGCCCCCAGCACCTCAATCGAGAGAATGCGCGAAGTGGAGTCCAATGGGTCAACGGCGGGGTAAATGCCCAGCTCGGCAATCTTCCGCGACAGTACCGTCGTGGCGTCAAGGTGAGCGAAGGTGTTGGCCGGGGCCGGGTCAGTCAAGTCATCGGCGGGCACATACACGGCCTGTACCGAGGTGATGGAACCGCGCTTGGTGGAGGTAATCCGCTCCTGCATAGCGCCCATCTCGGTAGCCAGCGTGGGCTGGTAGCCGACGGCCGACGGCATGCGGCCCAGCAGAGCCGATACTTCGGAACCGGCCTGGGTGAAGCGGAAGATGTTGTCGATGAAGAACAGGATGTCGCGGCCGGCACCGGTGCCGTCGCCGTCGCGGAAGTTCTCCGCAATGGTGAGGCCCGACAGGGCTACGCGGGCCCGGGCTCCGGGAGGCTCGTTCATCTGGCCAAACACCAGTGTCGCCTGCGACTTGGCCAGCTCGGTCTGATCCACCTTCGAGAGGTCCCAGCCGCCCTGCTCCATCGAGTGCTTGAACTCGGCGCCGTAGCGAATGATGTCCGACTCAATGAATTCGCGCAGCAAATCGTTGCCCTCACGGGTCCGCTCGCCCACGCCGGCAAACACCGACAGACCTTCGTAGGCCTTGGCAATGTTGTTTACCAGCTCCATGATGAGGACGGTTTTGCCTACGCCGGCGCCACCAAACAGACCGATTTTGCCACCCTTTACATAAGGAGCGAGCAAGTCGATTACTTTGATACCGGTATAGAGGATTTCCGACGACGTGGCCAGATCCTCGAAGGGTGGCGGCTGGCGGTGAATCGACATCGGACCCGCGCTGACAGGCTGCGGAATGCCGTCGATGGCGTAGCCGATGACGTTAAACAGACGACCTTTTACGCCTTCGCCGGTCGGCATCGAGATGGGCGAGCCCAGGTCGATGACTACCGCGCCGCGGGTCAGGCCCTCGGTCGAGTCCATGGCGATGGTACGCACACGGTCTTCGCCCAGGTGCTGCTGGCACTCGAGAATGACCACCTGGCCATTGTCTTTGGTTACCTGCAGTGCGTCGAGGATGTTTGGAAGCTTGGTGTTTTCACCAGCGAAGCTCACGTCCACAACGGGACCGATTACCTGGGTGATTTTGCCGTTATTCGCCATTGCGGGTCTTTATAGTAAATGGTGCAACGTTTTCAGGGCGCAAAACTACGGCTTAATCCCCGCTTTGCCAAAGCTCGTTCGGGGGAAAGATTTGGCAGTTTTTTACGGGGCCGTCGTCAGCTGAAAATCAGGCCTTCACCTCCCGGAGGTGGCCTTTTGGAGGGAAGGGAGCCAAAATATCTTTGGAAAATTTTTGCCCGAAAATTTGCCTCCCATAAATCCGGTAGTACATTTGCACACCCAAACAGCACACTGGTTTGGTTTTTTGTCCGATGGTGTAACTGGCAACACGCTTGATTTTGATTCAAGAAAGTCCAGGTTCGAGCCCTGGTCGGACAACTCTAAGTAACGCGAAAGGCGCTGATCCTTCCTCCCCGGAAGCATCGGCGCCTTTCGCTTTTTCAGTTCGTTTCAGTTTCGTCCCTTTTCCCCTTTGCCATGTCCATGTCACAGCGCGTTAAAATCTTCGCGGGAAATGCTTCCCACGAACTCGGTGAAAAAATTGCCGCCTCCTTTGGTCAGCCCCTCGGCGACCTGAGCATTCAGCGCTTCGCCGACACCGAGCTGGGGCCCAGCTTCAACGAAAGCGTGCGGGGCTGCGCCGTGTTCCTGATCCAGAGCACCAACCCGCCGGCCGAAAACCTGATGGAGCTCATGCTGATGGTGGACGCGGCCAAGCGCGCCTCGGCGGCCTCCGTGACGGTGGTGATGCCCTACTACGGCTACGCCCGCCAGGACCGCAAAGACAAGCCCCGGGTCAGCATTGGGGCCAAAGTGGTGGCCGACTTCGTGCAGAGCGTGGGCACCGACCGGCTGATGACCTGCGACCTGCACGCGGGCCAGATTCAGGGCTTCTTCGATATTCCCGTCGATCATCTGGACGGCGCCACCGTGACGGCGCCTTATATCAAGTCGCTGAACCTGGACAACCTGATTTTTGCCTCCCCCGACGTGGGCGGCGTGGTGCGCACGCGCGCTTTTGCCAAGAAGTTCGGGGCCGAAATCGTGGTCTGCGACAAGATGCGCCTGCGGGCCAACGAAATTGCTTCGATGCAGGTTATCGGCGACGTGACGGGCATGAACGTGGTGCTGGTCGATGACATCGTGGATACGGCCGGCACCATCTGCAAGGCCGCCGAGCTGCTGATGGAGCGCGGCGCCCTGTCGGTGCGGGCCGTCATTACCCACGCCGTACTCAGCGGCCCGGCCCACGAGCGAATCCGCACTTCGGCCCTGACTGAGCTCATCGTGTGCGACACGATTGCGCTGCGCGAGGAAAACCCCAAAGTGAAGGTCATTTCCCTGGCCCCGCTGTTTGCCAGCGCCATCCGCAACGTCGTGTCGCACGAAAGCATCAGCTCCTTGTTTGTATAAGTAAGGCCCGGCGTTGAGCCTGGCCTTGCGAGCATTCTGCGCATAAAGCAGAGACGAAGCAAGTCGTCCGGTAGCTGAGCTAAGCGTTGTAAAAGCAGAAAGCCCCGACGTTGGCGCGCGTCGGGGCTTTCTGCGAAAAAGCAGTTCGGCTCATTTCAGCGGACGGATTGCTTCGCTTGGCTGGCAATGACAGCAGCGGCTTTCCAATCCCAAACTATCCACCTATCTTTGCGGCCCGTTTGGGGCTGATTTTCAGCTTGGGCGGCAAAATACATCTTCATTTTTCTCAAAACACAAGCTTATGAAAAGCCTCGAGATTGTAGGGTTTAAAAGAGCGAATCTCGGTAAGAAGGATGCCAAAGCGTTGCGTCTTGACTCGTATGTGCCGTGCGTATTGTACGGTGGCACCGAGCAGGTTCACTTCTCGACTCCCGCTATCCTCTTCCGCGAACTGCTGTACACGCCCGAAGCCCACATCGTTGATCTGAACGTGGAAGGCACCCTGTACCGCGCTATCGTGCAGGACGCCCAGTTCCACCCCGTCAATGAAATGCTCCTCCACGTTGACTTCCTCCAGCTGGAAGAAGGCAAAGAAGTGAAGATGGACATTCCCGTGAAGTACATCGGCGTTTCGCCCGGCGTGCTGGCCGGTGGCAAGCTGGTAAGCAAGCTGCGCAAAGTGAAGGTGAAGGCTCTGCCCGAGAACCTGCCCGACTACGTAGAGGTAAACATTGCCGACCTCGAGCTCGGCAAGTCGGTGAAAGTAGGCCAGGTAGAGCCCAAAGGCTACACTATCCTGACCAACGTGGCTTCGCCGATTGCGACCGTGGCCATCCCACGCGCCCTGAAAGGCACGCTGGCCGCCGACAAGTAAGTCGACTCCGCTTCGTGAATACCGGGAAATCCTGCTTTGCTTCGGCAAGGCAGGATTTCCTTTTTCCAATTTCCCCGTATTTCGCGCTATGAAATTCCTGATTCTGGCCCTCGGCAACATTGGCCCCGAATACGCCGACACCCGCCACAACATTGGCTTCATGGTGGCCGACTACCTGGCCGCCAAGCACGACGCCCGCTTTGAAATAGGCCGCCACGCTTTCGTGACGGAAATCAGGGCCAAGGGCAAAACCTACGTGCTGGTGAAGCCCACCACCTACATGAACCTGAGCGGGAAGGCCGCCGCGCATTACCTGAGTAGCCTAAAGCTGGAGAAGGAACAGATGCTGGTCGTGACCGATGACCTGGCCCTGCCCTACGGCAAGCTGCGGCTGAAGGGCAAAGGCTCGGCCGGCGGGCACAACGGCCTCAAGTCCATCCAGGAAACCCTCGGCTCCGATGAGTACGCCCGCCTGCGCTTCGGCGTGGACGCCAACTTCCCCAAGGGCCGGCAGGTCGACTACGTGCTGGATCCGTTCTCCGCCGACGAGCGGATTGACCTGCCCCTGCACATCGAAAAAGCCGCCGACGCCGTGCTGGCGTTTGGGGCGCTGGGCATTGAGCGGGCCATGAACGTGGTGAACGTGAAGTAGGCCCGGCCTTGCCTGTCATTGCCAGGACGAAGCACGAAGCAATCCGTCCTGGACAATGAGCTGAGCTCTGTTTCATAAAAAAGCCCCGACACCAAGCAGGTGTCGGGGCTTTCCTGTTAACAAGTCTTTTTACATTTTAGAGGCCGAATTGCTTCGTAGTACCTCCTCGCAATGACAGGATAAAAATTACGCCACGAAACTCCCCGGCTTCACCGGCTGCCCGGGCTGCATGAGCTGCAGGGTGCCGTCGGCATCTTCGGCCATGAGCAGCATGCCCTGGCTCTGGATGCCCTTGATTTCGCGGGGGGCCAGGTTCAGCAGCACCATCACCTGCTGGCCGATGAGAGCTTCGGGAATGAAGTACTCGGCAATGCCGCTGACGATGGTGCGCTGGTCGAGGCCGGTATCGACGGTGAGCTTGAGCAGCTTCTTGGTCTTGGCTACTTTCTCGGCCGCTACCACGGTGCCCACGCGCAGGTCCATGCGGCCGAAGTCGTCGAAGCTGATGTCTTCCTTTGCCGGCGCGGTTACGGCGTTGGCCATTTCGTTGGCTTTCTTGGTGTCGAGCAGCTTCTGCACCTGGGCGTCCACGGTGGCATCCTCGATTTTGTCGAAGAGCAGCGCGGCGGCCCCGATTTCGTGGCCGGCGGCCAGCGCGTCGGGCCGGCCGGCCTGCGGCCAGGTGCCTTTTTCCAGGCGCAGCATGCCGCCCAGCGTGGCGGCGGAAGCGGGCAGGAAAGGTTCGAGCAGCGTAACCAGACCGGCAGCCAGCTGCAGGGCCACGTGCAGCACGGTGCCGGTGCGGGCCTCATCGGTCTTGATGAGCTTCCAGGGCTCGGTTTCGGCCAGGTACTTGTTGCCGGCCCGGCTCAGGTTCATCAGCTCATTGAGCGCGTCGCGGAAGCGGTAGTTTTCGATCAGCTCGCCGATGCGCTGGGGAAACTGGGCCAGCTGGGCCAGCACATCCCGGTCAATGTCCTGCAGCTCGGCAGCCGCCGGCACTTGGCCGGCGAAGAACTTGTGGGTCAGCACCACGGCGCGGTTCACGAAGTTGCCCAGGTTGGCCACCAGCTCGTTGTTGTTGCGGGCCTGAAAGTCTTTCCAGGTGAAGTCGTTGTCCTTGTTTTCCGGGGCATTGGCGCAGAGCACGTAGCGCAGCACGTCGCCTCTGCCGGCGAAATCCTGCAGGTACTCGTGCAGCCACACGGCCCAGTTGCGACTGGTGCTGATCTTGTCGCCTTCCAGGTTCAGAAACTCGTTGGCGGGCACGTTGTCGGGCAGGATATAGTCGCCGTGGGCCTTGAGCATCGCCGGGAAGATGATGCAGTGGAACACGATGTTGTCTTTGCCGATGAAGTGGACCAGCTTGGTGCCGGCGTCCTTCCAGTACGTTTCCCAGGTATCGGGCAGCAGGTCTTTGGTGGCCGAGATGTAGCCGATGGGCGCGTCGAACCACACGTAGAGCACCTTGCCGTCGGCGCCGGCCACCGGCACGGGCACGCCCCAGTCCAGGTCGCGGGTTACGGCGCGGGGGTGCAGGCCCTGGTCGATCCAGGATTTGCACTGCCCGTACACGTTGGCTTTCCAGTCGGCCTTGTGGCCTTCCACGATCCACTCCCGCAGCCAGGGCTCGTACTGGTCGAGGGGCAGGTACCAGTGCTTGGTTTCGCGCAGCACGGGCTGGTTGCCGCTGAGCATGGAGCGCGGACTGATCAGCTCGTTGGGGCTGAGCGAGGAGCCGCACTTCTCGCACTGGTCGCCGTAGGCGTTGTCGTTGCCGCAGTTCGGGCAGGTGCCCACGATGTAGCGGTCGGCCAGGAATTGCTCGGCCTTCTCGTCGTAGTACTGCTGGGACGTCTGCTCGATGAACTTGCCCTCCTCGTAGAGCTTGCGGAAAAAGCCGCTGGCCACTTCGCTGTGCGTCTTCGACGACGTGCGCGAGTAGATGTCGAACGAGACGCCGAAGTCCTGGAACGAGTCGCGGATGATAGCGTGGTACTTATCCACGACCTGCTGGGGCGTGACGCCCTCCTTCTGGGCCCGGATGGTGATGGGCACGCCGTGCTCGTCGGAGCCGCAGATGAACTTGACGTCGCGGCCCATGGCGCGCAGATAGCGCACGTAGATATCGGCGGGCAGGTAAACCCCGGCCAGGTGGCCGATGTGCACCGGACCGTTGGCATAAGGCAGCGCCGCCGTGACGGTATAGCGTTGGGGAACAGCTTGCATGGAAAAGAAAAAAAGCCTGGAGAAAGCGAAACAGCCGAAGCCTCCCGGCACGTGAAGTCAGAAACGAAGGCGCAAAGAAACGAGGAAAAGCAGGAACGGCTTGGCCAAAAATCGGCACATAGCGTTTGAGGAATGGATTAGTATATATTTGAGGGCAAGCTCACCCCCGCCTCCCCGACTCGAACCCCAACCATTCTGCCCCATGAAAAAGTCTGCTCCCGAGCAATCCGAGAAAAAGGACAAGAAAGACCCGGCGCAAAAAGCCCAGCGCAAGGCCGCCAAAGCCGCCGCCAAAGCTACCGACACCATGAAGTCGGTGAAGACGAGCAAGAAGGCGGATCAGAAAAAGTCGCTGAAGCTGGCGGCCAAGCAGCTGCAAAAAGAGCTGGACGGCCGCATTGCGGAAGTGGTGAAGCGCATCCGTAAAGAGACGAAAGACCAGTTGAAGGAAGTGGTAAAGGACGCCACCCGCCGCCTCGATCAGGACACCCAGCAGCTGTTTGAGCAAGCGCTGCACACAATAGTGCGCACCCACGAAAACGGCACTCCGGCCGCTTCCGACAGCATTTCTACTGCTTCTACCGCCGTGAAGAAGCCGGCTGCCAGCCGCCCCAGCCGCCCTTCCCGGGCCGCGGCCGCCCCTGCTACCGCTTCGGCCAAAGCGCGGCCTGGCACCGCGGGTGCGCCGGCCTTAGCCGCGGCCAGCCGCAGCAAGCCAGCTGCCGGGACCACGCCGGCCCGCCGGCCGGCCGCCAAGCCCAAAGCCTCCGGCCAGGCCGCCGGCACAGCCGATTCCCCGACCGGCGGCGACAACAGCTAACCAGGTTGCTCCCGGCGCTTAACAGCGGCCCGCTCCTTCGCCGGAGCGGGCCGCTGTTGGTTTAGGGGCGCCGCAGCGTATCCATGGGAGCATCGTCGAGGCGGCGCATGCGGGTTTCGGGCGTGGTGTTGTTCGGGTCGTTGGTATTGAGGGTTTCCACGCGCTTGCGGGAGTTGGTGCCGCTGGCCTGCTCACCCAGGTTGACCCGGCCGGGCGTGGCATCGGGCACGGAGCCACCGTAGCCCGCGCCGCTGTTGTAGGCGGCCTGCCGGTCGGCGTCGGAGCGGATGGTGGTGGGCACCGGGGCGCGGTCTACTTCGCCGGCGCTTTCCTGCGCAGTCGTGCAGGCACTCAGCAGCGCACTGGTCAGCAGCAGACCGGGAAGAATATGGCTGGTTTTCATGGGGCGTGGTCGTAAAGCTGCTCCAGAGCGGAGCCGCTCTGGTACAACGCGCATCGGCCCCGGGAAGTTAACCTACGAGGCGGCCGGGACCGGTGTGCTGAGCGTTTGACGAATGCCGTTCCACAGTGCCATGCGGGCCTGCATACAGCGGCTGGCCACGTCGCGGCAGTCGTCCCAGCACTGGGCGTCGTGCCCGCACAGCTCGCGCACCATCTGCTCGGCCAGGGGCGTGTGTACTTCCTCATCGAGCTGAATGTGCCGGTCCAGGTAGTAGGTGAACGTGTCGAGCTGGCCGGGAAAGCGCTGGCGCAGGTCAGCAATCAGGTGGCGGAACATGTCGGGAATTACGTCCTCGCGGCCAAACGTGAAGGCGGCCGCGACGGCGTGGGGCTTGCCCGAATGGATGATGCTGAACGTGCTGAGCACGAACTGCTGGACGGAGTAGGGCGCATTGGCCCGCAGCAGCGCCTGCTCCACCGACTCGCCCACCGACAGCGCGTCGAGCAGGCGGCGGATGGGCTGGGTATCGGCGCCGCACTCTTCCATGGCCCGCAGGTACAGCTCAAAGTGGCTGGTAGGCTGGCCGTGCTGGTCTACGTCGGTTTCCTCTTCCAGCACGATTTCGTTGATCAGGCGGCGGGTGGCGGGGTTGCCGCGGGGCACCCAGGGCACCGTCACGCAGGTCAGGTCGCGCTGCAGGCACTTGAGCAGCGACATAAAATCCCACACGGCAAACACGTGGTGCTCCATGAACTGGCGCAGATCTTCCAGCGAATGCAGCCCCTGATACACGCCGTGCGCGACGAGCTGCTCCCGGGCGGGAGCCAGCTGTTGGTGCAAAGTCTGAATATGGTCGGTGGTGGTGGTAGTTGACATGGGCGCGGGGCGGAACCGGAGTCCGCAGTTGGTGAAGGCAGGCAGCCTGAATAAGCGCAACGGCGCTGCAATGTTCGGGCTATATTTTTCGGCTAAAAGAAATGACCGGCCGGCAGAGGCGGCCGGCCGGTCATTTTCAGCAGGAGCAACCCGACTTACTTCTTCTCGAAGAGCATGGCGTCGGAGTCCATGCAGTAGCGCTGGCCGGTGGGCTTGGGGCCGTCGTCGAACACGTGGCCGAGGTGGCCGCCGCACTGGGCGCACACGATTTCGTCGCGGCTCATGCCCATCGTGTTGTCACCCGTGACCTTCAGGCTGGCCGCCGTGGCCGGCGCCCAGAAGCTGGGCCAGCCGGTGCCCGACTCAAACTTGGTTTCCGAGGAAAACAGCAGGTTGTGGTCGGCCGCGCAGTAGTAGTTGCCCTTCTCGTGGTTGTCGTGGTACTTGTTGGCAAAAGGCCGCTCGGTGCCCTGCTGGCGCAGGATAAAGTACTGCTCCGGCGTCAGCTGGGCCTTCCACTGGGCGTCGGTTTTGCGGATCGGAAACTCGTCGGGCTTGCCGGTCACCACCGCCGGCTTGGGGTAGGATTTAGCCGCATCCGACGGGTTGGTTACCGGGCGGGACGAGTCGGCGAGGTCCATTTTGGCGTCGCGGGCGCTTTTTTTCTGGGAGCAGGCCGAGCCCAGCGTCAGGGCTGAGAACAGCAGGATTAACAGGGAGGAACGCATACGGAGAAAGAGCATTAGGGCGAAATTCGGGGCCGGCGGGAGTGCCGGCGCTACGGGTCAAACATACGCGGTGGGCATTGGGTTCGGTTCTGTTTGACCCGTAGGTTTCAGTCTCAGGAAGTTATCATTTCGGCAGCCTGAGAATTTGCGCCAAACATTCCGTACCTTTGCACCCGGAAAACCCTTTGTATGCAGAACATTCGGAATATCGCAATCATTGCGCACGTTGACCACGGCAAGACTACGCTCGTGGACAAAATCATTCACGCCTCGAAGCTATTCGACGAGCACCAGCAGTTCGACGACTTGATCCTCGACAACAACGACCTGGAGCGCGAGCGAGGCATTACCATCGTCTCCAAGAACGTATCCGTACGCTACAAGGACGTTAAGATCAACATCATCGACACCCCTGGTCACGCCGACTTCGGCGGCGAGGTGGAGCGGGTGCTGAAGATGGCCGACGGCGTATTGCTGCTCGTCGATGCCTTCGAAGGTGCCATGCCCCAGACCCGTTTCGTGCTGGGCAAAGCCATTGACCTGGGCCTGAAGCCGATTGTGGTGGTGAACAAGGTGGACAAGGAAAACTGCCGCCCCGACGAGGTGTACGAGCAGGTTTTCGACCTGATGTTCAACCTCGGCGCTTCGGAAGACCAGCTCGACTTCGTGACGCTGTACGGCTCCTCGAAGCAGGGCTGGATGAGCACCGACTGGAAAGAGAAAACCGACAACATCATTCCGCTGCTCGACGCGGTTGTCGCTTCGATTCCGCCCGCTCCGACCCTGGACGGTACCCCCCAGA
The DNA here is from genome assembly GCF_039539525.1 of Hymenobacter algoricola. NCBI lineage: Bacteria > Pseudomonadati > Bacteroidota > Cytophagia > Cytophagales > Hymenobacteraceae > Hymenobacter > Hymenobacter algoricola. Next base: position 60,669 of record NZ_BAABDH010000020.1, on the reverse strand, counting down.
TGCAGGTTACCTCGCTCGACTACTCGTCGTTCGTGGGCCGTATCGCCATCGGCCGCGTGCACCGCGGTACGCTGAAGGAAGGCGCCAACATGAGCCTGGTAAAGCGTGACGGTACGATCAAGAAAGTAAAGATCAAGGAGCTGCAGGTGTTCGAAGGCTTGGGTCGCACCAAGGTTTCGGAAGTTAGCTCCGGCGAAATCTGCGCCGTAACCGGCATCGAAGGCTTCGACATCGGCGACACCATCGCCGACGCCGAAAACCCCGAGGGCCTGACGGTAATCAGCATCGACGAGCCGACGATGAACATGCTGTTCACCATCAACAACTCGCCGTTCTTCGGTAAGGAAGGCAAATTCGTGACCTCCCGCCATTTGCGGGACCGGCTGTTCAAGGAAACCGAGAAAAACCTCGCTTTGCGCGTAAAGGAAACCGATAAGGAAGATACGTTCCTGGTCTATGGCCGCGGTATTCTTCACTTGTCGGTTCTCATCGAGACCATGCGTCGCGAAGGGTTCGAGCTGCAGGTAGGCCAGCCGCAGGTACTGTTCCGCGAAGACGAGGACGGTCACCGCACCGAGCCTATCGAGCACCTGGTGGTCGACGTACCGGAGGAAACTGCTGGTAAGGTGATTGAGCTGGTGACGATGCGCAAAGGCGAGCTGACCATCATGGAGCCGAAAGGCGACCTGCAGCACCTCGAGTTCAACATCCCGGCCCGGGGTCTGATCGGTCTGCGTAACAACGTACTGACGGCAACGGCTGGGGAGGCCATCATGAACCACCGCTTCGCCTCGTACGAGCTATATAAGGGCGTAATTCCCGGCCGTATCTCCGGCTCGCTGATTTCGATGGACACCGGTGCCGGCACCGCCTACACCATCGACAAGATGCAGGACCGCGGTGAGTTCTTCGTTGATCCGGGTGAGGAAGTGTACGCCGGCCAGGTTATCGGTGAGCACACCCGCCCGAACGATTTGACCATCAACATCCAGAAAGGCAAGAAGCTCACGAACATGCGTGCGTCGGGTACCGACGACAACGCCAAGATTGTTCCCAAGCGCCAGTTCTCGCTGGAAGAAGCCATGGAATACATCCAGAAGGATGAGTACCTGGAAGTAACGCCCAAGTCGGTGCGGATGCGCAAGATCCTGCTCGACGAAAACGAGCGTCTGCGCTCGGCCAAGAAGATCGACTAATTTTTGGTCTGACAATAGAAAAGGGGTGCAGCCGATGGCTGCACCCCTTTTTTGTGCCTTCCCGTTTCGGTTACCGCTTACGCAGCAGCCACACGTCCTGGCTGGCGGCGGCGCCCTGCCGCTCACCGGGAAGGTGCTCCAGCACCTCACACTGCCGGCCGAACAACTCGTGTAGGAATGTCGGCGGCTGAAAGGCGGCAAACACCCGGTGTCCCTCGTCCACGTTGCTGCGGATGACCAGCTGCCCCGCGTCGAAGGTAGCTCGCTCGGCGTCGGTCATGATGGCGCGGAAGGCGGCGCCGTGGGTGGTAAACAGCAGCACGCCCCCGGGCCGGGTCACGCGCAGCAGCTCGTCGTACCAGCGCTGGTGGCCCGAAGCGGAAAGGTGGGTGAAGATGGAAATGCCACACACCGCATCAAACGCCGCTCCCGCCGCCTGCAGGGGCGGATCGATGCCGTTGAGCAGGAATTCAATGCCGGGCAGGTGCCGGCGGCACCAGTCGATGGAGCGGGCGTTGTAGTCGGTGCCGGTGTAGCGGCAGCCCCGGCCCACTACCGCGGGCAGGTGGCGGATAACCCGGGCCGGGCCGCAGCCCCAGTCGAGGATATGCTGATTCTGCAGGTCCAGGTGGCGGGCCAGATGGTCGCGCACCCACTCGGCGGTTTCGCGGCCCCCTTCGTAGTATTTGTGGTAGTTGAGCTGAAACGACTCGTACATCAGGTAGTCCGGCGGCAGCGCCACCGACGGGTGGGCGGCGCGAAACGCCTGGTTGGGCCGGCGGTTGCGGTAGCGCAGCAGCCCGTAGCGGACCCGGTCGGCGGCGTGCATCAGGCCGACGCGGCGGAGCAGGGTGGTTAGCAAAGCTTTATTCATCCCTGCAATATCCCACTTTAGCGGCAGCAGGCACCATCCTCTTCCGCACCCGTTGCCCTACTTGCAGCAGTCCGGGGCTCTCAGCCGGGTTTCGCGGCCTTGTCCGGGCGGGCACAATGCGTGGAAGTACCACTTTTTGGCGAACAGCCGCTTTGTAGAAGTGCCGGTCAGGCCCATGAGGGCAGGTTTCAAGTGGGCAAAACCGGGCAGCCCGACCCTTGTAAAAAGCCCCACGCAGTTTTGACTTACCCCCGCAGCCACCCCAGCAGCCTGGAGTGACAGCAAACCGCCGCAGTACGATATAGTCGTCCGAACTGCGATATTGCGACCACAACTTGCCACGCACTTACCCAGCACAATGAAAAGAATCCACGTATTCGAGCTGGAGGACTTCGCCTGGTTTCCCAATTGGCTTAGGGCCTGTCTGACGAAGCTCATGGTGGTAATGCACCAGATGGTGGGCTCGCCCGAGGATTTAGCCAGGCTGATTGGAAAAGCCTTGCAGCATTCCCATAAGCACACCATAGTGGACCTGTGCTCCGGCAGTGGCGGGCCCATGCTACAGGTGTTCGAAAAGCTGAAAAGTCAACCCGGCATGGCCGATTTACACTTAACGCTCACCGACCTCTACCCAAACCAGGAAGTCGCCACAGAAGTAAATAATAGCCAAACCCCTAATCTGGCTTACCACCTGGCTGCCGTGAATGCCGCCGAAGTTCCGGCCGACTTAATCGGGGTGCGCACCCTGGTGGGCAGCTTCCACCACATGCCCCCCGAAACGGCCCGGCGCATCCTGCAAGATGCTCAGGCCAGCCAGCAGCCCATCTGCATCTACGAGATAAGCGACAACAGCCTGCCCACGGCGCTTTGGTGGATTTCGCTGCCCCTGATATTTCTCATGAGCTTTTTCATTACCCCATTTGCCCGTTCCTTAACCTGGAAGCAGCTGGCCTTTACCTACCTGCTTCCCATCATTCCCCTCTGCTTTGCCTGGGACGGCGCCGTCTCCAACGTCCGCACCTACACTCTGGAAGACCTGGACAGCCTGCTAAACGGGCTCGAAACGGAACACTACACCTGGGAAAAGGGCCGAATCACCGGCCGGGTAAAAAAGCTGTATTTGCTTGGCATGCCGAAAGCCTAGTGCTTCACAAAGAGCATTTTCTGAAGCAGCGGCCCGTAGTACGGGCCACTCGGTTGGGGTTGCCTCGGTGAAACTGCAGCACCCAGAGCAGTCCTCAAATTTGGGTACTGCTTTTTTCGGCAGTAGTTCAACCGGCAATGATTCCGGTTGAACTACTGCTCACTCTTTTTATCGGTAAGCGGGCAGCCCATTGGCGGGCCCGGCGGTTGTACTGGCGTTGCCAGGCCGCCTCAACCGCCGTGGCCATTCCCCTTCGCCAATGCCATCCGACTCCCTCATCCCGACTTCCCGCCGCCTGCACCTGATGCAGCAGCGCTGGAGCCAGCTGCTCTTTGCTCACTGGCCCGTAGACCCGGAAATACTGCGGCCCTACCTGCCCGCCCGGCTGGAACTGGACTTGTTTGAGGGGCAGGCGTGGCTGGGCGTGGTGCCGTTTACCATGAGCCACATCCGGCCGCTGGGGCTGCCCGCCGTGCCGGGCCTGAACCGCCTGCACGAGCTGAACGTGCGCACCTACGCCACGCTGGACGGCGTGCCGGGCGTGTGGTTTCTGTCGTTGGATGCCACCCAGCCGCTGGGCGTGTGGGCGGCCCGCACCCTGTTTCACCTGCCCTACCTGCACGCCCGCATGAGCCTGACGGAAACCGACGGCACCTTGCGGGCCATGGCCGAACGGACCCACCGGGGCGCCGCCCCCGCCCGCTTTGCCGCTACCTGGACTCCGGGCGCAGTGCTGCCCCCTGCCCGCCCCGGGTCACTGCCGCATTTTCTGACGGAGCGCTATTACCTCTACACCGCCGGCGCCGACCTGGCCGCGGCGGTGCGGGGCACCGATCTGTGGCGGGGCCGGCTTTTCCATGAGCCCTGGACGCTGCGCGCCGCCACGCTCAGCGAGTGGGAGTCGACGCTGCTGGAAAGCCACGGCCTGCCCACTCCCGCCGGCCCCCCACTGCTGTACGCCGCCGACGCGCTGGACGTGCAGGTGCAGGAGCTGCGGCGGATTTAGGCTGCCGCGGCCCCGCGCCTACTCCCGGCGGACCTCAAACCGCTGATACCCTTGCAGCGGCCCGGCGGTGGCTTCCATCTCGTCGACCCGGGCCGCCGGTGGGCCGTGCCGGCACCAGGCTTCGAGCGTATCCAAGGCTGCCGCCGGGCCTTCGGCCTCGATGGTGACGGTGGCGTCGGAGTTGTTGCGGGCGTAGCCGGTCAGGCCTAATTTCTCGGCCTGCTGCTGGGCGCTCTGGCGAAAGAATACGCCCTGCACGCGGCCGTGAATGCGGAATATGCGGTGTTCAGTCATGGCAAAAAGGGGGTGGCGGCGGTTAGGCAGCACTAACAGAAGTGGCCTACGGCTACCGGAGCTATGCGGCGACCAGCTGCTGGTATCAAGGAGTAATTTCTTTACTTGGCGTCAATAAATACCTTGTGCCGATGCTGAATCCTGCCCCTACCCTGGTCTACAGCCTCCTTATTATGCTGCCAATGCTGGCAACCGCAATAGCCCTGTGGGCCGGCGGCTGGCTGCGGCGGCTTTACGTGCTGGCCGCGCGGGTGCTGCTGGGCGCGTTTATGCTGGGCGGCGGCCTGTATAAGCTGTCCGACAACCACCTCCACGGCCTGATGGGGCCGCCCATGGACCACGCTTTCCTGGCCAAAAACGGGCTGGAAATTTTTGCTCAGTTCGTTGGGGTGGCCCAGCTGATTATCGGACTGCTGCTGCTCACGGGCCGGTTTGCCCTGCTGGGGGCCCTGATGCTGGTGCCCATGTGGCTCGGCATCATCATGCTCACCTGGTCGCAGCACTGGGTCGGCACGCCTTACCTGACCACCGGCTTTCTGGTGCTCACCCTGGGGCTGCTGCTGCACGACTATCAGCGGCTCAAATACCTGCTCTACCCGCCTGCGGAGCCCGAAATCATCCGGGCGGTGCCGGTGCGCACCGGCCCGCGGGGGGCGGAGCTGCTGTGGTGGCTGGGCGTGGCCGTATTCATGGGCGGCAGCCTGCTGTACCCGATTTCGCTGGCCGTGATGGAGGGCACCATGCTGGCCGGCCTGGCGCTGCTGCTGGGGGCGGGCGGCTGGCTGTGGCAGTACCGGAAGGCCGCCGCGGGGATTTCCTCCGGGGCTACCCCCGCTGCCGCACCGCTTCAAAGGTCAGAATAGCCGTGGCGGTGCTCACGTTGAGCGAATCGATGTAGCCGGCCATCGGGATGATGATGGTCTGGTCGCAGGCGGCCATCAGCTCGGGCGTGAGGCCGTCGGCTTCGGTACCCATCACGAAGGCGGTGGGGCCGCGAAAGTCGAACTCGGTGTAGGGCCGGGCCTGGGGCGTGAGGGCAGCGGCGTAGGTGCGGATGCCGCGCTGGGCGCACCAGGCCAGCAGCTCGGCGCGGGTGGTGGCCACGGTGGGCACCGTGAAAATGCAGCCGATGCTGGAGCGGATGGCGTTGGGGTTGTAGAGGTCGGTGCGCGGGTCGCAGATGATGACGGCGTCGGCCCGGGCGGCATCGGCGGTGCGCAGGATGGCGCCCAGGTTGCCGGGCTTCTCCACCGCTTCCAGCACCAGCAGCAGCGGATTGGAAGGCAGCGGCAGGTCCTGCAGCGTGTGGTGGGGCGGGCGCACCAGGGCCAGCACGCCGTCGGAGCCTTCACGGTAGGCCACTTTCTCAAACACCGCCTTCGACACCACGAACCAGTCCTGAAGCGTCCCAAACAGAGTTTCCAGCGCGCGCAGCTGGACTTCGCCGGCCAGCTCAGGACACACAAACAGCGCCTGTACCGCCACGCCGGCCTGGTGGGCAATGGTCAGCTCCCGGTGGCCTTCAATGATGGTCAGGTTTTGCTGCCGACGCTCCGACGACTTCTGCTGCAGGCGCAGCAGGTTTTTGATGCGCGGATTCTGGGGGCTGGTAATGTGGTCAGCGGCGGGCATGGTGGAGAGGGACGAAAACGGCCCCGAAGATACACCAGCCGCCGGTGCCGGCCCCACCCCGGGCTAGCGTATGTAAACGGAAGGGCGTAGGTTTGTGAGCTATGCGCCTAAAACTCAATACGAAAATTCTGATGGGCTTTGCCATTGCGGCGGGAGTGCTGCTGCTCACAGCCCTTGTCTCTTTTCGCACTATCCGCCAGCTTACCATTCATACCCGCTCGGTAGAAAACACCTACCAAGTGCTGCAGGAAGCCGAAGAGCTTACGTCGCAGGTGCGCGAGGCCGAGCGCCGGGTCCGTGGCTACCTGCTCACCAACGACGTGGACTATCTGCAGGACTACCCGTCGTCGGAACAGCAGGTAGAGAAAAGCTTCGTCCACCTGCGGCAGCTCATGGTCGATAATCCGGTCCAGACTCAACGCCTGGACTCGATGCGGCTCCTGGTACGGCAGCAGTTTCGAAACATGCAGACGCTTATCACCCCCCAGACGGCCCTGACGCCACCCGTGACCCGAACCATTCTGGATACTGGCCGCCAGACCATGCGGGCGATTCGTGGGCTTTTCAACCGCCTCAAAGCCTCGGAGCTGCAGCTGCTGACGCTCCGCAACCGCCAGCAGAATATCTACGAAACCATTGCTCCCATTACCATTATCGTTTCGGCCGTGCTGGCCATTCTGATTGCCCTGTGGCTGTTTTTCAAGATTTCCCGCGAGCTGACGGCCAACGAGCAGCTCCAGCAGCAGCTCACCCACGGCAACCAGGAAACCAGCCGCCGCATTGAGATTGTGGAGCACCTGGCCGAGCAGGTGCTGGGGGGCGACTACAAGGTCAAAATCAAGGACAAGGAGAAGGACAGCCTGGGCAACCTGGCCAACCTGCTCAACCGCATGACCCAGAAGCTGGACGAAAGCTTCGGGGCCCTCGAAAACCGCAACAAGGAGCTCGACCAGTTTGCCTACGTGGCTTCCCACGACCTGAAAGCGCCCCTGCGCGGTGTGACCACCATCGTGAAGTGGATTGAGGAGGAGCTCTCGGGAGAACTGAGTCCGCAGATGCGCCAGTATCTGGACATGATGAAGGGCCGCCTGGCCCGGCTGGAAGACCTCATCAACGGCCTGCTGGCCTACGCCCGCATTGGCCGCACCGAGCAGAAAATCGAGCCGGTCGACGTAGCCGAGCTGGTCCGCGAGGTTACCGACCTGGTTGTGCCCCCGGAGTTTACCGTAGCGGTATCCGGTACGCTGCCGACGTTTCTGGCGGACCGGCTCAGCCTGCAGCAGGTATTTACCAACCTGTTCAGCAATGCCGTGAAGTACCACCACCAGGGCGCCGGCACCATCACCGTGCGCTGCCAGGAAACCAAGAAGGAGTACGAGTTCAGCGTGGCCGACGACGGGCCCGGCATTGCGGCGGAGTACCACGAGAAGATCTTCCTGATGTTTCAAACCCTGCGCGACCGGAACACGGCCGAAAGCACCGGCATCGGCCTGAGCATCGTCAAGAAGATAATTGATGAGCAGAAAGGCACCATGCGCGTAAGCTCCGAGGTAGGACACGGCACGGCGTTTATCTTTACCTGGCCGAAACTACCCAGCCAGTGACCAATCGGCGTAAGCCCTACTTATCGGCCCGCTTTGTGCTAGCCGCCCGCTTCCCTTTTATCCCTTTTTTCCGTTCCCGCTATGCGTTCCGTTCTACTCGTGGAAGACGACTTTTTTGACACGATGACCGTGCAGAAGTCCTTTGAGAAATTCAGTGTTCAACACAAGCTCTACACCGCCTTCAACGGCCTGGAGGCGCTGGATCTGCTGCTGGGCCGCAACGGGGCCGCAGCCCTCAGCCCACTGCCCGAGGTGATTCTGCTGGACCTGAATATGCCCAAGATGAACGGGCACGAGTTTCTGGCCGAAATCCGCCAGCACGACCAGCTGCGCGACATTCCGGTTTTTGTCATTACCACCTCCGCCATGGACGTCGACCGGCTGAGCGCCCAGAACCTGGGCGTGGAAGGCTACATCATCAAGCCCCTGGACTTTGAAACCAGCACCAACATGGTCGACAGCATCAGCCTGCTGGAACGGCTGCTGAAGTAGCCCCGGCTGCTTCTTCCACTAGCCAGTCCGGCCGCGGCGCCGTCCGGGCGGCCTGCTTCTACTTCCCCCACCGGATCTTTCCCTGCTGCTCTCCCGTGAAACTCCTGCCCGTCCGCCGCTTTTGCCTGCTGCTCCCGCTGCTCGTTGCCCCGGTGGCGCTGACGCTGGCCCAGACCACGCCGCGCCAGCTCAACACCCTGCCCACGGTATCCGATTCGGTGCAGCCCGCCGCCACCCACCAGCCGGCCCCGGCACCCGCCGCGGCGCCGCCCATCGAGGCCTCGCGCTATTCGGTGGGGCTGAAAAACGGCCAGACCTACCGCGTGTTCGACGTGGAAACCAAGCAGCCCGTCTTTGGGCGCTCCTTCCTGCTCCTCGACGGGCAGCAGCGCATCGACCTGAGCGAGGTGAAATACTACGAGGACGAAACGGGCCACTACGTGCGCACCAAGCTGCCCAAAGGCAACCGCGACGTGACGCTGCGCCGCGAGAAAGTGGGCCGTATCAGCCAGTACTCAGCCTACACCAACCAGTTTTCGGGCGGCTACCCGGGCGGCTTCAGCCCCTACGGCTACGGGGGCCGGTACGGGGGGTTTGGGGGCTACGGCATGGGCGGGCCGATGTACCGCCCCATCAAGGTGGAGTACTTCACCAAGGACAATGGCCCGGTGCAGGACCTGAGCCTGAAAAACCTGAGCCTGGCCACGGCCGACAACCCGGCCAGCACCGAAATGCTCCTGCAGGCCCGCCGCTACCAGCAGTACGCCACGGCCAGCTACGTAGTCGGGGGCGGACTGCTGGTGGCCGGCCTGCTGAACAGTCTGAGCACGCGCGACGGCGGGACGTTGATTTCTCCCCTGATGTACGCGGCCGTGCCGTTTCTGATTGTGCCCGTGGTGGTGCAGGGCAAGCAGCAGCGCAGCATCAGGCAGGCCATTTCGCTGTATAATCGGGGGCCCCAGTAACCCCGCCCGGGCCGCTCTGCGTAAGCCGCTACCATGCCTACCCCTGCTGCTGCTGCCCAGCCCGATTTTGCCAGTTGCCAAACCAAAGCCCTGCTGGTGCACGAGCGGCTGTGCCAGGCCTATGGCGCCCCCTTCCGGTTTTTCAGTGACAAGGATGCGCTGAGTGAGCTGATCAGCGCTCTGCTTTCCCACCGCACCAAAAACGCCGACTCCCACCGTGCCTACCAGCAGCTGCGGGCCCGGTTTCCGACCTGGGACGAGGTGCGCGACGCCCCGACGGCCGCGGTGGAAGCCGCCATCAGCACCTGCACCTGGCCCGAGCAGAAGGCCCCGCGGCTGCAGGCCGTGCTGCGCGAAATCGGTACCCGCTGCGGCGGCCCCTGCAACCTGGACTTTCTGGCCGACCAGCCCGTAGCGGAAGCTCGGGCCTGGCTGGAGTCCATTTCGGGCGTCGGCCCCAAAACCAGCGCCGCCACCCTGCTCTTCAGCACCCTGCGCATCCCGGCCATGCCCGTCGACAGCCACCACCACCGCGTGGCCCAGCGGCTGGGGCTCATTGGCCCCAAGGTGGGCGAAGGGCCGGCGCACCGGCTGCTCGAAGCCCTGCTCCCGCCCGGCTGGGATGCCCAGCAGGTGTACGACCACCACGAGGCGTTCATGTTTCACGGGCAGAAGTGCTGCTACTTTCACTCCCCGGCCTGCGCCCGCTGCGTGGTGCTGGACCAGTGCCCGTTTGGGCAGGCGCGGCTGGGGCCGCCGGTAGCGGCCGCTTCGTAGCCTTCCCGGGCGTTTCACGCGGGGCCGGCGCCCGCAACTTCCTATCTTCGCTCTTCAACTCTGCACTGCCATGAAAGCTACCTACGGTGTTCCCGCCCTGTTTTCCTTTTTCATTCCCGGCCTGGGTCAGCTCATCAAGGGGCATATTCTGAAAGCGTTCCTCATCTGGGCCGTGGGCGGCGTGGTGGGCTTCCTGCTCGCCTGGACGCTGGTGGTACCCTTCCTGATCTGGGCCTGGAACGTGTACGACGCCTACAACTCCCAGGCCTGAGCTGCCCCGTGGCCGTCCTGCACCTCAAAGCCCGGCCCAACGCCCGCGCCAACCAGCTGCTGGTAGCCCCCGACGGCACCGTAACCGTGCGTCTGAAGGCCCCGGCCCAGGACGGCAAAGCCAACGCCTGCCTGCGGGCTTACCTGGCGGAAGTGTTCGGCGTGAGCAAAGCCAGCGTCACGCTGCTGACCGGCCACTCGGCGCCGTTCAAGAAAGTAGGCCTCAAAACCGTGGACGACGCGACCCTGCACGCCCTGCTGGCCCGCCACCAAAGCGCGGCCTGACCTGCGGGGAGCCAACGGAGCAACTCTGCCGCGCCCGCACGTATAACGGCGCAGCTACCCGGCGCAGGGCCGGCATTTCATCCGCTTTACTCTTTCCGGCTTGCTTGTTTCCATGAACTTTCCCACCTGGGCGCTGGCCGGATGCTGGGGCCTGGTGTCGGGCTCGGCGCTGCTGCTGGGCGCCGCTATTGGCTACTACGCCCACGTGCCCCAGCGCCTTATTGCCGCCGTCATGGCTTTCGGCAGCGGGGTCCTGATTTCAACCCTTTCGCTGGAGCTGATGGAGGAAGCCTACAAGCAGGGCGGCCTCGACTCCACTTCCCTAGGCTTCGTGGGCGGCGCAGTAGCCTACACGCTGGCCAACTGGCTGCTGGCCCGCGCCGGCGCCAAGCACCGCAAACGCTCCGGGCAGCATCAGCACGAGGAGCGCCAGAAAGTAAAAGCAGGCAGCAAGCCGGGCGCCGACCCCGGCGACGACAACAGTATGGCCCTGGCCATCGGCGCCCTGCTCGACGGCATCCCCGAAAGCATCGTCATTGGCCTGAGCATGCTGGTGGGCGGCAAAGTAAGCGTGGTGGCTGTGGTAGCCATTTTTCTGTCGAACCTGCCGGAGGGGCTGTCCAGCTCGGCGGGCATGAAAAAGGCGGGACGCTCGGCCCGCTACGTGTTTTTGCTCTGGGGCGGCATCATGCTGATATCCGGGGTATCCTCGCTGGTCGGCTACTCGGTGTTCAGTCACTTCTCCCCCGATGTAATAGCGGCCACGACGGCCGTAGCCGCCGGTGCCGTGCTGGCCATGATTGCCGACACCATGATTCCGGAGGCCTTCGCCACGGCCCACAATTTCACCGGCCTGATTACGGTGCTGGGCTTTCTGGCCTCATTTTTCCTGAGCAAGATGGGCGAATAGCCGAACAGGCCGCCGGAACTACTTCCGGCGGCCTGTTCGCTTGCGCTAACTATTCGTTATAAACTCCCCTTTCCTGCTCAGACCTGCTCCGCTACCGTTTCCTTGCGGTAAGTCTGCTCAAACTCTTCGTCGATATGGTAGGTTGACTCCTCGTGCTGGCTCAGGTCGAGGCCCAGCTCTTCGTCGCTGGCCTTTACCCGCAGCCCGAAGCAGGCATCCGTGATTTTGAGCAGCACCCAAGAGCCGGCAAAGGTGTAGGCAATGACAATAATCAGCCCCAGCACGTGGTAGCCGAACAGCGTGGCCGTGCCGTGCACCAGCCCGCCCTTTTCGGCAAACACGCCCGTCAGCAGCATACCCACGATGCCGCCCAGCCCGTGGCAGGGAAACACGTCGAGCGTGTCGTCGATAGAGGTGTAGCTGGTTTGCCAGTGCACCGCCGCCTGGCTGACCAGGGCAGCCACTACGCCAATCAGAATGCTCTGCCCGTAGGTGACGTAGCCCGCCGCGGGCGTAATGGCGACCAGACCCACCACCGCCCCAATGCAGGCCCCGACGGCCGTTGGCTTGCCGCCCTGGGCCAGCTCAATCAGCATCCAGGCAATAAGGGCGGCAGCCGACGCCAGGTTGGTGTTGGCGAAGGACTGGGCCGCCAGCTCATTGGCCCCGAGGGCCGAGCCGGCATTGAACCCGAACCAGCCAAACCACAGCAGGCCGGTGCCCAGCAGCACGTAAGGCACGTTGGGGGTAGAAAACGACTGCTTTTTGGCACCACCGGAGCGGGGCCCCAGCACCAGCGCACCCGCCAGTGCGGCGATGCCGGCCGAAATATGCACCACCGTGCCGCCCGCGAAATCGAGGACGCCCCAGCGGCGCAAGAAGCCTTCGGGATGCCACGTCCAGTGGGCCAGCGGGCAGTAGATGAAGAGGCAGAACAGCACCATAAAGGCCAGGTAGCCCTTGAAGCGCACCCGCTCGGCGAAGGAGCCGGTAATCAGCGCCGGGGTGATGACGGCGAACTTGAGCTGAAAGGCGAAGAACAGGATAAACGGGATGCCGGGCGACAGCAGCGGGTGGGGCGCCGTGCCCACGTTGCGCAGCAGCCCGAAGGTGAGCGGGTTGCCGATGAGCCCGCGCCAGGAGTCGCCGTAGGCCAGGGAGAAGCCGACGAAGTACCACACCAGCGAAATCACGCCCAACGCCACGAAGCTCTGCAGCATCGTGGAAATAACGTTTTTGGGTCGCACCATGCCCCCGTAGAAAAACGAGAGGCCGGGCGTCATAATCAGCACAAAGGCGGTGGCGGTGAGCATCCAGGCTACGTCGGCCGCGTTCAGGGAGCCGGGCGCCGCCACCGGATGGGCCACTTCGGTGAAAGCCGCTACGCCGCTGAACAAAACCAGGCTTACCAGGGCAAACAAGCCGTAGCCAACACGAAAACCCGAAGCAGCAGCCATTAGCAGAATCAACCAGCCTGAAATATTGGCACCTTGCCATTTGATATGCAATATAGCATAAACATGTACTTATCTTCAATACACCCCTTTCAAAATCAACTTCTTTAGTCTTATATCTTATGCAAAATCCCAAAATACCCTTTACTTTTGAAGGCATTTAGCAAATTTCGCTGCAGACAGCGGCCAAACCTGAAGGCGCAAAACCAGCAAAGCCCGTAACGCCTGGTGGGCGCTACGGGCTTTGCTGGTTTTGCTGTCTTACCAAGCCGCTTTTTGGGTCTGCGGCGGTAGTACTATCAGTGACCGTAGCCACTGGCCGGTTTTTATGAAAAGCCTTCGTCTGAGCCTACCACGCCGGGCTCCTTACCCGTGCTGCCCGGCCACATTTTCCAGATACTTCTGTCCCGAGCCGGTGTTGAGCAGCAGGATCTGCTCGTCGGGCTGCAGCCAGCCCGCGGCCAGCAGCTGCCGGGCCGCCATCCACACGGCCGCGCCTTCCGGGGCTACGAACAGGCCTTCCAGCCGGCCCAGCTCACGCATGCCTTCCACCATTTCGGCATCGGTGATGCTAAGAGCCGTGCCCTGCGACTCGCGCAGCACGTCCAGCATCAGCAGCTCGCCCAAAGGGCGCGGCACCGCCAGGCCGTTGGCAATGGTGGGCTGGCCCACGTAGCTGTGGGCATTGGCCTGCCGGCCCTGGTAGGTTTCTACCAGCGGGCAGCAATTGGCCGCCTGCACGGCCACCATGCGCGGCAGCTTCACGTCGGGAGCAAGCCAGCCCAGCGCTTTCATTTCCTGGAAAGCCTTCCAGATACCGATAAGGCCGGTGCCGCCGCCGGCGGGGTATAGGATAACGTCGGGCAGCTGCCAGCCCAGCTGCTCCGCAATCTCGTAGCCCATGGTTTTTTTTCCCTCAATGCGGTAGGGCTCCTTCAGCGTGGATACGTCCAGCAGCTCACCCGCAGCGTTGACCTGCCGCACCCAGGCGGCGCAGTCGTTGATGAGGCCGTCGATAAGCTGCACTTCGGCCCCGTACCAGTAGCATTCTTCCTTAAAGGCCTGGGGCGTGTGGCGGGGCATGGCTACCACGGCCCGCATCCCGGCCTTGGCACAGTAGGCCGCCAGGGCCACGCCCGCGTTGCCGGCCGTGGGGATGATGCAGCCCTGCACGCCCAGCTCCTTGGCCTTGGAAACCGCCATGCTCAGCCCCCGGGCCTTGAACGAGCCGGTCGGATTCTGGCCCTCGTCCTTGAGCACCACGGACTGCAGGCTGTAGCGGCCGGCCACGTTTTTCAGGTCGAGCAGGGGCGTGAAGCCTTCCCCGAGGCTAACCTGGTTTTCGTCGTGGAGCAGCGGCAGCACCTCCCGGTAGCGCCACATCGTGCCGTCGAGGCTGCGGATGCTGGCGCGGGGCAGCGGCTCGTGCAGGTCGTAGGAGACCAGCAGCGGCATCTGGCAGCAGTCGGATACGCGCTGCAGGGTAAAGGCCGGGTGCGGGGCGCCGCAGACCGAGCAGTGCAGCGCCTGGAGGCGGGAAACGGATTCGAGGGTGTCGTTCATAGTGGATCTGGAACGCAAATCTCTCCCCGCGCTATTCCCAAATCAAATAGTGTTTCGGAATAGGCTATGCCGGTTTGGCATAATGGCGCCGCGCAAACTGGACGAACTCCCGGTAGGGCATGTTGTTTTCGGTGCCCTTGCGCTGCACAAATTCGAAGTGGCGGACCAAGTTCAGGTCGCGCAGGGGCACTTCTACCAGCTCGCCCGAGGCCAGCTCCTTCATCACGGCCTGCCGGGGCAGAAAGGCCAGGCAGGTATCGACGCGCACGAAGTTTTTCAGCGCCTCGGTGCCGCCCAGCCGCACTTTCACCGGCAGGTCGGTGAGCTTGATGTGCTTTTCGGCCAGGGCCTCTTCCAGCACCGCCAGCGTGCCGGAGCCGGCCTCGCGCAGGGCCACGGGCACCTCGAGCAGGTCGTGGGCCCGCAACTCCTTTCTCTTGAGCGGATTGCGGGCCGAGCACACGGCCACCACCTCGTCGGTGAGCAGCGGCGTGTAGGTCACGTTGCTCACCTTGTGGATGCCTTCGATAATGCCCAGATCAATTTCGTGGTCGAGCAGGGCCTTGAGGATATTCTCGCTGTTGCGGTTTTTGAGGGTGAGCTGGGTGTTGGGGAACTTGCTCAGGTAAGCCGACAGGATCGGGGGAATGACGTAGAGCGAAATGGTGGTGCTGGCCCCAATCACCATGTGCACCTGGGGCGAAAACGTAGGGCTGAGGGTAGTAAACTCCTGGTGCAGCTCGTGCTGGAGCTGCGTGGCCAGCAGCAGCTTCTGGTAGAGCAGCTCGCCGGCCGCGGTGAGAATCACGCTGTTGCCGAGGCGCTCAAACAGGCCGGTTTTGTAGTATTCCTCCAGCGCTTTCACCTGCTTGCTCACCGCCGACTGGCTCACGAACAGCGCCTGGCTGGCCTTGGTAAAGCTGAGCTGCCGGGCTACTTCGAGAAAGATTTCGTGCCGGTGGGAGAGCATGGCGGGTTGGATATGGGGCTGGCCGCAGCCAATGGGTGCCCCAACATACGCAGGGCGGCGGGGAAGGCTGCCCGGCCACCGCTCCCGCGCTGCCGGCGGCCAACCGAATAAATCACTAAGTTTCCAGCGCCGGCCCTGCGCCCCGGGCCGGGCGAGGCGTGCTTTCCGGCCGCTTGACCTGCCTTCTCCGGCTGTAAAACTACCCTATGGATAGCGGAATATGGATTGTGGTGGTGCTGGTGGTCGGCTACCTGCTTTACCAGCGCCTCAAGGACCGCGTCCAGACGCTGGAGCAGCAGCTGCGCAAGCACGACGCTGACCACGTGCAGCTGCTGGCCCAGGTAGACCAGCTGCGGCAGGAAATGAAGCTGCTCCAGCCGCCCCCCGCCGCCGCGCTGCCCGCCCGCCCGGCGGCGCCGCTGGCCACGCCCCCGGCGACCAGCACCCCGACGGCACCCGCCCCGGTGGCACCCGCCGGGCCACCCCCGGCTGCTCCCGTGCCCGCCGCTGCGCCGCTTCCGGTGGCACCTGTTGTGCCCCCAGCTCCGGTGGCGCCCCGGCCGCCGGTGGCTGCGCCCAGCCCCACCCCGGCTTCGCCAACGGCTTCCGCACCGCCAGCCGCGACTCCGACGCCACCAGCGGCGCTGCCGCCCGTTCCGAAAACCCAACCCGAACCCGCTGTTATCCCGCCCCCACCGCCCCGGCCCGTAGCGCCGCCGGTGCCCGCCGAGCCCATCGGGCCGACGTGGTGGGAACGGACTGAGCACCTGCTGCTCGACAACTGGACCGGCATTCTGGGGGCCGTGGTGCTGGTGACGGGCGTGGGCTTCCTGGGCGTGTACACCGCGCTGCGGCTGGCCCCGCCCTTCCGCTTCGCCCTTATTTCCGCCTTTGCCGCGGCCCTGCTGGCCGTGAACTACTACCTGCGCCCCAAGCCTTTCGCGGCCCGCCTGCACGTGTGGCTGCAAAGCAGCGCGGCCGCCATCTTCCTGTTTGCCTGCGTGGGCGCCGTGAGCGTGCCGGGCCTGCAGTGGGCCGCGCCGCCGCTGAGCTACCTGCTGCTGCTGGCCGGCGTGGCAGCCAACCTCTGGCTGGCCTGGACCAGCAGCCGGGAGTCGGTGGCTACGCTGCACGGGGTGCTGAGTCTGGTGGCGCTGGCCGTCATTCCGCCCGACCTGCTCACGCTGGGCACGGCGGCGGGCATCACGGCTTTCTGCATCGCCATTACCTACCGGCAGCAGTGGCGCTACCAGCTGCTGCTGAGTATCGTCAGCTTTTTCGTGTTCCACCAGTACTGGCACTTCCACCTGGCCGCCCCGCTGACGGGCGCGCCGCGGCTGGCGGCCATGGCGTTGGTGGTGCTGGTGGGCGTAGCCGCGGCCGTGGTCCAGTACCGCCGCGTGTATGCCGATGCCCGCTTCGACGCCCTGCTCTTCGCGGCCCACGTTCTGAACTGGACCACGCTGGGCTTCAACCTCTACCAGTACAGCACCGGCTCGCCGTGGAAAACCATTCCGCTGGGCCTGGGCGCGGTGCTCACGTTTTTCGTGGCCCGGCGCGCCCGGCAGCTGGGTATTCAGTGGCTGTTCCAGACCGACACCATCATTTCCCTGCTGCTGGCCCTGGCTACGGCCTTCTCACTGCAGGGCTGGCACGCGACGGGCAGCGTCGTGGCGCTGTTTATGCTGCTGGAGGCGTTGCTGATTGCCTTTATCATGGGCCGGGAGCGGGAGACGCTGGTGTTTCAGGTAGCCGCCGCGGGGGCCCTGCTGGCCGGTGTGGGGCTGCTGGGGCTGGTAGGGGCCCAGCTGACCTCCTACTCGCCGGCGGAGCTGCACCGCAACGCGTTCATCGTATTGCTGGCCGCCGGCCTCGGCACAGCCTACTTCCGCCTCACGGCCGCCCAGTCCGTGCTGGCGCCGGAGGCCGGCGGCGCGGTAATCAGCCGGGCGCTGCACCAGGGGCTGGGTGGCCTTTTCGGCGCCCTGTACCTAGGTAGTGCCGCCTTGGTGCTCCAATCGTTATTTGGCCGCCCTAATCCCCCGGCCGGGGCCCTGATCGGGGCGGCGGCGGCCGTGGCCGGGGGCATTTTCGGGCTGGCGTGGTGGCTGCGCGGCGGCCCCCAGTGGTTTCGTACCCTGCACCTGGCCCTCGGGCAGGTGCTGCTGGCAGTGGCCATCATCGGCCTGCATGAGCTCGGACTGACCTGGCCCGCTACGCTGACCCTGCTCTACCTCGAAACCCTGCTCCTGGCCGCGCTGCTGGCCCGGGCCACGGAAGTGGCCGCCTTCCGCCTGCTGATGGGCGGGGCGCTGCTGGCGGGCTTGGTGCTGCTGCTCACCGGCCTCTTCGACTGGCCGCAGCTAACGCCGGCTACCGGGGCCCGCAACGCCGCCCTGCTGCTGCTGGCCGGCGCCGGCGGCGCCGTGTTTTTCCGACGGCTGGGCCGGCACCTGTGGCTCAGCGCCCAGGCCGTCGCCTCGCCCGACCGCACCCTGCACCTGGGGGTGGGGGGTATTTCCGGTCTTGCCTATCTGGGCGGCGCGGGACTGCTGCTGCAAGCTTTGTTTGGCTTTGCCCATCCGCCGGCCCTGGCCTTGGTAGGCGGCAGCGCGGCGGCGGCCGGCGGGTTGGTTGGGCTGGCGTGGTGGCTGCGGGGCAGTGCGGAGTGGTTCCGCATCCTGCACCTGCTGGCCGGGCAGCTGTTGCTGCTGGTAGCCGTACTGGGTCTGCACAAAGCCGGGCTGAGCTGGCCGCTGACCAACGTGCTGCTCTACGCCGAGCTGCTGCTGATGACGCTGCTGCTGGCCGGCCGCCGCGAGTGGTGGACCTACCGGGTGCTGCTCTACGGCACGCTGCTGCTGGCCGCCGCGCTGCCGGCCCTGGTGTATTGGCCCGGGGCGCTGAGCGACAACCAGCGGGCCTTGCTGCTGGTGTTGCCGGCGCTGGCCACGGTGGCGGCCCAGCTGCTGCTGGTTCGGCTGGCCGCCCCGCCCTACGACCTGCTGCCTTTCTCTTACAACCCCAACTACCGGCTGCGCGTGCTGGGCACGGTGCCGGGGCTGCTGCTGCTGGCGGCGGCGGGGCTGGTGTATGAGCAGCCGTGGGCCAGCTGGGCTGCCGTCGGCCTCGGGGCCGGGCTGCTGGGACTGCGACGCTTCCGACCGGTGCCGGGGTTGTGGGTGGGCGTGCTGCTGGCCGCGGTGGGCTACCACCTGCTGCAATGGGAGCACGCGCTGTTCGAAAATCAACCCGCTACCACCGGCCACACGCTGGCCTACCTGCTGCCGCTGACGCTGCTTTCGGCGGCGGGGCTGGCCTTTTCGTGGTGGCAGGCGGCGGGCCGGCAGGTGCGCTGGCCCTGGCTGTACCTGCTGGCTCTGCACCTGGCCGTGACGAGCTGGGCAGCTTTTGCCCCGCATTCCGAAGCGCTGCCCGTGCTGCTCTGGACCGCGCTGACCGCAGCCGCGGCGCTGGCTGCCCAGGAGCTGCGGCGCCGGCTGGCCGACCCGGCAAGCCTGGCCCGCGCGGGCAGCCCCGACCGGTTTCTGCTGCACGTTTCCTACGGCCTGCTGGGCTGGGCGCTGCTCGGGCACCTGGTGCTGCTGGTGCCCGGCACCGACCAGCTCTGGCACCTACCCGCCCGTCGCCTGACGGCCGTGGCCCTGCTGCTGGCCCTGGCCGGACTGGCGTGGCGGCAGCCGCCCGCCGCGGAGCCGCGCTACCGCTCCTGGCAGCGGCTGCACCCGTATCTGCCCGAGCTGACTTTGCTGTTTGCCACCTTCACGCTCTGGCACGAAGTGCAGGTCACCTGGCAGGCGTTGCTGTCGTTGGCGCTGGCCCTGGGCCTGAGCCTGGGGGGCGCGCGGCTGCCCGCAAGGCTGCGGCGGCTGCAGCTGTACGGCATCCTGTTTTTCGGGCTGGCCACGGCCTGGATCATTTACGTCGCGCTGGTGTACCTGGCGCCCGGGCAGCTGCTGAGCGTGCGCTGGCTGACCACGGCCGGCGCGGTGGCCCTGCTGTTTGCCTACGCGGCCCTGACGCTGGCAGCTCCCGTCCCGACGGCCCCGCTGTACTGGCCCCCGGGGCTGGGCGGGCTGGCGGCCCTGGGGCAGCTCAGCCCGCGGCAGCGGGTAGCCGTGCTGCTGTACCCGGCTTTCGGGGCCCTTACGGTAGTGCTGGTGCAGTCCTTCGACCGCTCGGTGCTCACGGTGCTGCTGATGCTGGAAGTCATTGCCCTGTTTGTGAGCAGCCTGCTGCTGCGGCGGCAGGATTTCCGCTACGCGGCCCTGGCCGGCGTGGCCATCTGCCTGGTGCGGCTGGTGTTCTTCGACCTGAGCCAGCGCGGCACCATTACCCGCGCCGTGGTCTTCATTCTGATGGGGCTGCTGCTGCTGGGCATGAACGCGCTGTACGCCCGCTTCAAGGACCGCTTTACGCCCGTCGCGGCGGCGGAAGACCCGGCTTCGGATGCGCCGTCTTCCGCCGGAGCCAAGCTGACTGCTGCCGAGCCCGCCGAATAAAGCCAGGCCCGCGGCCCGCTGGTAAGCTACTGGTGGGCCGCGGCGGGCAGCAGCCCAAACTCCTGCCGCAGAATCTGCTCCGTAACGGCCCGGCGGCCCTGAATAAAGTTGGCCGCGGCCGGACCACCGTTTTGGGGCTCCGCGTTCAGGGCGAAGAAGTAGGCTTTACCGGCCTGCTCCACCCAGCCCACAAACCAGCCGTTGTCGTGGCCCGCCTGCATGGTCCAGCCGGTTTTGCCGCGCAGCGTCCAGCCCGGCCCCCGGCCGAGGACGAGCAGCGCTTTGGTGATGTCTGCGCTGCGGCGGGCTACGGGCAGCTTATTCCGCTGGAAGCGCTGCAGAAAGTCTATCTGCTCGAACTGGGTGATGCGTGAGGGGCCGGCCAGCCAGAACGTATCGACGGTGGCCGGCGTGACCTGCATGCGGCCAAACTTCAGCTTCGGCAGCTGCTGCTGGTAGCGGGCCGCGCCCACGCGCCGGGCCAGCTGCTGGTAGCAGGGCACGCACGACACCCGCAGGGCCCGGGCCATCGTCATGTCCTGGTTCCACTGCGGAAAGCTGCGCTTCACGCCGTCCCAGCGGCAGAGGTCGGTGGTATCCCGGATAGCGCCGGTTTCGAGTCCGATGAGGGTATTCGGAATTTTGAAGGTGGAAGCGGGCAGGAAGCCCTGGCGGCAGCGCGGCAGGTTGTAGGCCGTGTACTGCCCCGTCGCGGCGTCGAGCAGCAGAAACGAGCCCTGCAGGTCGTAGCGATCGAAGTAGCGCTGGTAGTTTCGCTCGGTGATGCGCGGGGCCGGCGGCACGGCAACCGTCCCCAACAGCCCGAGCAGCAGCATTATACTCCCGCAGGCCCGCAGGGCAGATGATTTCAGGCAGCTTTTCATAGGGCAAAGATTGGTAGAAAGTTGCTCCCCCGGTTGCCGGCCGGGGCTTCTTCGGCTCCGCTACCCGCAAAGCCAAAGCGGCGCGCTACCTTGGCGGCCAATCCGTTTTATGCTCCTTCCGATGCGACTCCTCGTTCTTCTGCTGATTCTGCTTCCCCCGCTTAGCGCCCGCGCCCAGGCTTTCCGCCCCGCCGAAATAGCCGCCTGGCAGCAGCAGGCCCGGCAGGTCAGCATCACCCGCGACACCTGGGGCGTGCCGCACGTAACCGGCAAAACCGACGCCGACGCCGTATTCGGGCTGCTCTACGCCCAGTGCGAGGATGATTTTGCCCGGGTCGAGGACAACTATATCGTCTCCATCGGGCGGTTGGCGGAGGTGGAGGGTGAAGCGGCGCTCTACCAGGACCTGCGCGCCCGCCTGTTCCTCGACAGCACCCAGGCCATCGGCATCTACCAGAAAAGCCCCGCCTGGATGCGGCAGCTGCTCGACGCGTTTGCCGCCGGCACCAACTACTACCTGCACACCCACCCCACCGTGCAGCCCCGGCTGCTGCGCCGCTTCCAGCCCTGGATGCCGCTCATGTTCAGCGAGGGCAGCATCGGCGGCAACATCAGCGTGGTGTCGGTGCAGCGGCTGAAGGCATTCTACAGCCAAAAGAAGTCCAGCTCCTGGCTGGATACCGACTTCGAGAAAAAGGACCGGGAGCCGACGGGCTCCAACGGCTTCGCCATTGCCCCGCAGCGCAGCGCCTCGGGCCACGCCCTGCTGCTCATCAACCCTCACACCTCGTTCTACTTCCGGCCCGAGGTGCAGATGACCAGCCAGGCCGGCCTGAATGCCTACGGGGCCGTGACCTGGGGGCAGTTTTTCGTCTACCAGGGCTTCAATGCGCACTGCGGCTGGATGCACACCTCCAGCTACGCCGACTCGATGGACGAATACCTGGAAACCATCGAGAAAGAGGACGGCAAATTCTTCTACCGCTACGGCAAGCAGCGGCGGCCGGTGCAGGCGGGCACGGTGTCGGTGGCGTACAGGAAAGACGGCCAGCTGCTGCGCCGCGAATTCACGACTTACCGCACCCACCACGGCCCGGTAGTGGGCCAGAAGGACGACGCGCATTGGGTGACGGTGCGCATGATGGACACGCCGCTGGAGGCCCTGGAGCAGTCGTACCTGCGCACCAAGGCCACCGACTACGCCAGCTTCCGGAAAGTAATGAAGCTCAACGGCAACGCCTCCAACAACACGGTTTTTGCCGACAGCAAGGGCACCATCGCCTACTGGCACGGCAACTTCATGCCCCGGCGCAACCCGGGCTTCGACTGGAGCCAGCCCGTAGACGGCAGCAACCCCGCCACCGAGTGGCGCGGCCTGCACCAAGTGAGTGACATCGTGCAGGTGCGCAACCCGGCCAGCGGCTTCATTCAGAACTGCAACTCCACACCCTTCACCGTGGCGGGCCCCGGCAGCAGCCCGAACCAAGAGAAATATCCGGCCTACATGGCCCCCGACGCCGAAAATTACCGGGGCATCAATGCGGTGCGCGTGCTGACCCGGCCCCAAGCCGGCTTCACGCTCGACTCGCTGATTGCGGCGGCCAAGGACCCCTACCTGGCTGGCTTCGAGGAGCTGCTGCCGGCGTTGCTAGCCGCCCCGGCCGGCTCCCAGCCGCCGGCCGTGACCGAGGCCCTGGCCGTGCTGCGCGGCTGGGACCGGCGCTACGGCCAGCAGTCCGTGGCCCAGACCCTGGCCATCTACTGGGGCGAAAAAATTCAGAAGCTGGCCCGCACCCGCGCGGCCCCGGATCAGGTATTCAACCAGATCAGCTTCAACCTCTTTACGGTTCAGAATACCACGGCCCAGGAAAAACTCACGGCCCTGGCCGAGGTGCAGGCCGAGCTGACCCGCGACTTTGGCACCTGGGAAATGGCCTGGGGCGAAGTAAACCGCTTCCAGCGCCTCACCGGCCGCATCCAGGAAACCTACGACGACCGGCAGCCCAGCCGGCCGGTCGCCTTTGCGTCGTCGGCCTGGGGCTCGTTGGCGGCCTTTGGCTCCCGCTCGTTTCCCGGCACCCAGAAGCGCTACGGCACCGTGGGCAACAGCTTTATTGCCGTCGTCGAGTTCGGGCCGCGCCTGAAAGCCCGCTCGGTGCTGACCGGCGGCCAGAGCAGCCACCCCGATTCCCGGCACTTTACCGACCAGGCCGCGCTGTACTGCGAGGAGAATTTTAAGGACGTGCTGTTTTACCCCGAAGACGTGCGGCAGCACGCCGAGCGGACGTATTCGCCGGGGCAGTAGGGCTATAACCGCGGCCCCAGGCTAAACCATGTGCCAGAGAAGCGTATCTTTGGGCAGAACTTAACTTTTTTCATATGTCGACTAAGACCACCAAAGCCGAAAATAGCCAGTCGGAAACCGTTGAGCGGGTAGAAACGGCTCAGGAAGCCCTGCACCGCCGCGTAAAGCAAAACCAGGAGCGTCGTCGCCTGAAGCTGAAGCATGTGAATCCGTAAGGACGGTTTACTCCCCTCAAAAAGCCCTGACTACACCCGTGGTCGGGGCTTTTTGGTGCCGTATCCGGAGCTGCCGCTTCTGCTGCTCAGGTACCGTCGTCGTCCGGGCGCAGGCTGCGCCGATGGCGAGTACCGTCGTCTGCGCGCAGCTCCCGGCTGGTTTTCGGCGCACCGCCGGGGAGGCGCGGCGCCTCCCCGGCAGCCGTCCGTCATTGCCCGGGCTTTGCCGTTCAAATCATTTGCGGCAGTATCTTCCCCGGCGCCAGTGCGGGGTCAGGACTTTTCCCCGGTTACTGCGGCCTTTGTTTGCATGAGAAAAATTTCTGGAAATCTGCTGGTGGCGGCCGTGCTGGGGAGTAGCAGCGGCTTTGCGCCCGAAACCTACGACGTGGTTATTCAGCACATCAACGTGGTGGATGTGCTGACGGGCCGGCAGCTGCCCAACCAAACCGTAGCCATTTCCGGCGGCACCATTCGGCGCGTGGAGCCCACCGGCACCCGGACCTATGCCGCCGCCCAAACCCTGGACGGCACCAACAAGTACCTGCTGCCCGGCCTGTGGGATATGCACATGCACTTCCGGGGCGGCGACAGCCTGATCCGGGCCAACCAAAGCGTGCTGCCGCTGTTTCTGGCCCACGGCATCACCACGGTGCGCGACGCGGGCGGCGACCTTACGCCGGCCGTGAGGCAGTGGCAGCAGCGCATAAAAGCCGGGACGCTGCCCGGGCCACGCATCTTCACTTCAGGGCCCAAAATAGACGGTCCGGGAGCTTACTGGCCCGGCTCGCTGGAAGTGGAAACGCCCCTCCAGATCAGTCGTGCCCTGGACTCGCTCCAAAAGCTGCGGGTAGATTACGTCAAGATCTACGACAGCAAGATTTCGCGCGAGGCGTATCTGGCCGTGCTGGCCGCCGCCCAGAAACGCGGCCTCCGCACCACCAGCCACATGCCGTATTCGGTGAAGCTGAGTGAGGCCATCGGGCAGGGCCTCGACGCCACGGAGCATCTGTATTACGTTTTTAAGGCCTGCTCGGGCAAGGAAGACAGCCTCACGGCGCTGGTGCAGCAGAGCCTGCGCACGGCCAAGCCGCTGGGGCTGTTTGCGGTGCTCCCGGCGCTGTACGCCACCTACGACCCCGCCGCAGCTGCCCGCACGTTCAAACTGATGGCCGCTCATAAAACGGCCGTCGTCCCCACGCTGTTTATTCAGAAAACCCTGGCGGAGATAACCGAAGTCGATCATAGCCGTGATTCGCTGCTGGCGTACATCTCCCCGCAGATTCAGGCTACGTACGCCCGCCGCGTGGCCAGCGCCCGGCAGCAGTCGGGCACGGCAGTGGCTTTTGGCAAAAAGCTTACTGCCCGCTTCATGACGTTGGTGCCGCAGCTACAGGCCGCCGGCGTGCTGCTACTGGCCGGCTCCGACAGCGGGCCTTTCAACTCATACATCTACCCCGGGGCCTCCTTGCAAGGCGAGGTGGAGCTGCTGGTAGCCGCCGGGCTCACGCCGACGCAGGCACTGCAGGCCGCCACGATCAACGGGGCCCGCTTCATGGGCGCAGAGAAAACCAGCGGCACCGTTACCGTTGGCAAGGACGCAGACCTGGTGGTTCTGCGCCAAAATCCCCTGCAGAACATTGCCAACATCCGGCAGATAGATGCCGTGCTTACCCGCGGCAAAGTCTATTCCGCCGCCGAGCTGGCGGCGTTGGTACGCGCCATTCGTACCAAGCCCTAATCTCCAACCCCGGCCGACTGCGCTATGCCCATTCGTGAAATTCTGCAGCTTGGCAACCCCCTGCTGCGTACCGTTGCCGCCCCCGTCGCCGACCCCACCTCGGCGGAAACCAGCCGCATCATCGCCGACCTGGCCGATACCGTAGCCCACTGGCGCACGACCACCGGCTACGGCCGCGCCATTGCGGCCCCCCAGATCGGCGAGCCGCAGCGCCTTATTCTGCTGCGCCTGCCTGTCCTTTTTGGCGATTTTCATGCAAGTGGAGCGCCACGCGTGGATTAGCGTCCGCTACCAGGACCCCGCCGGCGCCTGGCACGAAACCCGGGTTGGGCAGGAAGATGACCTGGCCGAGCTGATTCAGCACGAAATCGACCATCTGGACGGTGTGCTGGCCATTGACCGGGTAACGCACGTGTCGTCCATCTGCACCCGCGAAGAGTTTGAGCGGCGGTTTCGGTCCGACAGTCCGTACGGACGCTGAAGCCAAGCGGAAGCGGGAACACCGGTCGGCCGGCAAAGGCAAATGGCGGGGGTAGCCACGGCAAACAGGCTACCCCCGGCACTCCCCTAAGTGATTTACAGCAAAATATCAAACGTCAGCGCGGGCATGATGAGCAGCTTGCGGCGCCCGGTGCGCATGCTGCCCTCCACGTAATCAGCCACGAAGCCATTGGCGGCCAATACGCTGAAGCCGGTGCGAAAATCAGAGCTGAACCGCAGGTTCACGCCCACGCCGCCGCCCACGTTGAGGTCGGTTAGGTTGCCCCGGTCGTAGCCCGTATCCCAGTGGTAGAGCGAGTACACCCCGCCCAGTCCCAGCACGGGCTCGATGCGCTTATTTTTCAAAGGGATGTAGTAGGTAACCAAGCCCAGTCCGCCGCCGCTGAACTCATTCTGGCGGTGGTGGGCATCGAATACCTGCGTAGCGGCTACCCGGAGCCCAAAGTGCGACAGAAACCGGGCTTCCGTCTGCACCCCAATCACTCTGGGATTAGCCAGAATCCCGAAAGAGGCCTTGTAGGTCTTGTAAGCCGGGACTTCGGCAGGCAGATCCTGCGCCGCAAGGCTTAATGCGGATAGCAACAGAACAGGCAGTAGTAGTTTTTGCATGGTTGCGGTAGTGAAGCTTGAAGCTGGCTAAGGATACGTTCGATGGCCGAATGTACGGCCTGGCCGCGGGCGAACCAGGCGTAAGGATAGCTATAAATGAAGCCGACAAGGCGCCGCCGGAAGCAGACCCAAATCAAGGGGCCGGATTCGGATAGTGGGGCGACTCACCAGCAGACTCCCCGGCCCTCCCTGGGTCGGCAGCCCGTACCGGGTGCAAGCGCTGAAAAAGCGCGGTAGCCAGCCCCATAGCCGTCGGCGGAGCCACCAGATAGAGCCAGAGGTCGGCAAAGTTTCGGGCCGCCACGGCCGACGCCAGGCTCCGGGCCGGATTGAGGCTCATACCGGAGTAGGGCGTTTCCCAAATGATATACCCGGTAATCAATGCCCCGATGAACCAGCCGGAGGCCTTCTTGAGCCGGGCTGAGTGCAGGGTCAGCAGCAGGACCAGCATCAGCACGAAGGAGATGCCAAACTCGGCCGCGAAAGCCAGAGCCGCCCCGTCGGGCCCGGGCTGGGTAACGGTGAAATTGATCCGGGGATGCCCGAGGTAGGTACCCAGCCCGGCTTTGAGCAGCAGGGCGGCCGCCAGTCCGCCCCCGGCCTGCGCCAGGATGTACCAGAAAACATCGGCCCGGCGCATCTTTCCCAACTGCCAGAAGGCCAGCGTGACCGCCGGATTGATGTGCGCCCCCGACCGTTTGCCCCACGGATGGTAAGCCAGCCCCACAATGACCAGCCCCATTCCTACTCCCAGCGGCACGCGGCGCAGCATCTCCCCCGCTCCCTGGGCCACCAATGCCTGGTGCAGCCCGGAAGCCGGATGCTCCAGCGCCAGCGTCAGCAGGCTGCTGCTGAGCATGAACACGCCCAGGCCCACCGCTTCGGCCAGGTAGTAGGGCCAGTGGCGGCGCAGGGCCAGGATTAGTTCGGTGAGCAGCGGCATCGGTGCGGGCGGTGGAGGAAGGAGTTGATACTGTAATGCTGCCATTTGGCTGCTGCTGATGCCTTTCCTCAGTTTGCTATCGACGTAGCACCGCTACGCGGCTGCCATGCTGCTTTCCTACTGTAATCACGTCAGAACACATGAATTTCCTGCAGTTCAAGCGACACCTGGTCTTTCATATACAACACGTTGAACGTAGCCGTTAAATCGCTCCATCTATCATTTAGCGGAAGAGAAAACCAGATTTCGGCTACAGCCTAGGTCCCTTCCATGTGATGCTCACGAGGCATGTGAAATGTTACTTCTGCGGATGGCTTATCGTTGCTCTCAACAACTGCGTCCACAGAAGTGACTTTGTAAAGCGGCTCTCCTGGTTCCAATTCCGGAATTCCGTAGCCATAGATAACGTTCCGCATCAATTCAGGAGTCCACTCGTGATACGGGTCTTGGTGAGTGTATGCAAAAGCTTCGTGGTAATACTCCTGCTCCAGTAGCCTGACCCAGACGCGCACGGCATCCAGCAGATCTTCATCAGAGGAATCAAGAAGCAATTCAACCGGCATTGTCAAAGCGAATAAGAAGGTAAAAGGTCAAATTACGGGGAATCAGACTCAACTACCCAACCCCCTTTTTGCATACCTTCCGGCGTCCTTCCACTCCCCGCCTATCCGTATGATACCGTTCCGTTTATCTCGCCTGCCGCTGCTGGTGCTGCTGGCCCTGCTATGCGCCTGCTCCAAGTCTGACCCGGCGGGTGCGGGGGCCGAAGGCGAGGAAATCAGCCCCTACCAGAACATCAGCTTCACCTTCGACGAGCCCGTGGGCGAGGGCCGCGTGAGCCGCTGGGATACGCTGCAGTACGTGCAGTTTGAGCCCGCCGTGCGCGGCAAGTTCAAGTGGACCAGCGCCCGGGAGCTGACCTTCTCCCCGGCCGAGCCGTTTCGGCCCGCCACCGCGTTTCAGGCCCAGTGGCGGCCGGTGGCGCTGGCAGCACTGAAGCTGAAAAAAGAGCCCGCGCTGAGTAGAACCCGGTTTCACACCCCGGCGCTGCGCATGCAGGATCCGCAGCTGTTCTGGAGCCAGAGCCGGCGCGTAGCGGGCTCTGCCGAGATGCGCGCCAACCTGCTGTTCAACTACGCCGTGCAGCCCGCCGACCTGCAGCCCCTGCTGCGCGTCACCCAGGACGGCAAGCCCGTGGCGTTTGAAATAGTATCGGCCGAAGCCGACAGCATCGTGGGCGTGGCCCTGACCCAGGACGTGCGCCCCGGCTCCCCCGTGACGCTGGAAGTAGCGCCCGGCCTGCGCGCCCTGGGTTCTGACCAAGCGACAGTTAAGCCGCTCACCGCGCAGGTAGCCGTACCCGACCAGCAGACGCTGCTGGTGCGCGAAGTCGTAGCTTCCATCGTGGAGGGCGACCCGGTCATTACGGTGCTCACCAACCAGCCCGTATCGGCCGCCGAAATTCCGGCGTTGCTCACCGTGTCGCCGGCGGTGGAGTATTCGGTGGAAGCGCTGGAAAGCGGCTTCGTGCTCAAGGGCGGCTTCGACGTGGACAAAACCTACCAGCTCAGCTTGCGCAGCGGTATGCGCGGCTTGCTGGGCGGGCAGCTGGCCGAACCATTTACCCAAACCGCCTCCTTCGTGGATGAGCGCCCCAGCCTGAGCTTCGCCAACGGCGACAAGGCCATGTACCTCGATGCGCTGGGCAGCCGCAACCTGGGCGTGCGCATCGCGGAAGTGGAAAAGGTGCAGGTCACCATCGCCAAGGTCTACGCCAACAACATCCAGCAGCTGTTGCGCGGCGGCAAGCAGTACGGCTACAACTACGACGAGGAAGGCGGGGGCGAAAGTGAAGGCGGCGAGTACGAGGACAAATCCTACAACTACTACGACGTCGAGACGCTGGGCAGCGTGCTGACCGAGCGCACCTACCCGGTGGCCGGTTTGCCCAAACAAAACGGGCTGCGGCTGCTGAACCTGAGTCTGAAAGACCTGGAATTCACCGGGCCGATGAAGGGACTCTACATCGTGAAGGTGCAGGACACCGAGCGGCAGTGGCTGCAGGTGAGCAAGCTGATTTCGGTGTCGGATATTGGCCTGATTGTGAAGCAGGGCCAGGCCGGCCGCACACTGGTGTTTGCCAACTCCATCCGCAATGCTACCCCGCTCGGCGGCGTGAGCGTACGGTTTGTGAGTACCAACAACCAGGTAATCAGCAGCGGCACCACCAACAGCGCGGGCGTGGCCGTGTTCGACAGCACCGCCGCCACCAGCCGCTTCCGCCTGAGCATGGTCACGGCCCAGCGCGGGTCCGACTTCACGTTTCTGAACCTGCCCACCAGCCGGGTCGAAACCTCGCGCTTCGATGTGGGCGGCCTGCAAAGCAACGCGGCCCGCTACCAGGCCTTCCTCTACGGCGACCGGGACCTGTACCGCCCCGGCGACACCATCCGCACCAACACCGTGGTGCGCACCGAAAGCTGGCAGACCCCACCGAAGAATCTGCCGGTGAAAATCCGCCTGCTGCTGCCCACCGGCAGGGAATACGCCAGCCTGCGCAAGCAGCTTTCGGCCGACGGCGCGTTTGAGTCGCGCTTTATTCTGCCGCCCGCCGTCATGACCGGCCTCTACACCCTGGAAGTGCTGACCGGCAACGACGTGCTGCTGACTTCGCGCAAAATCTCGGTGGAGGAATTCATTCCCGACCGCCTCAAGGTGACGGTGCAAGCCACGCCCGCCGTGGTCCGCCCCGGCGGTATAGTGTCCGCGAATATCACGGCCCTGAACCTGTTCGGACCGCCCGCCGCCGACCGCAAGTTCGAGGTGGAATTCTCGCTCAAGGCCAAGTCCTTCAACCCCAAAAGCTACCCCGGCTACGAGTTCAACATCAGCACCGGGGAGCGGAAGCGCACAAACTTCGGCGAGGAAGAAAGCACCTCTATTTCGGACCGCTTCGAGAAAACCACCCGCGAAGGCACCACCGACGCCACCGGCCAGGGCACCGCTACCTACGAAGTACCCGACTACGCCGACCTGGGCACCCTGGAAGGCGCAGCCTTCGCCACGGTGTTCGACGAAAGCGGCCGGCCCGTGAACCGCCTGGCCACCTTCGAAGTGCAGACCCAGCCGGTGCTGTTCGGGATTCAGCGCCTGCCCGAGCTGGTGAGTACGCGCCAGGCGCTGCCGCTGCGCTTCGTGGCCCTCACGCCCCAGGGCCAGCCCGCCAGCGCCGCCGCCCGGATTAAAGTGGTGCGGCTGCTGTGGGAAACGGTTATCGAGCGCCAGGGTGGCCGCTACGTGTACAACTCCCAGAAGCGCGAGCAGGCCATCCTGACCCTGAGCCGCACCATCGGTACCGAAACCAGCCTCGACTTCACGCCCGCTTCCTCCGGCGAGTACGAGGTGCGCGTGTCCCGGCCCGGCGCCGCTACCTACGTGGCCAGCCGCTTCTACGCCTACGGCTACGGCGACACCCAGAGCAACTCCTTCGAGGTCAACAACGAGGGTGAAGTCACCATTGAGGCCGACAAGGCTAAGTACCAGCCCGGTGAAACCGCCAAACTCCTGCTCAAAACGCCCTTCCCCGGCCGCGTGCTCGTGACGGTGGAGCGGGACCGGGTGCTCGACCATTTCTACGTGACCACCGACCAGAAGTCGGCGCGGGTGAGCATCCCGATTCGGGGCAACCACGTGCCCAACATCTACGTGACGGCCACCGCCATCCGCGAAATCACCGACAACCGCCTGCCGCTCACCGTAGCCCGGGGCTTCGTGCCCCTCACGGTAGAAAAGCCCGGCACTCGCCTGCCTGTGGCGCTGAAAGCCGCCGCCCAGAGCCGCTCCCAGACCTGGCAGACCATCGAAGCCAGCACCGCGCCCGGCGCTGCCGTGACCTTTGCGGTAGTCGATGAGGGCATCCTGCAGCTGAAGGATACCCGCACGCCCGACCCCTACGGCTACTTCTACCAGAAGCGCGCCCTGGAAGTGCAGGCCTACGACGTGTACCCCTTTCTGCTGCCCGAGCTGGGTACCAGCTCCTCCGGCGGCGACGGCGCCGACCTCTCCCGCCGCACCACGCCCGTGCCCTCGCGCCGGGTGCAGCTGCTGGCCAAATGGAGCGGCGTGCTCCGCGCCGACGCCAGCGGCAAGGTGCGCTACCGGGTGCGCATCCCGCAGTTCAGCGGGGCCGTGCGCATCATGGCCGTGGCCTACAAGGGAGAAGCCTTTGGCAGCGCCGAGCAAACCATGCGCATCGCCGACCCGGTGGTTATCAGCACCAGCCTCCCCCGCTTCCTCAGCCCCGGCGACACGATTGACGTGCCCGTGACGCTGACGAACACGACAAGCAACAAGATCAAAGCCCTGGTAAGTCTTGTGCTGAAAGATGGAAAAACTGCCACGGCTGCCACTTCCGGCAGCACCTCGTATCCGCAGAGCCTCACGCAGCATGACGGGCTTTTGGAAGTCGTATATTCCAAAGAGGAAATGCGCAATGGGAACCACCCGAAGTTCACGTGGGACGCCGCGCAGGCTGTTGTGCTTATGCCCAACGCCGAGCGCCGGGTGAGCTTCCGCATAAAAGCCCGCCAGAAAATCGGCACCGATGCGGTGCGGGTTGTCGTCGTTGCTACTGACACCAAGCAGGAATTCACGGAAAGGGTAGAACTCCCAATCCGCCCCGCTTCCCCGCTGCAAAAGGTCACCGGCTCGGGCAGCGTGCAGGGCGGCAGTGCCCAGCAGCTGAACCTGAAAACCGACTTCCTGCCCGCCACGCTGCGCAGCCAGCTGGTGGTGAGCCGCTCGCCGATGACGGAGTTTGCCAAGGACCTGCGCTACCTGCTCCAGTACCCCTACGGCTGCCTGGAGCAAACCGTGTCGGCCGCTTTCCCCCAGCTTTACTACGGCGACCTGACGGCTTCGCTGGGCCAGAAAACCGGCCAGCAGGCCAAGGGCACGCGCTTCAACCCGAACTACAACGTGCAGGAAGCCATCCGTAAAATCGAGGCCCAGCAGCTCTACAACGGCAGCCTGAGCTACTGGCCCGGCGGCGACTACGACAACTGGTGGGCCACCACCTACGCCGCCCACTTCCTGCTCGAAGCCCAGCGCGCCGGCTTCGAGGTGAACAAGAGCACCCTCGACAAGACGCTCCAATACCTGCAGGCCCGCACCCGCAAGCGCGAAACCGAGGAGTACGACTACTTCGACGGGAGCAGCATTGCCCGCCGCAAGGTTATTGCCAAGAAGGAAATTGCCTATTCGGTGTACGTGCTGGCCCTGGCCGGCCGTCAGGATGCCGTGGCTCTGAACTACTACAAGGCCAACCGCCAGCTGCTGGCCCAGGACTCGCGCTTCCTGCTGGCCGCCGCCCAGGCCATCGGCGGTAACCAGCGCGGCTTCCGTGACCTGCTGCCCACCACCTTCACCGACCGTGCCGCCCGCCGCGCCCTCGACGGCAGCTTCTACTCGCCCCTGCGCGACGACGCCCTGATTCTGAACGCCCTGCTCGAAGCCGACCCCGCCAACGCCATGGTGCCCCGGCTCACGCGCCAGCTCAGCCGGCAGGTGAAGCAGGCCGGCTGGCTCAGCACCCAGGAACGGGCGTTTGCGCTATTAGCCCTGGGCAAAGTAGCCCGCCGGAATGCCACCAGCACCGCCACGGCTGCTATTACGGCCGACGCGAAGGAAATCGGCCGGTTCTCCGGCAAGGACCTCACTATAAATAACGTGGCCAACCGGCAGATAGCATTGCGCACGGCCGGCAGCGGCAGCCTCTACTACTTCTGGGAAACTGAGGGCGTGTCGCCGACCAACGTGGTGCGGGAGGAAGACTCCTTCCTGAGGGTGCGCCGGCAGTTTCTGGACCGCAGCGGCAACGCCATCGGCTCCCCGACTTTCCGGCAGAACGACCTGGTCATCGTCCGCATCACCATCCAGAGCGCCGATGCGGCCGGGGAAGTGAAGAACGTGGCCATTACCGACCTGCTGCCCGCCGGCCTGGAAATCGAGAACCCGCGCATCGGCGCCGTGCGCGACATCACCTGGGCTAAGGATGCCGCTAACCCAGACTACCTGGACCTGCGCGACGACCGGATCAACCTGTTCACCACCGTTACCACCGCGCCCAAGTCGTTCTACTACGTGGCCCGGGCCGTGTCCAAGGGCACGTTCCGGCTGGGCCCGGTGAGTGCCGACGCCATGTACAACGCCGAGTACCACTCCTACAATGGAGCCGGCGTGGTGCGGGTGCGGTGAGATTAGAACTACTGAAGTGCGCTCATCCTAAGTAAACAAAGGAGTTATCCACATTTTGCGCATTGAAACAGGAAACAGGAAGCCAATCTGCATGCACCTTCAATTCGTGTTCAGGTACCCTAGGGGTGTTCTCAGTTAAGGCAGAGCAGGCGATACGTGCGCAGAGGGATGCTTGCAAGGAGGCATCGAGGCTATCGTAGCGGTTGACGAGGCGTCGGTGTTGTTTCAATGTATTCCATTTGCTCGATGTGGTGGTGTTGAGCGTAAGCGCAGGGGTCAAAATGAAGGACGCGGCGCCGATGCGGGGTGGACAGACCAACGGCCTGGGCCCCGGCCACGACGATGAACCCGCGCAAGGCATCACTGTCGTAGGCTGTGTCGGCCATAACTGCGCAGACCGGGCCAGGTGCGGGGCCAGCAAGCAGAGCGTCTGCGGGCAGTCGCTGGCCTGGCCCGGGGTCAGGATCCAGCTGAGCACGTTGCCGGCCCCGTCGCAGCTCAGGTGGAGCTTGGGGGTGCGCCCGCCCCGGCTGCGGCCGATGGCCTGGGGCCTTTTTTTGGCAGCCCCGGCCGCGTGCTGGTGGACGCGGATGCTGGTCGAGTCGAGTTGCATCTGGCGCTGGCGGGCGTGGGGAACGCGCCAGCGGCAACGGCAGAAAATCTTCAGCCTCTGCGCTGTACAGCCCTACAATAACCAGCCTTTTCCAATCCTTCCCGAGCATAAAAAAACCCTGACGAATGCCAGGGTTTTTTTTATGCTCGGGAAGGATTGGAATCCTTAATCCACTACACGAATCCGGACTTCCATCGGGATAATCTCGCGGCCATCTTCCAGCGTAAGCATGAAGAAGAAGCGCAGCTGATTCGGGTTTTGGGCGTTGAAGGTAGTATTGGGAGCTACCACCGGAGTTTGGCCGGCATTAACCGCTGCTCCTCCCGTCAGGGCTGCTACCCGGGTACGGTAGGCACCATACTCCGCTAGGCTCGAAGTAAAGGTTATTTGATTCGTGCCGTTGCCAGGTATTACCCGATAGCCGGGGGCAGCAGCATTGCCATTGTAGTTGAGCGCTTGCTGTGCCGTGCCGTTCTGCAACAGGTTCAATCCCTGCGTACCAGTATTGATGCGGGAGATTTCCCGGATCTTTCCCTTGTCAGCCGGAATTTCGAAGGTAATGGAAAAGGGTCCATTGCCGGTGCCGGGAGCCGGCACCACAGTTTTCACGGAGGCCGTAACAATAGGCACCCGCTCGAAGAATTCTCGGTTAGTAACCGTGACGGGAATATCTGCTATACTGTCTTGAAGCGGCCCTAGTGAATCGGAACCGTAATCCTTTTCACAGGCACCCAGGCCAATGGCCAGAGTGAGCAGACTGAAGATATATGAAACTCTTTTTTTCATGACGAAGGCAAAATGAAAGTTAGGCAGTTGATCTACTAGTCGATGTCCCACCATACGCGGGCCGTAACGTTCGGCTGCGGAGTTGGCACCTGGCTGGTGTTAGTAGAGATTTCCGAGTTGGGATAGAACAAGCGCACCGGGATGCTCGAAGGGCTATCAGAACTAGGGAACAGCACAATTTGCAGACGTGGATAGCCCGTGCGACGGAAATCGTTGAACGCTTCGTATCCGTTGCCAACCCAGGCAATCCATTTCTGGGTAAGGATCTTGTTCAGGTTTTTATCTCTGTCAGCCGCTGCCGGCGACAACGTAACCAGACTCGGGTTTGCCACGAAATACGCCGTGATATCGGTAGCCGATACGCCTGCTTTCGTCATCGAAGCCCGAATACCTTCTTGAAACAAAGCCTGCGCATCTCCGGCGGTACCCAGCGTCAACGCCGATTCTGCCAGGATGAAGGCCCGCTGGAAGTTGGTGACCAGCCGTACGGGGGCCTCGCCCGAAACACCCACTACGTAGGGAGCGTAGCGTGAGCGGTTTACCCGCAACGGCACTGCCTGAGTACCGGCATTATCGTAGCCCGTGAAGAAACCGAAAGGAGTCTTCGAGGCCGCCGTGGTGCGGGGAGTAGTGGTGAAGAACCGGGGCAAACGCGGGTCGTTGCGGAACACGGTATCGGGACGTGGCGGGGTGCCCGAGGCGGGTCGTATTCTCACGATGCGCAAGGAATCCAGGAAACGCCGGCTCATCATCTGGTCATCGGGCCGGTTCACGAAGTTGTAAGAGTACAGCGGGTTCTGGTTACCAACAGATGTACCGAACGGAACCTCAAAATCATCGGTGTTCGACGTAATAATGGCAGTAGGGCCTTTGGCCAGCACTTCATTGATTACGGTGCGCGCCAGATCAGGGTTTTTGCGGCTGATGGTGTTAGCCAGCTTCAGCAGCAGGGTATTACCGAAACGACGCCATTTGACCAGGTCACCCTTGTATACAATATCATCAGCCGTCCCCGGCAGCAACAGGTTGCTGGTATTGTCCAGATCTTTCATGCCACTACGCACCAGATCAAACAGGCTTTCGATACCCAAAGCAGTATTGCCCTGGTAGATATCCTGCTGGGCATCGAAGCGCGGCTGCAGGTTAGCGGGCCCCAGGTTGGCTTGGGAGTAAGGTACATCGCCCCACAGATCCGTGGCCAGCGCGAAGTTGTAGGCGCGCATCAGCTTGCCCAAACCAGCGTATACCGGGTTGGTAGCCTGGTTCTGGTCAATTAGCAGCCGGGTGTTGATGAGGGCACCACCGTAAAGTTCGAAGTTCCACGAGTTGTCGAACGCACCGCGTAGCGCGTACGTGTCATAGGTAGCAGGCTGGTTAGCAATACCGGCCTGATGCTGAATAAGCAGGGACGTTACCCGGCCCAGTTCGTTACCTACGGCGAATCCTGTAGTGGCTTCAATACCGGTCAGCAACACGTTCGGCGTCACGGACTGGGGCAGATTGGGGTTATCGTTAACGTCCAGGAATTCATCCTTGCTGCAGCTGCTGGCGGCAGTCGTCAGCGTCAGGAGGAGCCCCAGCCGGTACAAAAAGGTCGTTTTGAGGGAAAATTTCATTAGGCTGCGGAAGATTTAGAGGGAGAAACGCAGGTTGACACCATACGTGCGGGTATTCGGAGGTCCCTGAA
The DNA here is from genome assembly GCF_039539525.1 of Hymenobacter algoricola. Taxonomy (NCBI): domain Bacteria; kingdom Pseudomonadati; phylum Bacteroidota; class Cytophagia; order Cytophagales; family Hymenobacteraceae; genus Hymenobacter; species Hymenobacter algoricola. Next base: position 24,171 of record NZ_BAABDH010000020.1, on the reverse strand, counting down.
TGTCGAGTCCGCGAATGTTGCCTGCTCCTTGGGTGTTCAACTCAGGATCGAAGTTCGCGTTTGGCGCGTAGTAGAACAGGTTGCGGGCTACAAATTGCAGGCTGATGGCACCGAAGGGAAGATTAGAAAGAACCGCCTTGGGCAGGTTGTATCCCAACGAAACTTCGCGCAGACGGTAAACGGTAGCGTCATACACGTTCAGGTCGCTTTGCAGACCGAAGTTCTGCCAGTACGATTGCGCATCTACCTGAACGTTGTTTGGCCGGGTAGTGGCGATGGAGCCGTCTGTGTTACGGGAAGTGATGATAACACCAGGAATCACCCGGGGAGCTTCGCGGTCTACGCCCGTTTCTTCCAGGGCACCCCGCGAGCGATAGAACCCGTTGGTGAAGGATACCAGGTCGCCACCGACCCGCGCATCCACCAGCATCGACAGGTTGATGCCACGGTAGGAAAGCGTGTTGGTGAGGCCACCCTGCCAGTCAGGGTTCGGATCAGCAATTACCTGATTCGGATCTTCCACTGCCCACAGGCCGGTTGCTGGATCAATGATGTACTTACCATCAGCCGTGCGGGGCTTTTTGTTGCCGCGAATCACACCATAAGGCTGTCCTACCACAAACGAAGGAATGGTGCCGGTGAAGGCGTTGCCGTTGATGGGAGCCTCACGCACGCCAGGAGCAATAGAGATTACCTCGTTGCGCAAATGCGTGTAGTTGGCAGACACATCCCAGCGGAAGTTGTCGGTCCGGATGGGTGTCACGTTCACCAATCCTTCAAAGCCTTTGTTATCCACTCGCCCTACGTTGGTCACGCGGGTCTGGTAGCCCGTACTGGCGGGCACAGCAACCGGCAGAATCTGATTGTCGCTGATGGTCTTGAAGTAGGTCAGGTCGAAGGTGAGGCGGTTTTTGAAGAAACCCAGATTGACACCACCTTCATATGACTTCGTGAACTCGGGCTTCAGGGTAGGATTGCCCAGCTGATCGTCAATGCCAAAACCACCTACGTTGTTCAGCGGGAAGTTCAGGCTGGCCACGTTGTTGCCCAGCGTCACCCGGTCGTAGGGCGTGAGCAGCTGGTAAGGTAGCGCGTCGCGTCCGACTTGGGCGGCATTGCCCCGGATTTTGCCATAAGACAGGTAATCGTTGGTAATGTCAAACGCATCCGTGAATACGAAACCAAACGAAGCTGCCGGATAGAAGAAGGTATTGTTGTCTTTGGGAAGCGTAGACGACTGGTCAGCCCGACCGGTCAGTTCCAGAAACAAGTAGTCCTTATAAGACAAGTTCAACGAGCTGTAATAGCCCATCAGACGCCGTACGTTCGATTCTTCGCCGGTACCGTTGCTGAACACGGCCCCGTTCACGGAGTTCGTAAAGCCGAAGAAAGCCAGGTTATCCGCTTGCGAAGAGATGTTCTGCAGGCGGCGCTGGTTCACGTTTTGCCCCACCAACAAATTGGCATTAAGACCCTGCGTGAGGATATCGTCCTTTTTCAGGGTCACCAGCAGGTCGCCGTTCAGCTCGCTGCGGAAGAAGGTTTCATCTAGCACCAGACCCGTAGGCAAGCGGTTGGCACCGGGCGCAAAGACTTGCTTGCGACGGTCAGTGTAGGTGTCGTAGCCAAGGCGGTACGCCACGCTAAGCCACGGGGTGATGTCGTAGCCGAGGTTGGCTACGTTGATAAAACGCGTCAGATTTGATGTGGTAGGGTTGTACTCCAGGTTCCAGCGTGGGTTGTCGCTGCCGGGGAAGAAAATATTGGCTTCCGTGGCGGTCTTGTAGGGAAGGTTGGTCAGATCGTAGCTGCGGGGAATATTAATCAGCTGCCCGAAAGCGCTGCTGCCATTGCCCACCAGCGGACCGAAGGTGTTGGTCTGGATGAAGTTAACCGAGCCCCCGATCCGCAGCTTATTCAGCAGACGGATATTACCGGAGAGTTGAGCACTGGTACGCTTGAGCGAAGAGCTGGCCGTAATGCCTTTCTGGTCGGAGTTATTAACGTTCAACGATACGTTTTGCTCAGGGGTGCCACCCACAATGTTTACACCATTGGTGAGCAGGCGGCCCGTGCGATAGAAGTCGTTGATGTTGTCCTTGTAGGGCTGATAAGGCAGTGCGGCATTGCCAGTAGGATTGTCCGGGGTCAGCAGCAGGCCATTGGCCAGCGTTGGCGTAGTGCCGAAGCGAGGTCCCCAGGAGTTTACACTACCCGTGTAGATGTTGCCATTGCCCCCGGTAGTGATAATCTGCCCGTTGATGCCCTGGCCGTACTCATTCTGGAAATCGGGCAGGCCATACGCCTTTTGAAAGTTCAGGCCCGAGGTAACCGTTATTTCTGTCTTCTTGTTAGCAGCGCCCCGGTTGCCCTTCGTGGTGATGATAATGGCACCCGACGAAGCCCGCGAACCGTACAGCGCTGCCGCCGCCGGGCCTTTCAGGATGTTGATGCTCTCAATGTTCTCAGGGTCGATATCGAGGGCTCGGTTGGAGGTCTGGGCCCCCCCCAAGCTTCCCAACGGACCACCGTTGGTGCGGTCCAGGTCGTTGCTTATCGGAATTCCATCCACTACGAACAATGGCTGGTTGCTACCCTGCAGGGAAGTAATACCCCGGATGTTGATGTTAGTGGAAGCGCCGGCCAATCCGCTGGCACCCGTAATATTCACACCAGCTACCTTGCCTTGCAAGGCATCTAGCACGTTGGGCGTACCTTTCTGAGACAACTGCTCCGCCTTCACCTCCTGAGTGGCGTAGCCTAAGGAACGGACGTCCCGCTCAATACCAAGCGCCGTCACTACTACCTCGCTCAACTGCTTGGAGTCAGTGCCCAGACCAATATTGATTTGGGATTCAGTCCCAATAGCACGCTCGGTTGTGAGATAGCCAATGGAGCTAAAGACCAGGGTTCCGCCCGTTTCGGGCACATTGCTCAAGGTATAAGAGCCGTCCGAGTTGGTGGAATTACCATTGGTAGTGCCTTTTAACAGAACCGTGACTCCAGGCAGGCCTTCACCCGACTGGCGGTCGGTTACCCGCCCGGAAATATTCCGGTTCTGGGCTGTCACCTGCTGCAACAGGGTGACCATGAGCATGAAACTCATGAGTAAGATTTTTTTCATGCAGAACGAAATTAGGTTTGAAGAAAAAAGGTGAGTGTGAGAAGGTGTAATTTACACTAAAGTGCTCAAAACACCACTAAAAGTATATTCCTCAGTAATTGTTCTTTTTTCCAGCAGAGTCAGCAAGCAACAATTCCTGGCGCTATCATATTCGTAACAAAAGGGCTATGCGGAACAAAACTTGCACTTCGCCACCCCCGCCCGGGGCAGCCAGTATCCGGCAGCGGAGGGCGCTGATGGCATTCAGCGCGCGGTATCTTCCCGGCGGCCACCCGGGCGAAGTAATCCTAAAGACATGAAACGCCCCGCTGCATTTCTGGGGCTCCTGCTGACGCTGGCCGGGCTGGGCTGGGCCCTCGACCGTTTTTTTCCGCTGCCGCCGGCGCCGCTCTATTCCCCCATCGTGCTGGCCGCCGACGGCACGGTGCTGCACGCTTTCCTGAACCCAACCCAGAAGTGGCGCATGAAAACCGAGCTGCGCGAAATCACGCCCGCGCTGCGCCGCACCATCGTTGCCAAGGAAGACCGCTACTTCTACTACCACTTCGGGGTCAATCCGCTGGCCATCCTCAAGGCCGCCGGGCGCAACCTGACGGGCTCGGGGCGCACCACCGGGGCCAGCACTATCACGATGCAGGTGGCGCGGCTGCTGGAGCCCAAGGAGCGGACTGTGGGCAACAAGCTGCGGGAAATGCTGCGCGCCGTGCAGCTGGAAGCCCACTTCAGCAAGGCCGAGATTCTGCAGCTCTACCTGAACCTGGTGCCCTACGGCGGCAACGTGGAAGGCGTCAAGTCGGCGGCCCTGCTCTACTTCCAGCAGACGCCGGACTACCTGTCGCTGGCCCAGACGGTGACGCTGGCCATCATCCCGAACCGGCCGCGGGGCCTGGTGCTGGGCCGCCACAACGCCGCCATCCAGCAGGAGCGCAACCGCTGGCTGCGGCGGTTCGGGCAGCAGGGGCTATTTCCGCCGCAGGCCATTGCTGATGCGCTGCTGGAGCCCCTCGACGTGCAGCGCCACGCCGCGCCGGCGCTGGCCCCGCACCTGGCCCGCCGCCTGGTGCGGCAGCAGCCGGGCCAGGCCATCATTGCTTCCACCCTGCAGCGCGGCAAGCAGGCCCGGGCTGAAGACCTGACCCGCAACTACGTGCGCCGCCTGCAGGGGCTGGGCATCACCAACGCGGCCGTGCTGGTCATCAACAACCGCACCCGCGCCGTGGAAGCCTACGTGGGCTCGGCCGATTTTCGGGATGCGCTGACCAAAGGCCAGAACGACGGCGTGCAGGCCGTCCGCTCGCCGGGCAGCACCCTGAAGCCGCTGCTCTACGCCCTGGCCCTGGATAAGGGCCTGGTAACACCCAAGCTGGTGCTGGCCGACGTACCCACGAATTTTAACGGCTACCAGCCCGAGAACTTCGACAAGCGCTGCGCCGGGGAAGTGCCCCTGGACCGGGCCCTGGCGTACTCGCTCAATATTCCGGCCGTGCGCGTGCTTTCCCAGCTGGGCGTACCCACCTTCACGGCGAAGCTCCGCGCCGGCGGCTTCCGCCGCGTGGCCCGCGACGCGCCCCGGCTGGGTTTGAGCACTATACTCGGGGGCTGCGGCGCTACGCTCGAGGAGCTGACCAACCTCTACGTGACGCTGGCCGCCGCCGGCCGCTATGCGCCCCTGCGCTGGGCGAGTTCCCGGCCCGGCCGCCCGGCCCAGACGACGGCCCTTTTCTCCGATGCCGCCGCCTTTCTCATCACCGACATCCTGGCCCAGCTCACCCGCCCCGACCTGCCGGTGGGCTACGAAACCAGCCTGCGGCTGCCGAAGATTGCCTGGAAAACCGGCACCAGCTACGGCCGCCGCGACGCCTGGAGCATAGGATATAATAAGGAGTATACCATCGGGGTGTGGGTAGGCAACTTCAGCGGGCAGGGCAGCCCGGCCCTCACCGGCTCCGAAGTAGCCACGCCCCTGCTGTTCGACCTGTTCAACACCCTGGCCTACAACTCTCCCAACGACTGGTTTCAGCCCCCGACCAGCCTGGATTTCCGGCTCGTGTGCACCGAAACCGGCTTGCCGCCCGGCCCGGACTGCCCCAACCAGCTTATCGACTACTTCCTGCCCGGCATTTCCAGCGCCCGACGCTGCCAGCACCAGAAGCAGGTGCTGCTTTCGGCCGACGGGCAGTACGTCTACTGCCGCGCCTGCGCGCCGGACGCGGGGTTTCGGCGGGAGCAGTACCCCAACCTGCTGCCCGAGGTGCTGGCCTTCAAAGCCGCCCAGGGCCTGCCCTACCGGCAGCTGCCGCCCCACAACCCCGGCTGCCAGCTGGTGCGCGGTGGCCGCGACCGGGCCCCGGGCATCACCTCCCCGCTGGCCAACACCGAGTACGTACTCAACCGCGGTGAGCAGCAACAGCTCCTGCTCAGCTGCACCACCGACAACGAGGTGCGGCAGGTGTACTGGTATATCAACGACGAGTTTTATCGGGCGGCGGGAGCTACGGAGCGGGTGTTTTTCCGGCCCCCGCCCGGTGCGCTGAAGATTTCCTGCGCCGACGACCACGGCCGCAATACCGACGTGCGGGTGACGGTGAGTGAACTGTAGCCGCCACCGGGAATAGCAAGGCCCACTACAACCTTTCGAATTTAATCGTGTTTACCTGTCTTGTAGCGGCGCCGGACCGGCGCTGTGACGCCGGAAGCCGGGCCACCCCTCGGCTGCCTCTGCGAAGCTGATCCGGCCTGGTCCGGAGTCATTTTCCGAGAAAGGCCCCGGCAGTCAGACTGAAAGCCTTTTCTGCTTTCCGCGCCTGCCTCGTTCTACCCACCGGCTTCCGTCTGAACGAGACGAAGCAGGTCGGCAGCCCGCTCCCCGTATTCTTACCTGCTACCGCCAACCCAGCCGCCGCCCCGCAGGGGGCGGCTGGCGGCTCCGCTTACTTGCTGTGAAGAAAAACCACCTGGCTTTGCGTTGTCTGCTAAGCCTGCTGCTGCTCAGCTCGATGCCCCCATTCGCACCTGACGGCCGTGGCCCACGGCGTGGGCGGCTACTGGGGCTCGGGCGGCATCACCTACGTGGAGGAGGTCAGGGCCTTCTTCGGCCTCGGCCCCGAGGACAAGCTGCTGGGCTTCTTCTACCTGGGCTACGTGGCGCAGCCACCCGGCCGCAATCAGCGCAGGCCTATCGAGGAGAAAGTGACCTGGGTCACGCAGTAGCTACCACCCACCAAGAAAGCCCGCCGCGTGCAGCGGGCTTTCTTGGTGCAAACCGTAGCCGGTGCTTACTCCACCACGCGGCGGGCGGTGTGCTGGCCGGCGCGCACCCGGTAAAGCCCGGCGGGCGGGCCCTGCAATTCCCCGGCAAAGAAAATTAACTGTCCGGCCTCTGGCAGTATTGCGAAATTGCTATTTTCTGTTCAAATTCAAGCCCTTACCGCTACCCTATCCGCCTGGCCCGGGCCTCCTTACACACCGCGCATATCCCCCGCTCCGGCCACTTGTCCTATCCCCTTCCTTCTTTCTTACCCCATCATGTACGACGAACGGTACGACAACCATTTCCGGCGCCTGCAAGCCTCGCGCGACGCGCTGGCCGCCTTTGCCGACTTCACCCTGGAGGCCCTGCGGCCTGCCTCGGTCACCAAACTGTTGCGCGACGAGCGGCCGGCCCTGCAAGCGGCCCTCGAAGCCTTCCGCAGCAGCCTGAGCGGGCGTACCTCCGGCAGCGGCCGGCGCCAGAGCGGCACCCAGACCGAAGACCAGGCCTTCGAAAGCCTGAAAAAGCTGGTGCAGGCCACCAACAAGCGGCTGCTTCAGCCGCGCTTCTACGACCATCCCACCGAGCAGGCCCTGTTTTACCCCGACAAGCTCAGCGGCCTCACCCAGGCGTCGAAGGCCAGGCGCCTCACCCGCTACACTGCCTACGTAGAGCAGCTGGAAAAGCACGATGATGCCACGCTGCAGGCTGCCGGCGCCCAGACCCGCGTCCTGCTCACGGCCTATACCGATGCTACCGCCACCAAAAACCAGGGCAGCAAGGCCGTGAAGGACACCATTTCGGCCCTGGGTCCCGATGCCCTGGTGCTAGCCGACGCCTTGTGGGCCGTGCATTGCGCGGCCCTCTACGTCCACCGCCAGGAGCGCGCCAAAGCCCCCACCTACTTCGACTACAGTAAGCTGCCCCAGCGCAATACGCAGCGGGTAGGACAGCGCAAGCCCGCTGCTTCACCCGTAGCGCCCACCGCCTAGCTTTTGCACCGGTGCAGATACTATCCGAAGGCGGCTGGATAGGGTCTGCACCGGTGCAAAAGCTAGGCGGAGCCCCCGGAACCCGTCCTGCACCGGTGCAGAGGCTATCCGAAGGGCTTAGCATCAGCCCTGCACCGGTGCCGACCTTATCCAAAGGGCTTGGGAGTTGTCCTGCACTGGTGCAGGGCCTGACCTGAGGGCACGAGAGCCCCCTTGCACCGGTGCTGCTGCCACCCGAAAGCCTCTGGATGGATGTTGCAACAATGCTGACACCATCCGCAGCCTTTTAGAAGACAGCAATACTGGCAGGGTTGTCAGGCAGCAGGCTTCGGACAAGGGTTGCGCCGCCGCCGCGGGCTTCCGGGGTGCCGGCGACTGGCGGGGGCGTGGAGTGCCGCCTATCTTGGGTCTTCCAACCTATTTCTTCCCATGAAAAAGCTACTTGTTACCCTCGTGATGCTCGGAGCGGCTTCCCAGCTGGCCTCGGCCCAGGCGGTGGTGTCGCTCTACAGCGGGACCATCCCCAACTCCATTGCCAGCGACCTGAAGGAAACCAGCCTCACGCTGCCCGGCGGCGGGGTGCGGGTGTCCAGCGTGGTGCAGCCCACGCTGCAGGTGTTCCGGCCGGCCAAGGACAAGGCCAACGGCACGGCCGTCATCATCTGCCCCGGCGGCGGCTACGTGCGGCTGTCGATGGACAATGAGGGTTCCGACGTGGCCAGGCGCCTCACCGAAATGGGCATCACCGCCTTCGTGCTCAAGTACCGCCTGCCCAACGACCAGAGCCAGCCCGACAAGGCCACGGCCCCGCTCCTGGACGCCCAGCAGGCCCTGCGGCTGGTGCGGCAGCGGGCCGCCGAGTACGGCGTAAGCCCCGCCCGCATCGGCCTGCTGGGCTTCTCGGCCGGCGGCCACCTGGCTTCCACCGCCGGCACCCACTTCAGCAAGCCCGCCGGCGAAGCTACCGACAACACCTCCGTCCGGCCCGACTTCCTGGTGCTGCTCTACCCCGTCATCAGCTTCACCGACAGCCTGGCCCACGCCGGCTCCCGCAAAAGCCTGCTCGGCGACGCGCCCACACCCGACCAGATTCGCCTGTATTCCAACGAGCAGCAGGTAACGCCCCAGACGCCGCCCACCTTTCTGGTCCACGCCGCCGACGACAAAACGGTGCCCGTGCGCAACAGCATCCGCTTTTACGAAGCCTGCCTGAGCCAGGGCGTGCCGGCCGAAATGCACCTCTACCCCCAAGGCGGCCACGGCTTCGGGCTGACCAACAAGACCACCAAGGACCAGTGGATAGACCGGCTTCAGAACTGGCTCGACGCCAACGGCTGGCTGACCCGGTAACCCTTGCCAGCGGCCTGAAACGGCTAAAAAGCCTCGGGCGGAGCATCCGCAGCCTGAGGCGGGCGGCAAAACCTTATGCCTGCCGGATTTCGTATAGGCAGCCCACACCGGTCGGACCCGGCAGCTGAGTTGGCACGGTGCTTGCAAAAGTCACCGCAGAACTGACCACTCCGGTTGCTTAACCCCCTAAAGATTTAGCCATGAAAAAGTTCAGTTGGATTCTCGCCCTGGTAATGATGGTTACGGCTGTCTTCAGCAAGCAAACCCAGGCTCAGGATGGTAAATGGAGCCCGCAGGCCAAAGGAGCCGTTATCGGCGCGCTGGGCGGTGGGGCCGCCGGTGCCATCATCCACAAGCGTAACCGCGTAGTGGGTGGAGCTGTAGGGGGGGTGGCCGGCGCCGGGGTTGGCTATGCCATCGGCAAGCGCACCGACAACAAGCGCAAGCAAGCCGCTGCCGCCGCTGCTGCCCGCCAGTCTGCCGCCAACCGCGCCGCCAACGAGCGGGCGGAGCGGACGGCCCTGGCCCGCCGCGTAGATGCCGCCGAGCGGAAGGCGGAGCTGGCGCAGGCCAAGCAGCAGCAGCAGTATCCGGCCATGGCCAATGGCTTTGCCGCTACCTCTACGCCCATGATGCTGACTGCCAGCAACGGCCCCGTAGCCGCTGGCTACCTGCCTAACGAGTCGTACGGTGACCGGAACAGCGCTTACTCTACCTCGGAAGTGCGCAGAAAGAGCTGGTAAGTTTGATTTTCCGCTACTTTCGCCGACTCCAGCCCCGTGCCGGAGTCGGCGAAACTCTTTTACATCGTTCACCAAAACCTGGTTTTATGAAGTCCCTTCTTTGGATGCTGCCCCTCACCGCGGCCCTCGCCACCTCCTGCACCAAGACGGCTGATACCGCCGCGGCGGGCGTTACGGCCCAGGCGTTGAATCAGCAGTTTATCAGCGCCTGGAACAGCAAAAATGCCATCCAGCTTGATACCATGTTTGCCGACGACGTGCACTTCCTGCAGGGCGAAACCCACTTCCAGGGCCGCTCGGAGGTATCGAACCGCTGGGTGCGCGAAACGATGGGCACTATCTCCAACCTGCGCCTGAACGTGGCCAGCTCCGCCACCGACGTGCAGACGGCCTACGAAGGCGGCACCTACAACGTGGACGTCATCCCGACCACGCCCGGCGTGCCCATGGGCCAGGGCGAAGGCAACTTCATCCTGCTCTGGAAGAAGAACCCCAAAGGCGTCTGGAAGCTCAGCTACGCCCAGCTGGAAGGCCTGCCCGTGCGGGTTCGGTAGTCCTGCGCTGCTCATTCCTAAAAGCCCCTCACGCTACCGTGCGTGAGGGGCTTTTACTTTGTGGGCCGGGCGCACCGATACACCCGCGTACCAACGGCTACCGCAGCTGCATTTTCGTGGGTGAGCAGCAGCGCCCGCACCGGGGTAGCTTCGGCGTCCGGCGTATCAGCCGGGCGGGTTATTTCCTCCACGCTGGCCGTGGCCACCTCCTGCCGGCCGTCGGGAAAAACGAGCTGTACTTCCCAGACGGTATGCAGGTCCAGCTCTGCCAGGCCCGGCTGCGGCCCGGCCGCCACCAGCAGCACGCCCAGGCCGGTGAGGCTGAAGCTGTCCTGTACCTGCAGCAGTAGTTCTGAGTTCATGCACGCTGATACGCAAAAGGCCCCGGCAAGTAGTTGCCGGGGCCTTCTTTTGGCTCATCCTGCGCCGGGCCTACGCCTGCGCCGGGCGCTCCAGGTACTCTTCGCCTTGGTGCACCGGCGCCATGTGCCTGGATTCTTCCTCCGTAAACAGCCGGGAGCGAATCAGGAAGCGGACGCCGAGCGGGATTTCCAGCGAGAAGCTCGCGCCCCGGCCCTTGGTTACGTCGATGGTGAGCTGGGTATGCTTCCAGTACTCGAACTGGCTGGTGCTCATGAAAAAGTCGCAGCCGTGAATCTGGCCCAGCCACACGTCGTTGCCGCCGATGCGGAACTCGCCTTTGGCAAAGCACATCGGCGACGAGCCGTCGCAGCAGCCGCCGCTCTGGTGAAACATCAGTGGGCCGTTTTCGTCGCGCAACAGGTCGATGGTGGCCTCGGCGGCGGGGGTGGCCAGCACGCGGGGAGTTGGTTCGGAAGACATTGGAGCGGGGAAAAATCCAGAAAACAGTAGAACGCCATGCGCAGCCGGTCGAAGCTGCGTCACCCCACGCGTAATCAAAGTTACCGTGGCGGCAAAAGCATTTCGCGGGGCTCCGCATGACGTTCTTTTACTAACGGCTACGGCCGGAGCAGTGGCTTAAAAGAAGCCCAGTTTCTGCTGGCTGTAGCTGATGAGCATGTTCTTGGTCTGGCGGTAGTGGGCCAGCATCATCTTGTGGTTTTCGCGGCCGAAGCCCGAAGCCTTGTAGCCGCCGAAGGGTGCGCCCGCAGGGTAGTCGTGGTAGCAGTTGACCCACACGCGGCCGGCCTGAATGGCCCGGGGCATGGCGTACAGCTCGTGCGCGTCGCGGCTCCAGAGGCCGGCGCCGAGGCCGTAGAGCGTGTCGTTGGCCATCTCAATGGCCTCGTCGTTGTCTTTAAACGTGGCCACGGACAGCACCGGGCCGAAGATTTCCTCCTGGAAAATCCGCATTTTGTTGTGGCCGCGGAAGATGGTGGGCTGGATGTAGTAGCCGTCGGTCAGCTCCTCATGCTCGTGGGTACGGTGGGCGTCGCCGCCGGTCAGCACTTCGGCACCTTCGGCCTTACCGATTTCGAGGTAGCTCAGAATCTTCTCATACTGGTCGTTGCTGGCCTGGGCGCCCATCATGGTTTCCGGGTCGAGCGGATGGCCGAGCTTAATGGCTTTCACGCGCTCAATCAGCCGGGGCATGAAGGCCTCGTAGATATCCTCGTGGATCAGCAGGCGCGAGGGGCAGGTGCAGATTTCGCCCTGATTCAGGGCAAACATGGCCGCACCCTCCAGGCACTTGTCGAGGAAGTCGTCGTCGTGGTCCATCACCGACTTGGTGAAGATGTTCGGCGACTTGCCGCCCAGCTCCATCGTCACGGGAATGATATTTTCGGCGGCGTACTGCAGGATCAGGCGGCCGGTGGTGGTTTCGCCCGTGAAGGCCACCTTCTGCACGCGCCTGTTGCTGGCCAGCGGCTTGCCGGCTTCCAGGCCGAAGCCGTTCACCACGTTCAGCACGCCCGGCGGAATCACGTCCTGCAGCAGCTCCATCAGCACCATAATGCTGGCGGGCGTCTGCTCGGCGGGCTTCACCACCACGCAGCAGCCGGCCGCCAGGGCCGGCGCAATTTTCCAGGTCGCCATCAGCAGCGGGAAGTTCCAGGGAATGATCTGCCCGACCACGCCCAGCGGCTCCTGAATCACGAGCGAGAGGGTGGTTTCGTTGAGCTCCGTGGCCGAGCCTTCCTCGGCCCTGATCACGCCCGCGAAGTAGCGGAAGTGGTCGATGGCCAGCGGCAGGTCGGCGGCCATGGTTTCGCGGATGGCCTTGCCGTTTTCCACGGTTTCGACCGCCGCCAGGTGGGCCAGGTTGGCCTCCATGATGTCGGCAATCTTCAGCAGCACGTTGCTGCGCGTAGCGGCCGACGCCTTACCCCAGGTTTTGAACGCTTCGTGGGCCGCGTCGAGGGCCAGCTCAATGTCCTCCTTGGTGCTGCGGGCTACTTTACAGAACGCCTTGCCGTCGATGGGCGAAGGATTATCGAAGTACTGACCTTTCACCGGCGCCACCCACTTGCCCCCAATGAAGTTGTCGTAGTGCGACTTAAACTTGGGGCGGGCAACGAGTGTGGAGGGGTTTTCTAACGTTTCCATGAAGTGGTTTTTAGGAGTGGGAATACGTGCGGACTTGACTGGTCCAAGCTAGCCTACTTCCCGGCTCCGACAGCTCTCTTATCGTCGCACAAAAGCGGCCTATCGTCGCAACTTTGGTGAGTACTTACTACCTTAGAAACAGGCTTCCCGCTTCCGAGTCTCTTCTCCGTCCAAGTCCGCCGCCCATGCCTTCCGTCCACCTGCCCGCCGCGCTGCCTTTGCACCCTGCTGCCCAGCTTTCCACGCTGGTTGAGAATCGCACGGTGTACAGCCTGGACGCGTTTGAGCTGAACGTGTTCGAAACCCACCAGCGGGCCCACCGCGTGCCCCTGAGCATGGGCAGCCTGGTGCTGACGACGATGCTGCGGGGCAAAAAGGTGATGCACCTGGCCGGCCGGCCCGCCTTCGAGTATCTGCCCGGCGAATCGGTTATCGTCGGGGAAGATCAGACGATGGTCATCGACTTCCCCGAGGCCGACGAAGCCCATCCTACCCAGTGCCTGGCCGTGGCTATTCCCACCGACACCATCCGCCAGACCATCGACCTGCTCAACGAGGAGCACCCGCGGGCCGAGGAGCATCTGCCCTGGCACCTCGATGCGGCTGACCACGCCCACTTTCAGAATACGCCCGAGCTGACCGGCACGCTGGAGCGCCTCGTGCAGCTCAGCCGCGACACGGGCCGCATCAAGGACGTGCTGGCCAACTTCACCATTCAGGAAATGCTGGTGCGCCTGATGCAGACCCAGGCCCGGAACCTGATTTTTCACAACTACCAGCAGCACGCTACCTCCCACCGCTTCGCCCACGTGGTGCAGTACATCAAGCAGCACCTCACCGAGCAGCTCACGGTGGAAAAGCTCTCGGAGCTGGCCTGCATGAGCAAAGCGACCTTCTTCCGGGTATTCAAGCGGGAGCTGGGCCTCACGCCCATTGAGTACATCATTCAGGAGCGCCTTGCCGAAGCCAAGCGCCTGCTGCGCCACCCGCTCAGCTCCGTAGCCGACGTATGCTTCCGGGCCGGCTTCAACAACACGGCCTATTTTCAGAAGCTGTTCAAGCAGTACGAAGGCGTGACGCCGGGCTTGTACAAAAAGCAGTATGCCGCGTCGTAGCAAAGTTTTCTGACCGCCAGCTGCGGAGCACTCCTGCCCGCTTCGGCGCTGAGCACCCGGCGCCTGGGTAGCTGCGCCAACCTTTGCCGGCGGCCGCCCGGGGCTAGGGCTACATGCTCGTTTCGGAACTGAATATCCCCCCGACGCCAACCTTCCCGCCGCCCAACCTGTTTACCGGGGCCAACTCCGCCAGCGGCACTTGTCGCCGCGGTGCTAATTCGCCCTGATGAAAGTAGCTGCAGCGGCGCAAGCCGAGCTTGTGCCCGAAGATCTTCGTCCTACCACTCCCCCGATTCCCCTGGCCCCGGCGCTGGTGTGGCTGATGGCCATCACCTGCGGCCTGGTAGTAGCCAACATCTACTACAACCAGCCCCTGCTGGCCGAAATCGGCAAGACGTTCGGCGTGTCCGACAGCCGGGTGAGCCTGGTAGCCACCGTCACCCAGATTGGCTACACCCTGGGCCTGCTGTTTGTGGTGCCACTGGGCGACAAGCGGGAGCGCAAGAGCCTGATTCTGGGGTTGCTGCTCTGCTCGGCAGTGTGCCTGGCCGGGGCGGCCTTTGCGCCCACGTTTGCCCTGCTGGCGTTGGCGAGCCTGCTGATCGGCATCTTTTGCGCCGTGCCCCAGCTGCTGATTCCGATGGCTGCCTCCCTGGCCAGCGACGAAGAGCGGGGCCGGGTTATCGGCAAGGTGATGAGCGGGCTGCTGATTGGCATTCTGGTGTCGCGCACCATCAGCGGCTACGTGGGCGCCCACTTCGGGTGGCGCACGATGTTCTGGGTGGGCGCCGGGCTGATGGTACTGCTAAGCGGCATTCTGGCCCGGATGCTGCCGCGCAGCCAGCCTACCTTTGCCGGCAGCTATGGCAGCCTGCTCAAATCCCTGGGTCCCCTGATCCGAAACCTGCCCACGCTACGCCGCTCGGCTTTGGTGGGCGCCTGCATGTTTGCCGGCTTCAGCGCCTTCTGGACTACGCTGGTGTTTTTTCTGGACAGCGGCACCTACCATTACCATAGCGACGTGGCCGGCCTGTTCGGCATCATCGGGGCCAGTGGGGCCTTTGCCGCGTCCTTCGCCGGCAAGTCGGCGGACAAGAAAGGCGCCGACTATGCCCTCAACCTTGGCATTGTGATGTTCCTGGGGGCCTACGCCCTGCTGGCCGTGGGTGGCTACCACCTCATTGGCCTGATTATCGGCGTCGTGATTCTGGACGTGGGCCAGCAGATGACCCACATTTCCAACCAAGCCCGCATCTTCGTACTCCTGCCCGAGGCCCGCAGCCGGCTCAATACGGTGTATATGACGGCCTGCTTTATCGGGGCTTCCGCCGGCTCGTTTGTCGGCGCCCTGGCCTGGACGAGCTTCCAGTGGCCCGGCGTGTGCGGTGTCGGCTTGGGTTTTGTGAGCGCAGCGTATTTAGTCAACCGGTTTTACGGGCGGTAAGGTCGCGCTGCCCGCGCCAGTGACGGGCCGCTTGTTTTTGATGGGCTCACACCGCTGCTCCCGGGGCTGCTTTTCGCTCAGATACTTCCAGTAGCGTAGCGGCATGTGGCGGCGGTGCAGCTTGATATTCCTCCGCTCCGGGATGTTGACGTGGTCGAAATAAGACTGCCAGAGCAGCTTGAACAGCGGCTCCCGCTCGTCGAGCACCGTGGCGGAAATATCGGTGTGGCGCCGGGGGGTGTTGGCTTCGAACTGCACCACGTCGGTGCGGGTCAGGTCGTAGTAGAGGCCGTAGCGGCGGCGCTTGTCAAAAATCAGCCAGCGCTGGTCGGCGTAGCGCTTGGTGAAGTGGGGCGCAATGAGCGGCAGCACGTCAAAATCGGGCTCGATGGTGGCGTGAAACAGCCCGTCGGCAGTTTTCTCAAAGCGCACGAAGGCTTCCATGCGGTGCTTTTCGCGGTACATCTGCTGGGCCAGGCGCTGCACCCGGCGCACGTTGTCGTCGGCGTAGTTGTCGGAGATGTCGCGGGCGGAGCGCATGGCCAGATCGGCGTAGCGAAAAATGACCAGCTCCCGGTCGGGCTGCTCACTCAGAAAGGTGTGAAACAGCCGGGTGCGCGCCTCCTGATCCATGTGCCGCAGCAGGCCTTCCCACACCCGGGCCGCGGTAGCCTCGTGGGTTTCAATTGCCACCGTTTGGGCAAATAAGCCGCCCTGCAGCATCTGCGGCGGCTGGATGCTGTTGGGCGCCGCCTTCCGGTCATAAATGGCAAACAGCACCGTTAGCAAGCCCTCGAAAGACCCGTCGTAAGTGTAATCCAGAGGAGCCGCCGTCAGCGCAGGCGCTACTGCGCGCTGCGGCCGCGGGGCCGAAGCAGCAGGCACTGAAGCAGGACGTGAAAGGGAAGAGCCGCTCATGGGGACGGGTAAGCCGTATACGAGGTGGAGGCTGACTGCTGATGTGCAGCCGCAGGCAGGAAAAATCCGGGAGCTAAGCCGCTTCGGAACGCTGCCGGGCCACGGCGGTGGCGCGGGCGGCGGCGTGCATCTGCTGTACCAGCGGCAGCAGGTCGGCCAGCTTGCAGCAGCAGGCCATACGGGCTACTTTACCGGATTTAACAGCTTCGAAAGGAAGGGCCGGCGCGTCGGCAGCGCGGTGGGAGACGGTCATGGCGTTTTTGGTTTTTGGTGATTCGTTTTTAGTTTTTGGCAGTTCATTAAGGAGTCAGGGGAGGCCAAAAACCAAAAACGAACTGCCAAAAACCGATTAAGAGGCCTGAGCAAACAGGTCGAGCTGCTGGGTGACCAGCGCGGAGCGGACGGAGCCCGCGCCGAACAGAATCTGGCGGCGGATAGTCTGCTCGTCGAGCTCGCGCGTTTCGAGGGCCTGGCCGCGACAGGTCAGGAAGAACTTGGCCCGCTTGAGCACGACCCCGAATTTGTGCAGGTGGTCGAGGGTGATGGTAGCGAAGCGCCGGGCGGCCACAATGCGCTTGGCCGAGCGGGCACCCACGCCGGGAATGCGCAGGATCATCTCATAGTCGGCCGTATTCACATCCACCGGAAACACGTGGCGGTTGCGCAGGGCCCAGGCCAGCTTAGGGTCAATTTCGAGGTCCAGAAACGGGTGCTCGGGGTCCAGAATCTCGTCGGCCTCGAAGCCGTAGAAGCGCATCAGCCAGTCGGTCTGGTAGAGGCGGTGCTCCCGGATGACGGGCGGCTGGGTGAGCTGGGGCAGGCGGGCGTCGTCGGTAATCGGGATGTAGCCCGAGTAGTACACCCGCTTCAGTCCGTAGCCTTTGTACAGGGAATCGGTGAGCTGGATAATCTGCCGGTCGTTTTCGGCCGAAGCGCCCACAATCAGCTGGGTGCTCTGGCCGGCGGTGGCAAACTGCGGCACTTTCTTGAACAGAGCCTTTTCCTCCTTGTTCTGCCGGATGCCGTCCCGGATCTGGGCCATGGGCGTCAGAATCTCCTGGTAGTTTTTCTCCGGTGCCAGGGTGGTCAGGCTCAGCTCCGAGGGCAGTTCGATGTTCACGCTCAGGCGGTCGGCATACAGCGCCGCTTCGGCAATGAGCTCCTCCGAGGCGCCCGGAATGGCTTTGACGTGGATGTAGCCGTTGAATTTATGCTCGGTGCGCAGCTTTTTCACGATGCGCACCAGGCGCTCCATGGTGTAGTCGGGCGAGGAAAAGATGCCGCTGCTCAGAAATAAGCCTTCGATGTAGTTGCGGCGGTAGAAGTTCATGGTCAGATCCACCACTTCGTCCACGGTGAAGGCGGCACGCTTCACGTCGTTGGAGCGGCGCGACACGCAGTAGGCGCAGTCGAAGATGCAGTGGTTGGTAAGCAGGATTTTGAGCAGACTCACGCAGCGGCCGTCTTCGGTGTAGCTGTGGCAGATGCCCATGCCCTCGGCATTGCCCAGGCCGCGGTTCTCGTTTTTGCGCTTGCCGCCGCTGCTCGAGCACGACACGTCGTACTTGGCCGCATCGGCTAATATGCTTAGCTTTTCCTGAATCCGCTCGTTCATTAGGCTGGGTTTACGGCTTAAAAATAGTTGTTGCCTTCGGATTTAGCAACTCTTTGTTAAGCTAATTTTTTTAGGAAAAGTTTCGGCAGCGGCGCATTATTTGCCGCCCCGGGCCCTTCTGGCGCGGGTGGGAAATCGGTTGAATCTGGCGCGGGGAGTTGCGGCCCCGGCCGGGCAATTCGTACCTTGCCGTAGCCTGACCCGGCGGCCGGGTCTGCACTTTCGGCCCGGCCGCCGGGTTGTGAATTATTAATGATGCTCCGCTCCGTTTTCTCTTCGTTTCTGCTGCGCTGCTGCCTGGGCGTCCTGCTGCTGCTGGGCGCGGCCGGCAGGGCGCGGGCTCAGCAGCCCATGCCCGCGAAGCCCATCATCACCGACTCGGCCCGCACCCAGCCCGAGGTGCGCAGCGACTCGCTGCGCCGCCGCTTCGACCAGGAAAAGGTACTGCTGGGCCTCAAAAACTACACCCGCCGCAAAACGATTGCCGGCAAGGCAGCGTCCGTGCTGTTCAACTTCACGGCCCGCAGCGAGGACCGCGCCGGCCTTGACGCCCAGCTGCTCGACCGGCAGTTTGACCAGCACAACTACAAGGTCGTCCGCAGCATCAGCATCAGCACGCTCGACGCCTTCGGCTACAGCATCAGCGACCCGACGCGGCAGCCCAAAAACATTCTGGAGAAAAGCGCCAACGCGCTGCACATCAAAACCGTCCGTTCGCGGGTGCGGCAGGTGCTGCTGTTCCGCACCGGCGAAGAGCTCAAGCCCCAGGCCCTGGCCGAGTCGGAGCGCTTGCTGCGGCAGACGCCGGAAATCCTGGATGCCCGCGTGTTTGTGAACGAGGCCACCACCAACCAGGACAGCGTCGACGTGCAGATCATCACCAAGGACCTGTTCAGCATTGGCGGCTCCATCCAGCTACGCGACGTGGGCGCGGGCGTGGTGGCCCTGCGCGACGTGAACTTCCTGGGTCAGGGCCACCAGTTCCGCAACCGCTTCGAGTACGGCCGCAACGAGTCGCAGAGCTGGAGCTACGACGGCAGCTACCTGGTGCCGTTCCGCAACTTCGTGAATGCCCAGGCCAGCTACCGCAACACCTACCAGTACCAGGAAACCGGCGTGGGCGTGTCGCGGGGCTTTTATTCGGTCAACACCAAATATGCCGGGGCCGCCTCGTTCAATATGGTGGAGCAGGGCGTGACGCTGGTAGCCCCGCCGCCCGGCGAGCCGTACGTATTCGTACCCCTGCGCTACAACGTGCAGGATATGTGGATGGGCCGCGCCCTGCGCCTGCGCAGCTACGACCTGGGCTACGAAAACCCGGGCCGCGTTATCGTGGCGGCCCGGGCCATCAACACCAACTACACCCTGCGGCCCGACCCCGGCTTCCGCGACAATATGCTCATGCTGGGCACGGTGGGCTACAGCGTGCGCCGCTACTACAAGGACAAGTACCTGTTCGGCTTCGGCCGCACCGAGGACATTCCGACCGGCACGCTGCTGAGCCTGACCGGCGGCTACGAGCGCAACGCCCTCGACAACCGCCGCTACTACGCCCTGCGCGCTTCCACTGCCGGCTACAACGTGCGCAGCGGCTACCTCTACCTCAGCGGGGAGTTTGCCAGCTACGTGCGCAGCCGCGACAACGACTGGCAGCAGGGCCTGCTGCACACTGAGCTGCTGTACTTCACCCGCCTCTACCACACCGGCAACTGGCAGTGGCGCCATTTTTTCTGGAACCGCTCGGTTATCGGCTTCAACCGCCACCCCGGCGACCAGCTGCTGACCATCGACGGGGAACGGGGCCTGCGGGGCTTCCAGCCCGAAACCAACCTGCGCGGTACCAGCCGGTTTGTCATCAACTACGAAGCTACCGTGTACACGCCCGTCTCGTTTCTGGGCTTCCGCATGGCCGCCGTGGGCTTCCTGGATGCCGCCTGGCTGGCCACCAAGCCCGGCTACGAGCTGCCTTTCCGCCAGACGCCCTATAGTGGGCTGGGCCTGGGGCTGCGCTTCCGCAACGAGTACACCGCCATTCGCACCGTGCAGATTCTGCTGGGCTTTTACCCGCGCGGGCAAAACTCGCCCAACGGCGTGCGCATCTTCGAAAGCTCCCGCCCCTACTACGACTTCAGCGACTTCAGCTTCGGCCAGCCCGGCCTGGTGCGCTACGAGTAGCCGGGGCTAAATGAGCAGCGCGGGCCCGGCCAGGAACGTTACCTTTGGGCGGGGAACGTCCCGCCCGACTTCCCCATCCCCCCACTTCACCACTGCCCCATGCTTGCGCTCGGCGATTTTAACGAACTGGAAGTAGCCCGCGCGGTCGACTTCGGCCTCTACCTCACCTCCGACGACGGCGACCTGCTGCTGCCCGGCAAGTACGTGCCCGAGGGCACCCAGATCGGCGACCGGCTGCGCGTGTTCGTGTACCGCGACTCCGAAGACCGCCTGATTGCCACCAACCTGGTGCCGCTGGCCAAGGTGAACGAGTTTGCCGCCCTCACCGTGCGCGACGTATCGGAAGTAGGCGCTTTCCTGGACTGGGGCCTGGAAAAGGATCTTTTTCTGCCCTACCGCAACCAGCGCCGGGCCCTGCGCCCCGGCCAGCGCGTCACGGTATTTGTGTACCTCGACGAGACGTCCGACCGGATTGTGGCCAACGCCAAGTGGGAGCGGTACCTGCCCGACGTGGATTTCCCGGGCCAGGCCGGCGACCAGGTGGCGCTCTTCGTGGCCGATGACACCGAGCTGGGCTACCCCGTTATCGTGAACGGCGTGCACCAGGGGCTGCTTTACCACAACGAGGTGTTTCGCCCCCTGCGCCTCGGCGACACGCCCACCGGCTACGTGCGCCAGGTGCGCCCCGATGGCAAGCTCGACATCAGCCTGCAGAAAGCCGGCTACGACGAAGCCCTGGACGCGGCCGACACCCTGCTGGAAGTACTGCGCAAAGCCGGCGGCACGCTGCCGCTGTCCGACAAAAGCGAGCCGGACGATGTCTACCGGCGGCTGGGCATGAGCAAGAAGGTATTTAAAAAGGCGCTGGGCACGCTCTACAGGCGCGGCCTGGTACAACTCTCGGCCGAGGAAACGCGTCTGGTAAGCGGAGAATAGTCCGCGCTGTATTCTTCGGCGCGGGTTTCGTTCCCGGGCGGCCTTCCTGCGTATGGAAAGGCCCGGCCGCCGACCACCCGACGATTTCGCCTCCGCGCTATGAAACTCCAGAAAACCGCCCTCATTGCCGGCGCCAGCGGCCTGATCGGCTCGCAGCTGCTGCTCCTGCTGCTGGCCTCCGACCGGTACGCCAAAGTCATTGCCGTGGGGCGGCGCCCGGTTCCGTACGTGCACCCCAAGCTGGAGCAGCGCGTGCTGGAGCTGGACTACCTGGAAGAACACCGCCTCTCGCTCATCGCCGACGACGTGTTTTGCTGCCTGGGCACCACCATGCGGCAGGCCGGCTCCCGGGAGGCGTTCTACAGAGTCGATTACCTCTACGTGGTGAAGCTGGCGGCCGTGACGGCCGCTAACTTCGCCGCCCAGCTCATCGTCGTGTCGGCCATGGGTGCGGATCCCGCATCCCGCATCTATTACAACCGGGTGAAGGGCGAGATGGAGCAGGCCGTGCGGCAGACGCCATTCCGGGCCATCCACATCTTCCGGCCCTCACTGCTGCTCGGGGAGCGGGGCGAAAAGCGCACCGGGGAGCAATTTGGCGCCGTGCTGCTGCGCGTGTTCCACCCGGTGCTGGTCGGGCCGCTGCGCAAATACCGGGCGGTGGCGGCGGCCGTGGTAGCCCGAGCCATGGTGCGCGCGGCCGAGGACGACGGTGGCGGCGTGCTGGTGCACTCTTCGGATGAAATAGCGGCAGCAGGCGAATTAACCCGGCAGGTTTAGGGCGGTTTGCTTACTTTTGTCCTACTTTTCATCATTCTCCTTTCGGGTTGCCCTATGAAGCAGTTGCGGTTTACTTTCTTTTTTCTTCTTCTTTTGTTACCCGGCCTCCTGGCCAATGCCCAGTCCAAGAAAAAGTCCGGCAGTGGCAAAAGCGGCGGCAGCAGCAACTCCGGCTACAATACGGGCATCGGCCTGCGCGGCGGGGGCTATTCCTCGGGCCTTACCATCAAGCACTTTCTCAGCGGCAAGAACGGCGTAGCCATCGAAGGCCTGCTCACGACGGAATACAAAGCCAAGGGCGGCCGGCTCACCCTGCTCGGAGAGAAGCATCTGAGCGTGGCCGACGTGCAGGGCCTGCAGTTCTACTACGGGGCCGGATTTCACGCCGGCGCCTACCAGGGCCGCTACTACTTCGCCGATGATCGGTACTACTACAAAGGCCGTAAAGGCGACATTTACCTGGTGCGGAGCAACCGGGACAGCTATTTCTACGACGAATCGACCTACCTCGCCGTGGGCGCCGACCTTATTCTGGGCCTCGAGTACAAGCTGCAGGACCTGCCTTTCGTGGTCGGCGTCGACTACAAGCCATTCTTCGAAGTATTCAACGGCTACACGGGCTTCTACAACGATGCCGCCGTCAGCCTGCGCTTTACGTTCTAGTCCTGCACCCCGCCCGTTCGGGCTGGTAGTCTGCAGCAGAACCTGATTTTTCCTAAGCCCGGCCGGAGCACTGCTTCGGCCGGGCTTTTTTGCAGTACCCGCCCGCGCGGGCGGGGGCCGGGCTCAGCGGAACTGGTTCGCATCTTTTTATATAACAAATTGTATATATAATATCATGCGTGCTAACAACTAAAGTATCTGGCCTACTATAGCCGCAGGCAACATCTTCTGAAAATCAAATACTTAGCGCCATTTTTTTATATTTACTGAATTCAATATAGAGCTTTCGGGCTCGGGTCCTTTTCTCCTCCTGCTTTCCCATCCGGCCATGAAAACGCTCTGCCTGCTTGTTCTGCTGCTGCCTTTGCTGGCAAGCCTCACTCCCGGGGCGGCCCAAACCCGCCACCTGCCGGCCCCGGCGCCCACGCGGCTCGAAGCCGCTTTGCAGCACTACTCCCCCCGGCTACGGCTGGCGGCGGCCCCCAGCCCGGCCCGGCGGCCCGGCCAGACCAGCCTTACCCGGCCCGGCCGCGGGGTCGTCTACGACTGGAACGCTGCTGCCGGCGCGTGGCAGGACCCGCAGGTTATCCTGTATGCCTACAACGCCCAGGGCCAGCCCAGTCTGGAAACCCGGGCCGACTCGGCTACGGCCGTTCCCAGCTTCCGCCTGCAGTACACTTACAATGCCCAAAACCAGCTCACCGAAGCCCTGCAGCAGGATTACTTCGGCACGGCCTGGACCAATTCTTTCCGGCAAACCACCGCTTTTGATGCCCAGGGCAATGCCACCGAAGAGCTGGGCCAGGACTGGATCAGCGGGGCCTGGAGCACCACGTTTGGCTCCCGCTACGTTAATACCTACACGGCCGGCAACTTCCTGGCCCAGCAGGTAGTCCAGACTTTCGACGCCGCTACCACAACTTTCGCCGACGACTACCGGGTGTCCTACAAAGTGCCGGTGGCGGGGCCCTACACCGAGTTTACGGTCCAGCGCTGGAACGCCGGGCAGTGGCAGGACGAGTCGCGGGTGACGGCCATTGTGTGGCACAGCGCTGAGCGGCAGCTGCCGCTCAGCCTGGAAGTACAGATTCCCATCAATGCGGTCTGGGTGAGCGTGCAGCGCCTGACGGCGGCCTACCAGCCCAACGGCAGCAGTGTGGCCATCACCGAGCTGCGGCCCAACCCCAGCGGCCCCTGGCTGAACGACGCACGCACCACCGATACCTACGACGCCTACGACAACCAGACGGACCTGCTACACGAAACCTGGGACGGCACCGCCTGGATCCTCAACGACCGGTACCACGCCCTGCTCACCTACGACGCCCAGCACGTGGTGCTGCGCCGGGATGAGCAGCTGGCCACCGGCAGCAGTGGCGGACAACTGATAAATCAGCGGCGCTTCAACTTTGGCAGCTTCCTGGTTATTCCGCTGGCCACTACGGCGGGCCAGCTTCCGGCCCTGCGCCTGAGCCTGTATCCCAACCCGACGGCCGGCCCGGCCACGCTGGAACTTACGGGCCCCGGCAGTCCCGGTCCGCTGACGGCCGAGGTCCGTAACGCGCTGGGGCAGGTGGTGGCCACGCTGCTTGTTCGCCCGGGGCAGCCCACGCGGCTGCCCCGACTTCCGGCCGGAGTGTATGCCGTGCTGGTGCCCACCGCGCAGGGTCGGCTGGTGGGCCGGCTGATGCAGCAGTAACCTCCGCCCTGCGCCGCCGCCGCGGGCGGCTGCTGGGGCTCCTTCGCAGTGCCTACCATGCTTTATATCCCGGGCCGACGCAACTATTGTCCTTTCCGCCGTCTCATAGCTGCAGCACCCCGGCTTTGCCTTATTTTTGCCCGTTACTTCTTTACCCGTCTTCATGACTACTTATCTACTAGAGTTGTTCCCAAATAGTATTTTTGGGCATGCTAGATGTGAATACGATTACAGACGACCGCCAAATGCGGGCGTTGACGGGCTTGGATTTGGAAGCGTTTTGT
>NZ_BAABDH010000019.1:0-10525 GCF_039539525.1 Hymenobacter algoricola | reverse complement strand
GGCTGACCACAGGCCGCTGCCACACGTTCGCGCAAATCAAGCGAGTAAGCTTTCATCCCAAAAAGGTAGGTCTAAATCCGTAAATCATCCTGAGAACCGCTCTAGGTACTCGGAAGCTGCATCTGCTGCTGCAACAACCGCTCGCGGAGAGTGGCATTCAAATGGGCCGCGACAAACTGCATCAGCTTTTGCAAACGCACGACTTGATTCTGCGCCAAAAGCGGTCAGTGCCGAAAACGACGAATTCTGCGCACAGCCTGCGTAAGTATCCCAACTTATTGGTGGACATCGCGCTTACAACACCACAGCAGGCGTGGGTCTGCGACATTACGTACTTGTGCATCGGGTTGGGTTTTGGCTATTTATCCTTATTGACCGATGCGTATTCGAAGCTCATTGTCGGCTACTGCTTGCATCCACTGCTTACAGTAGAGGGCTCGTTGAAAGCGTTAGAAATGGCCCTGCAAAGCGAGCAGCCCCACCCCGATTCCCTGATTCATCACTCGGACCGGGGCAGTCAGTACTGCAGCTTCGCCTACATTCAGCGGCTCCGCCCAGCGGGGATTGCCATCAGTATGACGCAACACGGCGACCCGTACGAGAATGCGGTAGCCAAGCGCGTCAACGGCATCTTGAAGACGGATTTCCGATTGAACAGAGTGTTTACCACCTTTGACGAAGCGGCCCGTGCGGTCGAGCAAAGCGTGCGCAACTACAACCACCTTCGTCCTCACATGAGTTGCGGGTATCTCACGCCGGCAGCCGCCCATGCCAGTACCGAGCCGTTGCAAAAGGAGAGCATCAAAAAGTGTGGGGCTCCGGTTTAAGCGACGCCGACGCCAAGGTCCTTATTCCAGGTCAATAAAAAAGGTCGTGCCCTCGTTCTCCTTGCTTTCGAGCCAGATTTTGCCTTGGTGCATTTCCACAATCTGCTTGGTGATGAACAAGCCCAGGCCTGTGGTGGTGTCGCCGTACAGGCCCGGCCGCGCGGCCGTGGTGAACTTGTCGAACACGTGGGGCTGCAGCGCTTCTGGAATGCCCAGCCCGGTGTCGTGCACCACGAGGCGGATGCGGCCTTTGAGCTGGCGCAACCGCACGCGAATCTTCCCGCCGGCGGGCGTAAAGTTGAGGGCATTGGAAAGCAGGTTGTCGAGGATGCGGCCGAACTTGTCGGCGTGGATGTCGGCGTGAATGGGGGTTTTGGGCAGGTTCAGGCGCAGGTGGATGCCTTTTTCCTGCGCCGAGAGGCGGAACACAGCCATGCGCTTATCCAGGAAGGCCCCCAAGTTGGTGCGGTGTTTTTTTAGGCGGGTGGCCTCCAGCTGGCCCAGAAACAGCACGTCGCGCAGCAGGGCGTCGGCTTTGCCGCAGGCCTGCTCCACCATACCCAACAGGTCCTCCACGTCCTGCCGGGCCAGAGCCGAGTCGATGCTGAGCACCCCGGCGTGGCCCCGCAGCATGGTCATTATCATGAGGATGTTGGCGATGGGCGCTTTGAGGTCGTGGGCGGCCAGCTGCAGGATGGTTTCCTGCGTGTCGTAGAGGTGCCGGTTGGCCAGCTCCAACTGCTTGCGCGCCGTAATGTCTTCCAGCGTGGTGTAGCCCAGCTCGCCCCCCTCGTCAGGAAAGAGCACCGATGTGACCCGGCACCAGAACGAGGACTTGTCCTGGCGCACCAAGCAGGTTTCCAGCACGAAGCTCGGCTTTTTGTGGTCCCAGAGCTGCTCCTGCAGCTGCTCCCAGTCCTTGACAAAGTCGGGGTGGGCAAAGTCGATGATTTTGCGCCCCACCACCTTCTTCAGGCTTTTCAGGCCCAGAAGGGTGGCCAGCGCTTGGTTGGCCTGGCGGATGCGCAGGTCCGGGTCAATGATTTTCTGGCCCATCGGCGAGTTCTCGAACACGGTCCGGAACCGGTCCTGGCTGCGCTCGTAGCGCTGGTCCGCCGCTTTTTGCTCGTCGGCGACTACTTTCTGCTCCCGCAGGCGGGTGTTTTTTTTCTGCAGGGATTGGACCTGCTTCTTTTTGGGGGTGGACGAAGCCGGGGTGGACGAGGGGGAAGCCATAAGACGAAGGAAATAACGAGGGGAAAGAGCCGGCCCGCGCTGCCAGGGGAGGGGCTGAGGCGGCGGCGTCCGGCTCCGGTATACGCCAAACGCCGCGCCCTCGTCCATGCGGCTGGTGGTGATGCAGCACCGGCCCATCGCCGGCTCCCTTACCAAGCCCCTCACCCGCGACAAAATCACCCAACTTCTTCCAGCGCACTTCGGCCACTCCGCACCGGCCAGCTCATTTGGCAGCAACAGCCACTTGCTTCCTGGACAGCATGAGCGGGCCATTCAAGTCCGCTCGGGCTGTTTTCGCTCCCTCAGCGGCCCAGGAAAAAGGCTTTCCCCTGGCCCCGGCTATTCATTGCCAAGCAAATTGTCGAATCACACGGCAGCGCCATCGGGCGCGAAAGCCGTGAACAGGAAGGCGCCGCCTTTTCCATGGAGTTGGCTTAGCGAGGCGCCCCGGCACTACTTTTGCGCGGCTGCGGTTTAACGGCAACAGGCCCCGTTCAGTCCCGGCTTTCCCGCTGCCTTGCTCTTTTGTATGATAAAACTTTCCAGCGTGCTGCTGGTCGACGACGACCAACTCACCAACGACCTGAACAAACGCCTGCTACAAGAGCTAGGCGTAGCCGACCAGTACCTCTCGGCCAACGACGGCGTGCAAGCCCTCGCGGCCCTGGAGCAGCTCGCTTCGGACGCCAACCCCACCAGCCCGGTCTTGGTGCTGCTCGACGTGAAGATGCCCCGCATGGACGGCATGGCCTTCGTCAACGCCTACCAGGAGCTGTCCGAAACCCAGCAACAGGCCGTGGTCATCGTCATGCACACCGCCTCTATGAGCTCTGCCGACCTCGGCCGCGTCGAGTCCCTGCCCATCGCCGGCCTGGTCAGCAAGCCGCTCACCAAGGAAAAGCTCGACACCATCCTCAAGCTCCACTTCCAGCGCCGCTTTCCGGCAACGTAGGGGCTCACCGAACCAGTTGCCATACGTAAGCAAGACGAGCGGGCCATCGGGCCCGCTCGCTTCGTTTCCACCCTACCCCTCAAAATGCGGCCGGTCCTTAAACCCCGGCCAGTCGCCGGGACCCCTCCGGGGCAACTGCACCCGCGCATCGGCCGCCTTTATCAGCCGCGCAATAGACTCAGCAGCAGCCCTGACCACGACACCAATACATCGGCCAGCAGAAACGCCACGTCCAGCGCCCGGCTCGGCAGAAAGTTGTGCTTCGACTCCCCGCCGCGTTTAATAGGGTGTTGTTAAACAAATAGGGGAAAACCTCCGACTCCCCTCCAATCAGCTTCAATGTTGGCCGTGGTTAAAAGTTTGGTCCAAAAGCCGCATTTGACCACAGAGTGGACGTGCTAAACGGCCAATAGTGCCCCAAAAAGGCCTTTTTCGGGTATCAACGAGCTTATCACCAGCTCCGGCTCTTAACGGTCAAAAGAACGGCATTCGAAACAGGTTCACCCAATCAAGTTGCCGTTAGAGCGCTGCTAATGGCTTTTCGGTACGCCATTCGAGTCTGGTAGGTGCCAAATGCGACTTTTGGACCAAACTTTTAACCACGGCCAGAGTTGGAGGCCTTCGCCCTCAAAGCCGATTGGGGCTACCAGAAAGTAGCCTTCCTGCGGCAGCTGCTGGAACGGTATCCGCTGGTTGGCTTCGTGCCGGAGCTGGCCAGCTTGTATGCCCGCCTCGATGCCTACAGCCAAGGCAAGCTGCGCGGCCAGCCGCTACCGGCCGGCATGAGCGCCCGCAACATGGGCAAGAACGACCTCTGGATTGCGGCCACGACGCTCTACCTGGACTTGCCTTTGCACACGACCGATAATGACTTTGACCACCTCCCTCCCCTGGGCCTGGCCCTGGTTAAAGAAGCCACGTAGCCCCTACATGAGAATCACGCTGGAAGTACCCGAGCATCGGGCGGCCTTTATGCTGGAGCTGCTGCGCAGCTTGCCCTTTGCTACGCTCCGGGGCCGGGCGGCGAAGACGGCCGCCCTGGACGAAACCGCGCACCTGTTGGCTTCCCCTGCCAACGCAGCCCGCTTGCGGGCCGCACTCGAGCGCGACCGACTGGGTCAACATGAAACCCACTCATTACCAGAGTGATTACTGTTTTGACTAGTCACGTGACTAGTCACGTGACTAGTCACGTGACTAGTCACGTGAGATACAAAGAGGTGCTTGCGCTCACGAGCCGAACAGCCGCTGCCATAATCCCTTTTTACCGGGCTCCGGTGCGGGGGGCAATTGCAACACTTCGGAGGGTTCGGGCAAACGCTTTTGCAGTTCGCCCAGCTGTTCGTTTTGGCTAAGTAGCAGTTCCTCAATGCGTCCAATGCGCTGACTATTCACCTGACCAGTCAGCGCGTTCAGCACGTCGTTTTGCTCTAGTAGGCGGTGTTGCAGCTGCTGAATCGTCTGGTCGCGCTCGGCCAACTGCTGTTGCAGTTGCGCTACATCTGACCCTGGCGCTGGCTCAGCAATGATTGGCAACGGCTTGGCAGGAGCGGAATACTGCTGCGTGAGAAACGCCTGACTAATCAGATACGTGTTGCCTTTGGGGGTCTGCTCGACCTGGACATGACTAGTCAGCGCCTGCTGTTTGACTAGTCGCCGGATGGTCTGCTCTGACTTATTAACTTGCTGAGCCGCTTGCTTTATAGTCAAAAATGTGGAAGCACTTTCCATAGGACGCGTGACTAGGGGTCCTCTCAGAAAACGGAAAATATAGCACGTTAAGGCCTGAAAAGGGGCCGTAAGGGCTGGAATTTGCCGGCTGCGCGTTTTGTGCGCCACGAATAGTCCCCGGTCAGGTTGATATGCTCCCAGCCCAACGGCGATAAGTAGGGCAAAAGCGCTTCGTCTACGATATGGCCGTGGGCCCGCAGGGCCTGCACGGCGCGCTGGAGATACACCGTGTTCCACAACACGATAGCAGCCGTGAGCAGGTTCAGTCCGCTGGCCCGGTAGCGCTGCTGCTCGAAGCCCCGGTCCCGGATTTCGCCCAGCCGGTGGAAGAAGACGGCCCGGGCGAGCGCGTTGCGGGCTTCGCCTTTGTTGAGCCCAACCTGTACGCGGCGGCGCAAGTCGACCCTCTGCAGCCAGTCCAGAATGAACAAACTCCGCTCGATGCGGCCCAGTTCGCGCAGAGCTACGGCCAGCCCGTTCTGACGCGGGTAGCTGCCGAGTTTGCGCAGCATGAGCGACGCGGTCACGGTGCCTTGCTTGATGGAGGTGGCCAGGCGCAGAATGGCTTCCCAGTGCGCCAAGATGTGGCGCACGTTGAGGGTCCCGCCCAGCAGCGGCTGCAAGGCTTCGTACGCCGGAGAGCCCGGCGGCACGTACAACTTCGTATCGCTCAGGTCGCGGATGCGGGGCGCAAAACGGTAACTCAGCAAGGGCATCACGGCAAACAGGTGGTCGGTAAAGCCGGCCGTATCCGTGTAGTGCTCCGCGATGCGCAGGTCCGACTCGTGGTAAAGTAGGCCATCCAATACGTACGTCGCATCGCGCACGCCGACATTAATTACCTGACTGCTGAAGGGCGCGTACTGGTCCGAGACGTGGGTGTAGAACAGCCGGCCCGGTTCGGCTCCGTACTTGGGATTGATGTGCCCGGTGCTTTCGGCCCGTCCCCCAGCGCGGAACCGTTGCCCGTCCGACGAAGAGGTCGTGCCGTCGCCCCAGTGGGCCGCGAAGGGATGGCGCAGCTGCGCGTTGACCAACTCGGCCAAGGCTAGCGAGTAGGTATCATCCCGGATGTGCCAAGCTTGAAGCCAGGAAAGTTTGGCGTGGGTGCTGCCGGGGCAGGACTCCGCCATTTTGGTCAGGCCCAGGTTGAGGCCATCGGCCAGCAAGGTCGTCAGCAACAGTGCCGGTTCTTTGGCCGGGACCCCGGTTTTCAGGTGCGTGAAGTGAGCACTGAATCCGGTCCACTCGTCGACTTCCAGCAGCAGGTCCGTAATCTTGACGTGGGGCAGCAGGCGGGCCACTTGGTCAATCAGGGCTTGGGCCGCGTCCGGCACGGCCGCGTCAAGGGGCGTGATTTTCAGGCCGGCCGCCGTCAGGCTCGCATCCGGCAATTCGCCGGCAGCGGCCAGGCGGTTGACCGTTTCCAGTTGCTGGGTTAGGAGCGCGAGGCGCTGTTGCAGGTAACGTTCCCCGTTCGGCTCCACGGCCAGCGGTAGCTCGCCGGCTTGGAGCAGTGCGGCAAACGGTTCCGCCGGCACCAGGTACTCCTCGAAGTCCTTGAACTGGCGCGAGCCCAGCACCCACATGTCGCCGGAGCGCAAGGCGTTTTTGAGTTCGGCTAGGGCGCACAGCTCGTAGTTGCGGCGGTCCAGTCCTTCCGCCGTCAGCACCAGCTTTTGCCAGCGCTTGCTAATGAAGGCCGTCGGCGCATCGGCTGGCAGCTTACGGGCCCCGGTCGCGTTCATCCCGCGCAGTACGTCAATCGCCGCCAATAGACTTCTTGCCACCGGGGCCGCCCGCAGCGGCAAGGTGGCCAGAAACGCCGGGGCGTAGCGGCGCAGGGTGGCGTAGTGCTCGCTCACGCGGTGCAGAAAGTCAAAGTCGGCCGGTTGGGCCAGTTGTTGCGCTTCCCCCACGCTGGCGGTGAATTCCTCCCAGGGGAGCACGGATTCAATGGCCGCGAACGGGTCCGCGCCCGTGGCTCGGGCCGTGAGCAGGGCTTGGCCGATGCGTCCGAACAGGCGAACCTGCTGGTTAATGGCCTTGCCCGATGCCTGAAACTGCTGTTGGTGTTTGTTTTTGGCCGCGTTGAACACCTTGCCCACGATGCGGTCGTGCAGGTCGAGTAATTCGTCCAGGACAGTGGCGGTGCCTTCCAGCGCCAGGGCCACCAGCGTGGCCAGGCGACGAGCCGGCTCAAACTTGGCCAGGTCGGCGGGCGTCATCTGTCCCCCTTCGCGGGCGATTTTGAGCAGCCGGTTTTGGTGCACCCGCCGCGCCAGGTCGGCCGGCAGGCCCAGCTGTTGCCACGCCGCGAGGCGGGCCAGGTGTTCCAGCATCTGCCGCGCCGTCGGGGCGGCAGGGGCTTGCCGGAGCCAAGCCAGCCAGGTCAGGGAACTGTCCTCGCGGCGGGTCAGCAGGTTTTCCAACGCCTGGACGGTTTCCGGGGTGAGGCCTTTGGTCAGGGTATGGTAGAGTTGGCGATTGGCCCGGGTCAGGGCCTCCGCGCTGAGGCGTTCGAGGACGGCAACCGTGGGTAAAAGAATGCCTTGACGGCGTAAGTGTCCCATTAGGGTCTGTACCAGCACCACGCCTTTGTCTGTTCGAAGGGCAACTTCGGTTAACCATGGCACAGCGGCCCGGTAATGAGGCAGGGCAAACGTCTGGAATCCAAAGGCCGCTTGCAGTTCCAGCAGGTGTTCCCGCCGGGTCTGCTCGCGTTGGCCATAGACTGCCCAGTCCGGTGCCGAAAGCTTCAGCTGGGTGGCCACGAACGCGAGCACGGATGGCGCTGGCAACTGGTCCAGGCCGAGCACCACGCCCGGAAAGCGGAGGTAGCAGAGTTGCACGGCGAAGCCCAGACGGTTGGCCGCGCCACGGTGCTGGTGAATCAACGACAGGTCGGCTTCACTCAGCGTGTACTGCCGGATGAACTCTTCGGACGTTTCGGGCAACGCGAGCAGTTGCTCCCGTTCCATCGCCGATAGGGTAGAACGACGAGGCATGGGCGGCGGGACGCAGGGCAGTTGGTGGGCTAGAGGTGGTGATTCAGTTCTGCCAATAAAAGCTAACTACGTAGTCAACTTTAACGTCCTTGATTAGCAGACCACTTCGTGACGAGTATAATTTAGCCGGGCTATCAGCGCGACGGCTGCGAAGCATTGTGGCGACTCTTTCTGCGAAGCCTAAGTACTCGTGCATAAGTAATCGTATTCGCTCGAACGTCATGCTGAGCTTGTCGAAGCATCTCTACCGCTTCGTTGAACGGCTCATGCGAAGCGGTAGAGATGCTTCGACAAGCTCAGCATGACCGCCTTTTCACTGTGCGTTTACTTATGCGTGACTACTTAATAGGGTAATTGATGTAGTTTCGTAAGTAGTCAGGCAGGTATAATAGGGGCGGCTGAAAGCAGCGCGAGCGGCACTAAGCGGTACAAATAGCGGTAGGTCAGGGCGAGGGTTAGGGTCACAACTGCCATCCAGCAGCTGACCAATAAGGGAGAGCCCAGAATGCCGTAGCTGGCCAGAAAGCCGCTGGCGAGCAGCGCGTTCAGCCCACCCAGCAGAACGGCAAACGCGAGGGCGAAGGGCAGCAGAAAGAAGCCTAGAAAATACCAGATGCGGCCCCGGCCCTGTAGCGTGGTGTAAGCCCGGACCAGCGGCGGCACCGTGGCCAGCAGCACCAAGGCCGCACCCAAAGCCCAGGCTATCGAGTACGGCAACACCTTGCTCAGGGCATATACTTCGTCGTTGCCGCCCATCAGCGCCCCCAGGATGCGGGCGAAGGGTAGGGTAGCAAATACCAGCGCAAAGCCCAGCGACCGGCGCGCCGCCGTCTGGCGCGGGCTGAGCAGAAAATAGCCCCACCAGCCCATGGCGAAGGTGAACAAAGGGCCAGCCCAAGTGGCCGCGAAGTTGGTCCAGACGTGCCCGGTTTGGCAACTCGCGCACAGACTCCAGACGTTGAAGTCGCGGGGGCCCCAGCAGCCGCACAACAGCCGGCCCAGCCCAGTGTGTACCAACTCATGCGCTTCCGCCATAAAAAACAATAGCGCGACAAAGGCCAGTAACGACTTCCAGGTAGGGCGGAGCTTCATGGGAATGGGGAGCAGAGGGAGCAAAAGAGTTGTGACAGCATATTGCCTATTGCGCCAGTCGCACCCGGCCGCTGCTGCTGGTGTGGCTGGTAATCTGCGGATGGCCGCTCACCACCACCGAGCCGCTGCTGCTGAGGTGGGCGTCGAGGGTGCGGGCGACGTTCACCTGGCAGCTGCCCGAGCTGCTGAGGCGGGCCCGGCAGTCCTGCACCACTAGCGCCTGAGTATTGATGCGTCCCGAGCTGCTACTGCCCAGCGACGAATACGCACACACGCCCGCCGCTGTGATGCTCCCCGAGCTGCTGAGCGTCGCCCGCAGCGTATCGGCCCGCAACTGGCGGATGGTCATTTTTCCCGAGCTGCTAAGCCCCGCCCGCACGCTACTCGCCTGCACCTCCCCCAGCAGCAACTGGCCCGAGCTGCTAACCCCCAGCGCCAGGCGTTGGGCCTGCACGGTGTCGGCCTGCAAGCGGCCCGAGCTGTTCACGGCCAGCCGGCGCACGGTGGGCATCGTCACGTACACCATCACCGGGCCGGTCAGGGTCGTGGTTCGGATATTGAATTTGACGGGGCCAATCCGCGTGCTAGTCAGCGCGGTAGAGATGCGTAACTGGCTATCAACGACAACGGTCTGCACCTTGAGCAGGTCGTCAGGCGCAGCCTCCACCACGACGCGTTGCGGGCTGCCCTGGCGTACTATCACAGAAACCCGCGTGTCCAGCCGCACGGCCGTGAAAGCCGGTAGCTCGCGGGTGTCGCGGCCATCGGAGCCGGTGGTTTGGGCGGTGGCCCGCTGCGAGAGCGCTGGCNAGAAAAGGGCGATTCCAAGCAATTTAGAGGGGATGCGAAGCTTATCAAAAAGGATTTCCTTTTTGATAAACATCAAATTTTCTGCCGGCAATAATCACTGAATCAATTGGTTAGTTGCTTAGCGTGTAAAACCGCCCTTTTGGAACAAGAACCCCTGGCAGGGCCAGGAGCAGCAGGACGAACAGGCGGTGGAAGCAGGTAAAGGTGGGCATCGGAAAAGGCGTCGGCTGATGGATGGCTCAAAGGTGGGCCGCCCCCTTTCCCGGGCAAAAAACATTATGCCAACACCCTAAAACCCGATGTTACCGCCCAAAAAAAGCTTTTTTACCATTTCGCATCCCAAAACCAGTCTTTCGCATAAAAAAGATGCGGGCGCTACCGTGCGGCGGTAGTTTTGGACCCTTCCTTCTAACCAGGCCACCCGCTCCGGTTACTGGTTTTTTCGCTCCTTTATATGCACAAGTCTTCCACCCGTTGGCATCTGCTTGGTTGGCTGGCCTACGCCGGTTACGAGGTAGTCGGCAAGTTTTTAGAACATTCGGCCACCCCGCTGCGCATGAAGCTGTGGCTCGGGGCATCCCTGCTGCTCGTCCAGATGGTCGGGTTCTACGTGTGCTACCTGCTAGTGTATCCCCGGTTCCTGCGTGCCGGACGCACGGCGGCGCTGGCAGCGGCGCTGGGCGGCGTAATAACGCTTTTTATGGGGCTGCGCGCCTTCATCGACGAAGTTATCTACCCTGCGGTGCTGGGGTTTCATAATTACGTTAGGGGCTTAGGAAGCAAATCGAGCTTAGAGGGGCCGTTGGCGAAGTTCTTTGAGCAAGACTTTATACACGTTTTCGTAGCGATGGTTGAAGCGAAATTCACAT
>NZ_BAABDH010000018.1:0-169122 GCF_039539525.1 Hymenobacter algoricola | reverse complement strand
GAATGTGAATTTCGCTTCAACCATCGCTACGAAAACGTGTATAAAGTCTTGCTCAAAGAACTTCGCCAACGGCCCCTCTAAGCTCGATTTGCTTCCTAAGCCCCTCCCTGATTATGTATGGGCATAACACTTACCGCAGCACCTCCAGAAACATCTTGGTGCCAGCCAGGTCCCGGAACTCCAAGTCCTCGACGGCGCGCTGGGCGAAGGTACGGTCGAGCTGGATGGCCCGGCGCAGGTTCTGGCCGACCTGGGCCTCGTCCCTGGCGCGGGCGGCCACCACGGCCAGGCTGTAGTAGGCCAGCGCGTCGTTGGGCTTCAGGGCCAGGGCTTCCTGGTAAATGCCGGCGGCCCCGTCGTAG
This sequence comes from Hymenobacter algoricola, assembly GCF_039539525.1. Classification (NCBI taxonomy): domain Bacteria; kingdom Pseudomonadati; phylum Bacteroidota; class Cytophagia; order Cytophagales; family Hymenobacteraceae; genus Hymenobacter; species Hymenobacter algoricola. Next base: position 168,760 of record NZ_BAABDH010000018.1, on the reverse strand, counting down.
TTGCCCTTGAGCACGTAAATCAGCGCCTTGTTCATCGTGTTCTGGTAGCTGCGGCTGCTGTAGCCCAGGCTGCTGACGGCATCGTCGAGCTGCCCGATTTCAATTTCGAGGGCGGCTTTATCGGCGAAAATCTTGTCCAGCACCGGGCGCGGGCCGCCGAGCTTGATGGCGTAGTCGTAGTTCTGCAGGGCTTCGAGCTTGTCGTCGGCGCGGTGGTAGGCGGTGGCCACGCGGTAGAACATATCGGCCGTGGGGTTGCGGTGGGCGGCCAGCGTGAAGTTGGTGGCGGCCCGGCGCAGGTAGGCCCGGCGCACCTTGTCATTAACTTCCTTCTCGGAGCGCTGCAGCAGCACCACGGCCAGGTTGTGGTAGGCCTGCCAGGAGCCGGTGGTAGCCACCGAGGTTTCGTAGATGCGCTGCTTTTCGGCCAGCAGGGGCGTGAGCGTGGCCGAGTAGCGCAGCTCTTCGGCCGTGAGGGCGTCGGCCTCGGTTTCCTTGGCCACAATCTTTTTCGAGAGCAGGTAGATTTCCGAGTCGTAGCGCTTGGGAGCGGTGTACTCCACGGCCACGGTGCCGAAGCGCAGCACGGGGTAGATGTACTGGTCGAGGTAATCGAAGAAGGACAGCTGGTGCAGGCTCTTCTCCTTGCGGGCAAAGGAGCCGGGCGTGTCGTTGAGCAGCAGCAGCACCGAGTCGACCTGCGCGGGCTTCAGCGCCGACTGCTGCACCTTGTTCAGAAACAGGTCCCAGCGGCGGTGGTAGGCCAGGGTCTGAAACTCGATGGCGCGCACGGAGTTGAGGTAAGAGTCGGTGTCGACGCGCTTCCTGTAGTATTTGAGCAGGGCCTGCACCCGCTTGTCGGCCAGGCGCGGGTCGTGGGCATCGAGCGAGTCGGGGGAGTGGCCGGCCACAATCATCACCTTGCGGGTGCGCTGGTTGGCTTCAATGAAATCTTCCAGCGCCGCCACGTTCGTGCCCAGGTAGTTGCGGATGGCTGCCTGCCCGCCGTCGAAGAAGAAGGGCAGCACCCGCGTGCCGCTCATGTTGTTGTCGGCCGTTTCGGGCAGCAGGTTGAGGGTCGTGTCCTGACGCACCACCAGGCGCCCGGTCGTGACGATGCCGCGGGCCAGGCGCAGCTCGGGCCCTTTCAGGCGCTTGCCGTTGCGCTTGGTTTCGCGGGCGTCGGGCCGGGCAATCAGCTCCCCGGGGTTTTTGCGCGGCGCGTAGGCAAACGCCACCTGCCGGGTGATGACGACGCGGTCCTGGTGCTCGGGGTCGTAGACGAACTCGCCGGAGACGAACGTGAGGCGGCCCAGCGTGTCCTCGCGCAGGCCGTTGTCGTAGCGGTAGCTCAGGTCGAGGTTGTAGGCCTGCCCCTTGCGGATGGCCGCGGCCGGCACGCTGGCCCGCACTTCAAAGAGCACATTTTCGCCGTTGCTCTCCAGCACGCCGGGCTTGACCGAAATCTGTTGCCCCGCCTGCGCAACCTTTAGCAGCCGCGGTAGCGTACAACCGGGCAAAGCACCCGCGGCCAGCAGTAGCAAAACAAACGAAGACGGACGGAGAAAACGGCGCATAAGCAACGAGTGAGGTAGAAACGGCGGGGCGGCCAGGCTGCCCCTCAAACGCAAGAACTGCCGCTAAGGGTCAGAAATTGTACCTGATCGGGACGCCCGGGCTTGTCATTCGCAGTTTTTCTTGTTATTTTGGACTGGCGTAGGTCGCGTCAACTGGTTATAAATGAGGAGCAATGAAACGACTAACTGACTTCATCGAAAAGCAGAGCTTCGGGGTCTGCAACGCGTTGGGGGACCGGCTCGGCTTCTCCAGCAGCAGCGTACGGCTCTCGTTTGTGTACGCGTCCTTTTTTACGTTCGGCTCGCCCGTTGTGCTCTATTTCGCCCTGGCTTTCTGGCGGAACGTGCGCCAGGCCATGCGCCGGCAGCGCAGCACCGTCTGGGATCTGTAAGCTAGCGCGGCACTGATTCCGCCCCGGAACCTGCCCCGACTGCCCGCCCCAATCCGGACTGGTCGCCGGGGAAGCCGCCGGGGTCGAGCTGGGAAAAGGCCCGGATTCCCCGGGCAAAATAGGCCCAGACCAGACTGCCGTTGTACACGCCGGGCCGGGCCTGCGTGAGCAGCTGCTGCCGGGCTTCCGCCCGCTTCTGCCGCCAGTAGCTGCGGCCTCGGAAAAAGTCGCGGTGCGCCCGCAGGATGGCTTTGGCGTCGCCGGTACTGCCCTGGGCAAGAAAGCGCAGGGCCGCCACCCAGTCCAGCACCAGCCGCGCGGCCATGATGCCCGGCAGCTCCCGGGAGTGCGCGTTTTTGTACACCAGGGCCAGCCCGTTGCGGAAGTTGAGGTAGGTTTTGCGCGGGTTCGACTTGTGAAGCGTCCCGCCGCCCACGTGGTAGACCGTGCTGCCGCCGTGGTACCACACCTGCTGCCCTGCGTTCCAGAGGCGCCAGCACAGGTCAATTTCCTCCATGTGGGCAAAAAAAGCCGTTTCCAGCCCGCCCAGCGCGTGCCAGGCACTGGCGCGCACAAACATACAGGCTCCGGTGGCCCAGGCCACCGGCCGGGCATCGTCGTACTGGCCCCGGTCTTTTTCCAGGGTATCGAACAGGCGGCCGCGGCAGAAGGGGTAGCCCAGCCGGTCGAGGTAGCCTCCGCCGGCGCCGGCGTACTCAAAGGCGTCGGGCGCGGCCTGCGCCCGGATTTTGGGCTGGCAGGCTGCAATGCCGGGCTGCTGCTCCAGCAGCTCGCGCAGGGGCCGCAGCCAGCCGGGCGTCACGGCTACGTCGGAGTTGAGCAGCACGTAGTACGATGCCTGAATCTGCTGCAAAGCCTGGTTGTAGCCGGCGCAGAACCCCAGATTTTCGGCGTGCGCCAACACTTCCACGGTCGGAAATTCCTGCGCCAGCACCCGCACGGAGTCATCCGTGGAGGCATTGTCGACCACGATGATGCGGGCATCGGCGGAGTGAGCCAGCACCGACGGCAGAAACTGCCGCAGCAGCGCCTGCCCGTTCCAGTTCAGAATCACGACGGCCACATCGGCGCAGGAAGCCGCCGCGGAGGGTTTAGAGGCCAAAGCTGCCCAGGTCGAGGCCGGGAAGGTTGGGCATCAGGCCGGAGGTTTTGCTTTTCAGCTCTTCCCGGGCTCTTTCGGCCACTTCCTCCATCACCTTGTTCACGGCTGCCACTACCAGGTCCGCCAGCATGTCGCGGTCCTGGGGCGTGAGCAGGGACTCGTCGATTTCAAGCTTGAGCAGGCGCCGCTGCCCGTTGGCCGTGGCTTTCACCAGGCCCCCGCCCGATTCGGCCGTGGCGGTGAGGTGCTGCAGCTCGTCCTGGGCCTGCTTCATCTTTTCCTGAAGCTCTTTCACCTTGCCCATCATGCCCATCATGTCAAACATAAGCTCTGAATCGTTGTTTCCAGCGTGCTGGAAGGGTTTTATGGAATCTGTTGGCGGCCGCCCAGCCTGACTTAGTCCGGGCAGTCCGCGTGGGCGTCGGGCCCGGGCCGGCGCAATGAAAAAGGGCAAAGCCACCTTTTCATTGCGCCGGCCAGCGGGTAATCCGACGGGCAATTTACGCAAAGCCCACGCATCACGGCGCGGCCGCCCCCCCCGTAGTCGGCGCCGGGGTAATTTGGCCCCCCCGGAGCCCGGCCTCGGCCCGGCCAACACAACCTGAGCCAGAGCAATGGGGTACTAGGAGCCGGGTCCGCACCGCCGCGGGCCGCCCAGTGGCCGCTTACCGGCGGGCCAACGCTGGCTTAACCCCCGATTTCTGATGACGAAACACACCTACGACATGGGCCTGATCGGCAACTGCGCCTTTCTGGGCCTGATCGGCACCGATACGGCCGTGCGCTGGCTTTGCTGGCCCCGGTTCGACAGCAGCTTCGTGTTTGGCTCCCTGCTCGATTCCGGCAAGGGCGGCGAGTTCAGCATCCGCCCCACGGCGGGCGGCGGCTTCGAGTCGCGGCAGTACTACCAGCAGAACACCAACGTGCTGTGCACCGAAATCACCAATGCCGACGGCAGCTACCGCGTCACGGACTTCGCCCCGCGCTTCGAGCAGTACGAGCGCAGCTTCAAGCCCCTGATGATGGTGCGCAAGGTGGAGCCCCTGCGCGGCACGCCCCGGGTGCGGGTGGCCTGCCGCCCGGTGGGGCAGTACGGCGAGCTGGCCCTGAACCGGCGCCGCAGCTCCAACCACATTGCGTTTCTGGGCCTGGACGAGGAAATTCGCCTCACCACCAACATTCCGCTGACCTACGTGCTGGATGAGGAGGACTTCACGCTCAACGAAACCAAGTACCTGGTGCTGACCTACGGCGCCCCGCTGGAAGCCCCGCTGGAAAGCACCGTCGAGCGGTTTCTGTCCAGCACCCGCGACTACTGGCGCAAGTGGGTGAAGAGCATGAGCATCGGCGACTTCCACCAGGAGCAGGTGATTCGCTCGGCCCTGGCCCTGAAAATGCACCAGTACGAGGACACCGGCGCCATCATTGCCGCCACCACCACCAGCCTGCCCGAGGCGCCCGGCAGCACCCGCAACTGGGACTACCGCTACTGCTGGATGCGCGACACCTACTACATCCTGACGGCCTTCAACAACATTGGCCATTTCGAGGAGATGGAGCGGTATTTCCACTACATCGCCAATATCTCGACCAAGGTGCAGGACAAGTACCAGCCCCTGTACGGCATCAGCGGCAGTGCCCAACTCGTGGAGCAGGAGCTGCCGCTGGAAGGCTACCTGGGCAACCAGCCCGTGCGCATCGGCAACGACGCCTACACCCACATTCAGAACGACGTGTACGGGCAGGTGCTCGTGGCGCTGCTGCCGCTCTACGTCGACCGGCGCTTTATCGACCCGGAGCGGCCTAACCCCGAAAAGCTGATTTTTGAGGCCCTGCGCATGATTGAAGTCACTATGGACCAGCCGGACGCGGGGTTGTGGGAGTTTCGCAACCTGGCCCAGTACCACGCCTACACCTACCTGTTTCACTGGGCCGGCAGCCACGCCGCCCGCCGGGTGGCCCAGACGCTGGGCAACCCCGAAATGGAGCAGCTGGCCACCCGCCTGATGCACGAGGCCGCCGACCACATCGAGCAGTGCTACAGCCCCGGGCAGGCCGCTTTCACCAACGCCATCGGCTCGCCCCACCTCGATGCCAGCGGCCTGCAGCTGATTATGATGGGCTACCTCGATCCAAACTCGCCGCTCACCCACCGCCACCTGGAGGCCCTGGAAAAAGAGCTGAAAACGCCCGAGGGCCTGTTTTACCGCTACCGCCACGCCGACGACTTCGGCACGCCCGAAACCACGTTCCTGATCTGTTCCTTCTGGTACGTGGAGGCCCTGGCCTGCGTGGGCCGCGTAGACGACGCCATCCGCGAGTTCGAGAAGCTCATCACCTACACCAACCACCTGGGGCTGCTCAGCGAGGACGTGGACGCCAAAACCGGTTCCCAGTGGGGCAACTTCCCCCAGGCCTACAGTCACGTCGGGCTGGTCAATGCCGCCTACCGGATTGCCAAAAAGCTGGATAAGCCCAATTTCGTGTAGGAAGCCCCACCACGGTATCGCCCGGCCGGCGCCGGGGAAACATTGCTGCGTCAGCGGGCTGACAGTAGCCTTTCCCCGGCACCGGCCGGGCTTTTTGGCGGCCGGTGCCGGGCCGAAGCCGGCGGGCGGGCGGGCGGGGTGAGAAAACGGCAGCCCGGCGCCTAACCCGCAGCGGGGCCCGGACCGTAACCAAGCCGAACCATCTTCTCCGTCGCCATGCCTCTGCACCCTGAATTAGATAAAAAGCTCAGCAGGCTCTACGAGCCCCGCACCAGCATCGACGACGTGTTCAAGGGCTACGATATCACCTTCGTTACCAATGAGCACGGCGAGCCGGTAACGCTGTTCTTCGGCAAGCGCCGCCCCGACGGCCTCATTGCCGGGGAGCGGTACACCCGCACCATCAAGCGCCAGCCCGACAGCCCGCAGGTGCGGGCCAGCCACTGGGACAACCAGGGTAAAACCAGGCGCTGATTGCGCCTTCCGCAGCCTGCCCTCAGTGCCCGGCCGCCGCTAGTGCGGCGCTTCGAGGAGGCTGCGCAGCAGCTGCCGCACGTCGGGGGTAGCGCGCAGGTGAAACCGGGCCTGAGACCGGGACGAGGTGCCGACTTTGATGGTGTAGGCCTCGGGCGGCATGGCGGCGAAGGTGTCCTCGTCGGTCCGGTCGTCGCCGATGGCGAGGATGAAGCCGGGCTCGTGCTGGCTCAGCCAGCGGGCGGCGGCCGTCCCCTTGTTGACGCCGGCGTTCTTGATTTCAATCACCATGTTGCCTTCCAGCACCTGCAGGTCGGTATTGGAAGCCATGAAGGTGAGGTGGCTGAGCAGCTCCCGGGCCCGCATGGCGCCCAGGTCAGCATCGGCGCGGCGGAAGTGCCATACCAGCGAGTACTCTTTTTCCTCAATGAAAGAGCCGGCGGTGCGGGCCACGTACAGCTCCAGCACCGGCCGCAGCTCCTTCATCCAGTCGTTGCGCAGGGGCTGAAACAGCTGCCAGTCCTGGCCCGCGGCGCGCAGCCACACGCCGTGCTCGGCAATAAAGTCGAGGGGCAGGTGGCCGAGCCAGCTCTGCAGCGTGTGCCGGTCGCGCCCACTGATGATGACGACATGATTCCGGGGGTTGGCGGTGAGGGCCCGCAGCAGCAGCAGCAGCTCCTCGTCGGGCCGGGCCCGCTGGGGGTCGGCGTGAAACGGGGCCAGGGTGCCGTCGTAGTCGAGCAGCAGCAGGCGGTGGTCGGCCGTCTGGTACTCCTGCCGCAGCTGGGCGCCGGTGGCCGGGTCCAGCGTGGCGGTGGCCAGCATGTGCTGCTTCATCTTGGTGTAGGCCAGCTGATTCATAAACAGCCGGCTCCAGGCAAACACGTTGTAGCGCTTCACCAGGGCCTGCATGGCCGCCATGCGCTGGATCTGCTCATCCTCGGGCATCACCAGCGCGTCGTGCATGGCTTCCACCAGCTGGTTGGTATCGGTGGGGTTGATGATCAGCGCGTCGGCCAGCTCCCGGGCGGCGCCGGCCCGCTCACTGAGAATCAGCACCCCGCGCTGGTCGGCTTTGCAGGCAATAAATTCTTTGGCTACCAGGTTCATCCCGTCGCGCATGGGCGTCACCAGCGCCACTTCGGCCAGCTGGTACAAAGAAGCCAGCTCTTCCAGGGGCAAAGAGCGGTAGAAGTAGTGAATCGGGTTCCAGCCAATGGTGCGGTACTGGGCGTTGATGCGGCCCACCAGCTCGTCGATTTCCTCCTTCAGGGCCGCGTACTGCGCCACCTGGTCGCGGGAGGGCACCACCAGCATAATCAGGCTGACCTGCTCGTGCCACTCGGGGTAGCGCAGCAGCAGCAGCTCAAACGCCCGCAGGCGCTGGGCAATGCCCTTGGTGTAGTCGAGGCGGTCGATGCTGAGAATGACGCGGGTATCGCGCAGCGCGGCGCGGTACACCTGCCCGTGCTCCTGCGCGGCAGAAGAGGCGGCGGCCCGGGCGTAGCGCTCGTAGTCGATGCCCATGGGAAAGGCATCGACGCGGATGGTGCGGGTCGGGGTTTCAATCTGCCCGTTCTGGGTGGGCAGGCCCAGCAGCTGGGCCACGGCGCTCAGGAAGTGGCGCATGTAGCCGAAGGTGTGAAAGCCGATCAGGTCGGCGCCCAGCAGGCCGCGCAGCAGCTCGGCGCGCCAGGGCAGCACCCGGATCAGCTCATACGATGGAAACGGGATGTGCAGAAAAAAACCGATGGTGCAGTCGGGGCGGGCCTGGCGCAGCATCTCGGGCAGCAGCAGCAGCTGGTAGTCGTGAATCCAGATGGTGTCGTCGGGGCCGGCCTGCTCAAGCACGACCCGGCAGAATTTCTCGTTCACGGCCACGTAGGCATCCCAGTGGCTTTGCTCGTAGGTGGCCAGCTGGCTGAAGTAGTGGAAGGTGGGCCAGAGGGTGGAGTTGCTGAAGCCCTCGTAATAGTCCCGGATTTCGGCCTCCGTCAGAAACACCGGCACCATGCTGTCGGCCCGCAGCTGCTCGGTTACGTACTGCTCCTCGGCCGCATCTTCCACAAACAGCCCCGGCCAGCCGACCCACATGTTGCCCTCGGCCCGGTAAATAGAGCCCAGGCCGGTAGCCAGGCCGCCCTCACTGGGCTGGAAGCTCAGGCTGTCAGCGGTGCGCTGGACTTTGGTGGGCAGGCGGTTAGAGACGATAATCGTTTGAGACATGCGCTTGGCAGGATGGTAAACCCTTCAGCTTACGCAGCAAGGGCCGGTTTAGCTGCAACGGATGAGCAACTTGTGCCGCTGGCCCGGGCCAGGCCGGCCGGCGCCGGATGGCCGGAGCCCGGCGCGCCAGCGGCTGGCAGGCCGCCGCGCAGCAGCAGTCTGGGGCAGTCAACGGGCCTGGCCGCCTCAGCCCCTAAACCCGTTGGCGGGCACGCCGGCCACTCCGGGCCGCACGGCAAACAGGTCGCCGCTGCGCGGGTACTGCCGTAGCTGTTCCGGGGTCAGCCCGTGGCGGGCGGTAGTGATGTAGAGCGTCAGCAGGCCGGGCCCGCCAAAGGCGCAGGAGGCCGTGTTGGGCGCCGGGACGGGAATGGTATGCAGCCGCTCGGCCGTAGCGGGGTCGTAGCACACCACCTGGCCGCCTCCCCACAGGGCAATCCACAGGTGGCCGGCGGCGTCGATGGTCATGCCGTCGGGGGCGCCGTCGGCGGCCGGAATCCGCAGGGCGGGGCGGCCGTTGCGGAGGTGGCCCGAGGCGTGGTCGTAGTCGAAGGCCTGCACGGTCTGGGTGGGCGTATCGACATAGTACATGATGCGCTGGTCGGCAGTCCAGACCAGCCCGTTGGAGATGGTAACGTGCCGGAGCACCGGGCGCAGCTGGTGGTCGGCCCCGAAACGGTACAGCGTAGCGGCGCCCGCCTGGGTGTCCAGGGCCATGGTGCCCACCCAGAGCCGGCCGGCCGGGTCGCACTTGCCGTCGTTGAAGCGGATGGCGGGGTCGGTAAGCGGGCGGCCCAGCAGCGTCAGCTCGCCGGTGCGGGTGTTGAGGCGGTGAATGCCGCTCTGCAAAGCCAGCACCACGTAGCCCGGTCCGGCCGGCACCACGGTGCCCACCCGGGAGCCGGTGGGCAGCTGCCGGTCGTAGTTAGTGGCCGGGTCGAAAATGTGCAGCACCATGCCCTCGATATCGACCCAGTACAGCCGCTCGTCGTCGGGGTTCCAGATGGCGCCCTCGCCCAGCTCGGCCTGGGCGGGCAGCAGGTGCTCGACGGGCGGCAGTGGCAACGGGCCGGGGAGGGCAGCCATAAGCGGAAAGGCTAGGAGGAAAGAGCCGCCGAATCCAGCCGACTCAGCAAGGCCGCCTGCCCACGCAGCGTCACGTCGGCGGCGCCCTGGGTGGTAACGGCGGCGGCCCGGTCGGTGATGCCCAGCACCGCCAGGGCCGTCTGGTAATGGTCGAGCAGGTGCGCTTCCCCGGCCAGCACGATGCGGCCGGTAAACGAGGCGGGAAACGTGCTCAGCTCGGCGCCAATCAGGATGCCGCTGAGGTAGTAGAAGTTGGCCGGCCTGGAGAGCTTGTCGAACAGGTCGTTGGTGCGCACCCGAAACGCGTTGTGGAGCAGGTGAGCCCGGGGGCTGGCCCGCACGCCCTGTTCAAACGCCTGCCGGTAAGCGGCCGTGCCCAGGTCGCCGCCGGCCCTGACCGAGGCTGCCAGAATGCTCTGGCCCGACAGCAGGGCGAAAAACTCCCCCGTCATGTAGGTTTGCAGCGCTACGGCCTGGCCGTGCCGGATGGTGACGTGCTTGCAGTGGGTGCCCGGGTGCAGAAACAGCTGGTCCTCCCCGGTGGGCGCAAAGCCGCAGCCGACCAGCTGCACTTCCTCCCCGCGCATCACGTCGTCGGCGGTCCGCACCCCCGACACCAGCAGCGTGGGGTGGCGGAAGTCGACGGTGGCGGGCAGCAGCAGGGTGGCCAGGTCGGAGCCGTCGGTGGCGAAGGGAAACGCCTTGTAGGGCAGCTCCCGCATCCCGATGGTGGAGGACGCCATGCCCGAAATGACCAGCGGCAGGTCGTCCAGGCTGGTGCCGAGCTGGGTTTCCAGCGTCCGGAGGTGTTTTTGAATGACGGCCCGGTAAAATGCCCCGCGCTGCCCGGTGGGCTGCTGGGCCTGCTGCCAGGCCGCAAACGTGGCGGCGTTGCCCTCGTCGGATGTGGCCGTGGCCAGCACCCGCAGGCCGGGCAGCGCCACCAGCTTCAGCCGAAACGACGAAGTGCCCCAGTCGCAGCTCAGAAATCGGGTTGGGTTCGGCATTTTAAATGGCAGTGCTTAAATACGAGAGCTTAGAATCAGGGCCGTGGAAGTCACGTGAGAAGGGGCAGTGAGGCCAGAGCTTTTCTCTCAGTTCTATCGTCTGAGTTCCAGGCTCTGAAATAAAGCCGCTTACCACTCGGCTACGCTGCCGTCGGGGTTGCGCCAGATCGGGTTGTGCCAGTTGTGGCCGATGGCGGCGCGCTGCTGCACGTACGCCTCGTTGATATCGATGCCCAGGCCGGGGCCTTCCGGAATGGTGGCGTAGCCGTTGTCGTACCGGAACACGCTCGGGTCGACGAGATAGTCGAGCAGGTCGTTGGTGGTGTTGTAGTGGATGCCCAGGCTCTGCTCCTGAATAAAGGCGTTGTGGCAGGTGGCGTCCACCTGCAGGCAGGCGGCCAGGGCAATGGGGCCCAGCGGGCAGTGCGGGGCGGCGGCCACATCAAACGCCTCGGCCATGGAAATAATTTTCTTGCACTCCGTGATGCCCCCGGCGTGGCTCAGGTCGGGCTGAATGATGTCTGCGTAGCCGTCGATGAGCAGCTTTTTGAAGTCCCAGCGCGAAAACATCCTTTCGCCGGTGGCAATGGGAATGGAGCAGTGGCGGGCAATTTCACGCAGGGCCTCGTTGTTTTCGGCCAGCACCGGCTCCTCGATAAACATGAGCTTGAAGGGCTCCAGCTCCTTGGCCAGCACCTTGGCCATGGGCTTGTGCACCCGGCCGTGGAAGTCGACGCCGATGCCCAGGTAGGGGCTGGTGGCGCGCACGGCCGCCACCCGGGCCAGCACCGCATCCACCTTCAGGTGGGAGTCGACGTAGCCCATTTCCTCGGTGCCGTTCATCTTGACGGCCGTGAAGCCCTTGGCCAGCATGTCCTGGGCGGCGGCGCCCACGTGCTCGGGCCGGTCGCCGCCAATCCAGGAGTACACGCGCATGGTGTCGCGGACCTTGCCGCCCAGCAGCTGGTGAATCGGCACGCCCAGAAACTTGCCTTTGATGTCCCACAGCGCCTGGTCGATGCCGGCCAGGGCACTCATCAGGATGGGTCCGCCGCGGTAAAAGCCGCCCCGGTACATTACCTGCCAGTGGTCTTCGATGTTTGCGGGGTCTTTGCCGATCAGGTTCTCCATCAGCTCCTGCACCGCCGCGTGCACCGTGGCGGCGCGCCCTTCCACCACCGGCTCACCCCAGCCCACGAGGCCCTCGTCGGTTTCGATTTTGAGAAACAGCCAGCGCGGCGGCACCTGATAGAGCTTAAAACCGGTGATTTTCATGGTAAGGAAGAAAGCAGGAGCGGAAGAAACAGGGTAGGCCCGGGCTGCAGGGCCCGGCGAAGTAGGGATGGGCTCGTGCGCTAAGCCGAAGCCGAAACGGCCTGCACGAACTGCCGGGCTTTGTCGGTCAGGACGGCCAGGTACTCGGGCGTGGCGGGCTGGCGGGTATCGACCAGGGCGCTGCCCACCCCGAAGGCCACGGCGCCGGCCTGCCGCAGGGCGCTGATGTTGTCCAGCGTCACGCCGCCGGTGGGCATGAGCGGAATGTGGGGCAGCGGCCCGGCCAGGTCCCGGAGGTAGCCCGGGCCCAGCGTGGCGGGAAACACCTTGATGATGTCGCCGCCGTGCTCGTAGGCGGTCAGGATCTCGGTGGGCGTGAAGGCGCCGGGAATGCTGATGGCGCCGTAGCGCTTGGTCATCCGGATGGTTTTCGCGCTCAGGGTAGGGGAGATGATAAACCGGGCGCCGGCCAGCAGGGCCGCCCGGGCCGTTTCGGGGTCGAGCACGGTGCCGGCCCCGATTAGCATCCGGGAGCCCAGCTCCGCCGTCAGCTTCTCGATGCCGGCCAGGGCTTTAGGCGAGTTGATGGTAACCTCCACCGCCCGCACGCCGCCCGCGTGCAGGGCCCGCACAATGCTGACGAGCTGCTCCGGGTCGGCCCCGCGGATGATGGAAACGACTTTATGCTCGAGCAAGTGAGCTAAAACATCCTGCGACATGACGGGCGGAAAAGGAAGTGGAAACAAACAAGGACCACAGCTACTACGGATGCCCGCCGTTTTCTGCCGACTCCCGAATGCGCAGCCGCTCGCGCGGCTTGCCTTCCCCGAATGCCGCCGCCAAGGAACCGGGTCTCGGGCTGAGGCTGCGGCCCGCTACCGCACAATCGTGACGGTGCCGTGCTGGACGATGCGGGTGCCGGCGTCGTCGGTGGCCTCGAAGCGCCAGACGTAGGCGCCCGGGGCCGGCTCGGCGGTACCGATGCGGCCGTTCCAGGTCTGGGTCGGGTCAGTGCCGCGGAACACTTCCTGCCCGTTGCGGTCCACTATGGTGAAGGTGAACTTGGTCACAAAGCGGCCTTTCACGCCGAACACATCATTGAGGCCGTCGCCGTTGGGGCTGAAGGCATTGGGCATAAACAGCCGGAGCTGGCGGGCCACGGTGGCCACGTTGGAGTAGCTCACGAGCTGGCCGGGGCTGCTGGCCGCCACGCGGTAGCGCAGCACCTGCCGGTCGGCGGGCGGCTGCAGGTCAACAAATTCGAAGGCCGCCAGGGCGGCGTTCAGGGCCCGCCACGAGCCGTCGGCCAGCTGCACTTCCACGGCGTAGCGCACGGCCGCCGCCGGGGCCTGACTGCCCAGGGCCGTCCAGTTGAGCTGGGCCCGGGTGCCTTCGGCGTCGGCGGCCCGGGCCGTCAGAAACACGGGGCAGAACGGCTCACTGGGCGCCGACTTATTGCCGCACTCATCCAAAAACTGCACGGTATAGCAGCTGGCGCCTTTGCCGGCAGCGGCGGTGGAGTCGCGGGCGGTGCGGCGGGCGGTGGTGGCCACGGTCTGGGTGTTGTCGCGCAGGTACAGCAGCTGGCCGCCGCTGGGTAGGTTGGGCACGGTCGCCGTCAGCTCGACCTGGTTGCGGGCGTTGAACGTGGCAAACAGGCGCGGCACCGGCTGCACCCGCAGGGCCGAGGTCAGCACCGTGACCTCACTGGTCGAAATGCCGGCGCCGGCGGTGGCTTCGAGGCGGTAGCGGTAGCTTATCCCGCAGGTGATGCCCACCGAGTCGGTGTAGGGCGAGGCCGCCCCGGGCAGCACCACGCCGTCGCGGCGCAGTACGTAGCCGGCAAAGTTGCCCGTGGTCGGCCACGAAAGCAGGTTGCGGCCATTGGCCGAGGTACCCGTTAGCGCGATGGCGCACAGCTCGGCGGAAGGCAGGCTGACCACGCTGGTCTGGCAGACGTCGGTGAGCAGCAGGCGGAAGCAGCCGGCGGCCGGCGCCGGGGTGAGAATATGCGTGGGCTGGGTAATGGCCGCAAGCGTGCGGTAGCCGCCGGGCGCGGTGGCCTCGGCCTGCTGCAGGCTGTACCGGTAGCCGGCCTGCAGGGGGGCAAACTGAAATTCGAGCTGGCCCGCCTGGGCGTTGAGCTGGCGGATAAAGGGCGCAACCGGCGTAGCGGCGGGCGTAAACGACTGCGCCACGGGCGCCGAGGAGCAGCCCCCGGTGTACTGGCCCGTAACGGTTACGCTGGTCACGCCGCTGCCCACGGGGTATTGCGTGGGGGCCGCGCCGCGGGGCACGGTGGCCGTGGCCGCACCCACCTGCACGAAGTACGAGGTGTAGGCAAGGCTCTGGTCGTTGATGCGGACTTCCACCAGGCCGGGCGAGCAGCTGGTCAGCGTGAATACCGGGGCCGGCCGCTCCCGCACTTCAAACGTGCGGCTGTAAATGATGCCCGTGGCCGGGTTGACCAGGTTGGGCGTGTTCTGGGTAATGACCAGCGGGCCGGCGGCGGTGGGGGTATAAAACGTGGTGGTATCGGTGCCGGCGGCGCAGGAGATGACCGGCCCTTTCAGGTAGTAAATGCGGGACGCGGGAAAGATCTGGGGGGGCGTGAGCTTGTCGCTGACGTCCTTGAGCCGGTAGCGGATGCCGACGCACAGCGCGTTGACTTCCTGCTTGGTGGCCGCGTCGTAGACCCGGAAATTCCGGGTGCCGTTGGAGTTGTCGGGGCAGCTCTGCCCGTACCCGGCCGTCAGGCCGCCGAGCAGCAGGGCCAGGAGAAGAAGCAGTTTGGAATTCACGGTACTCATAACGCGCCCCGGCGGTATTTACGTTTGCAACTGCCTAAAAATAGCACCTTCAGCCCGAACTGCGGCGGCGGCCCGCTACTGCCAGTCGTAGGTGCGCACGAAGGCAGCGGCGGCGTGCAGATCGGGGTAGAGCACCCGGTCGCGGCTCACAAACTTTACCTTTTCGCGGAAGGCCTCCACCACCTGCTCCAGGGCCGCCGAGGTGCGGGCCGGGCGCCGGAAGGCCAGCGCCTGGGCCGCATTCAGCAGCTCGATGCCCAGAAGCTGCTCCACGTTCTCCACCACCCGGCGGGCCTTGGTGGCGGCATTGGCGCCCATGCTTACGTGGTCTTCCTGCCCGTTGCTGCTCACGATGCTGTCGATGGAGGCGGGCGTGCACAGCTGCTTGTTCTGGCTCACGATGCCCGCGGCGGTATACTGCGGAATCATCAGGCCCGAGTTCAGGCCCGGCTCGGCCACCAGAAACGGCGGCAGCCCGCGCTGCCCGCTGATGAGCTGGTAGGTGCGGCGCTCGGAGATGCTGCCCAGCTCGGCCACGGCAATGGCCATGAAGTCGAGGGCCAGGGCCAGGGGCTGCCCGTGAAAGTTGCCTCCGCTCAGGATCAGGTCGTCGGCGGGGAAGATGTTGGGGTTGTCGGTGACGGCATTGCACTCGGTTTCCAGGGTCTGGGCCACGTAGGCCAGCGCGTCGCGGGAGGCCCCGTGCACCTGGGGCTGGCAGCGGAAGGAGTAGGGGTCCTGCACGGCCGTCTTGGGCTGGCTTTGCAGCTCGCTGCCCGCCAGCAGCCCGCGGATTCGCTCGGCCACCTTCAGCTGCCCGGCGTGGGGCCGGATGAGGTGCAGGCGGGCATCGAAGGGCTCGGGCCGGCCGTCGAAGGCTTCCAGCGACAACGTCCCGATGGTGTCGGCGGCGTTGGCCAGCCGCTCGGCGCGCAGCTGGCAGTGCACGCCGTAGGCCAGCATAAACTGGGTGCCGTTGAGCAGGGCCAGCCCTTCCTTGGCTTCGAGCACCAGCGGCTCCCAGCTAAACAGGCTCAGCACGTCGGCGGCTTGCAGGCGGTAGCCCTGGTAGTTGACCTCGCCCAGGCCCAGCAGCGGCAGACACAGGTGGGCCAGCGGCGCCAGGTCGCCGCTGGCACCCAACGAGCCCTGCTGGTAGACTACCGGGAAAATGTCGCGGTTGTAGAAGTCGAGCAGGCGCTGCACGGTGGCCAGCTGCACGCCGCTGTGGCCGTAGCTCAGGCTCTGCACCTTGAGCAGCAGCATCAGGCGGACCAGCTCCTCGGGCACTTCCTCGCCCGTGCCGCAGGCGTGCGACATCACCAGGTTTACCTGCAGCTGCTGCCGTTCCTCGGGCGCAATGCTCTCGTGGCACAGGGCCCCGAAGCCGGTGTTGATGCCGTACACCGGCGCGTCGGACTGCGCCAGCCGGTCGTGCAGGTACTGGGAGCAGGCCTGAATGCGCTGCCGGGCCTCGTCGTCGAGCCGGACGGTGGCTTTGTCGGCCAGCAGCCGGCGCAGGGTGGGCAGGTCGAGGTGGGTGGTGGGGCTGATGAGGTGGTCGGCGGCGGCGGGCATGAAGCGGGTGAAAAAGGCGGGGGTGGGTGGCCCGAAAGTTCCTGAATCTTTTCCAGACCCGCCCGGTTGCCGGCATTCCTCATTCCGGAAACCGGAACGGGCCTCATGGGACCTATCCAGCCTAATCCGCAAAAAGAACGGTCATGCCGAGCATGGGGCGCTTCAGGCCAGCGCCGCCACCACCTGGGCCAGCGTCAGCGTCTGCTCCTGGCCGGTGCGCAGGTCTTTGAGCTTGAAGACGGCGGCGGCGCGCTCCTCCGAGCCCTGCAGCAGCACGTAGGCCACACCCTTGCCGTCGGCGTACTTGAACTGCTTGGCCAGCTTGGCCGGCTCGGGGTATAGCTCGCTGGCAATGCCGGCCGCCCGCAGCCCGCGCAGCACGGGCAGCATGGCCGTCATGTTGTCGGCGTCGAAGTTGGCAATCAGGCAGCGGGTGGTGGCCGCGGCGCCCTCCGGAAACAGGCTCAGCTCTTCCAGGCAGTCGTAGAGCCGGTCGACGCCGAAGCTGAAGCCCACGCCCGACACGCCGGGCAAGCCAAAGGAGCCGGTCAGGTTGTCGTAGCGGCCGCCGCCGCTCACGCTGCCCATGTTCACGTTGTTGATCTTGATTTCGAAGATGCAGCCCGTGTAATAGGAGAGGCCCCGGGCCAGGGTGGGGTCGAATTCGAGGTTCCCGAACTGCTCGAAGCCGAAGCCGCGCAGCAGCTCCAGCACCTGGCCCAGCTCGCGCAGCCCCTTGTAGCCGTCGGCGTGGTCGGCTTCCACGCCCGCCGTCACGAAGCCGGCCAGCAGGCGCTCCAGCTTTTCCTGGAAGTCGCCGCTCACCGACAGCAGCTCAAACAGCGTGTCGATAACCGGCGCCGAAAAGCCCCGCTCCCGCAGCTCCGTGGTCACGCCGTCGCGCCCGATTTTGTCGAGCTTGTCGATGGCCACGAACAGGTCGGACTCGCGGCCCTCGCCGCCCAAGGCCTGGTAGATGTTGCGCAGCACCCCGCGGTGGTTGATTTTGATGGTGAAATCCGTCAGGCCCAGCGCGTTCAGCACCTCGCACATCATCAGCACGATTTCGGCCTCGCAGAGCAGCGAGTCGGTGCCCACCACGTCGGCGTCGCACTGGTAGAACTCGCGGTAGCGGCCGCGCTGGGGCCGGTCGGCGCGCCACACGGGCTGAATCTGGTAGCGCTTAAACGGGAATACCAGCGTGCCGCGGTTCATCACCACGTAGCGGGCGAAGGGCACGGTGAGGTCGTAGCGCAACCCTTTTTCGGCTACTTTGGGCAGCACCCGGCGGGTGGCTTTGCCGTCCTCGTTGGTCAGGTCGTCGGCCGTCACGTCCTTGAGGAAGTCGCCGGAGTTCAGGACTTTAAACAGCAGCTGGTCGCCTTCGTCGCCGTACTTGCCGGTGAGTACCGACAGGTTTTCCAGGGTCGGGGTTTCGAGCGGGGCGTAGCCGAACTTCTCGAACGTGCGGCGGATGATGCCGAAGATATAGTTGCGGCGGGCCACTACGGCCGGGCCAAAGTCGCGGGTGCCTTTCGGGATGCTGGGCTTCTGAATGCTCATCGGGAGGGATGCGGAATGATGCCGCGAAGGTACAACGGGTGGCCTGACTTCAGCCTTTGCCGGTCGTATTGCCCCCGGCAAGAATGCTCACATCATCATGTGGGGCGCCATGACGCATTCTTACAATGAGTCAGGGTCGGGGAAGCCGTACCTTTAAAGAGCTGGTTTTGTGGCGCAGTACCTGCTTTACCTCCCTCCCCACCATGCATATCCAATCGTTTCCACCAGTGCCGGCGCTGGCCACCTACGTGGAGCAGTATTGTCTGTGGGATGATGAGGCCACCCCGCAGACTCCGGTCCTGCACCCCGTATTTCCGGGGCTGGTCAATGGCCTCAACGTGCTGTATGGGGAGCCTTTCGAAACCGTCACCATTGCCGGCAACGAAGTGCTGACCACGCCGGGGGTAGAAATGATCGGGATGGTGACGGAGCGCCGGCTCTACCTGCGCCAGACCGGCCGGGTAGGGGTGCTGGGTGTTTATTTCCAGCCAACGGGCTTCTTCCGCCTGTTCGGCGTGCCCATGTCGGCCGTCACGGATGCTACGCTGGAGCTGGACAGCGTGGCCGGACAGTTTGCGCGCGAGCTGCGGCAGCGCGTGGGCGAGGCGGGCACGCCGGCCCAGCGGCTGGCGGTGGCCGAGGAACTACTGCTGCGGCAGCTGCGCCGGGTGCAGCCCGCGTCGGAGGTCATTGCGCGGGTAGCCACTTGGATTCGGGGGCACCACGGGCAGGTGTCGGTAGAAGCGCTGGCGCATGCGGCCAACCTGAGCCGGCGGCAGCTGGAGCGGCGGTTTTGGGCCGAAGTAGGCACTACGCCCAAGCTGTATGCGCGCATTGCCCGCTTCAACCACGTTTTTCAGCTAGTGGAGCACACTTCCACTCCTGACTGGCTCGATGTCAGCCACCAGTGCGGCTACTTTGATCAGGCGCATTTTATCCGGGAGTTCAAGCACTTCACCGGGGAGTCGCCGGGAGGATATTTCCAGCACTACAATGACTTTGCCCGCTTTTTCTGGGCTCGTTAGCCGGCCGCGTCGCATTCGTCCAATACTTCGGCAGACGGCCGCCTTATCTTTCCTAGGCGCTTCTTTTCGCCCTTCCCACTTGCCCCGTTGCTCAGCGGCCCCGGAACCCCGCTTTGGGCCCCACGGTCCCGCCAGGCCTCTTTTTTCTCATTCCAACCTCATCCTGAACTCATGAAAGCGAACCGACTTCTCTATCTGGTGCTGGTCAGCATGCTGCTGTTTACTTCGCTGGCTTCGGCCATGCCGCGCCCGCGCCCGTTGCCCGTGGGAGGCTACTGGAACCTGGAAACCAACCTGGCCACCCGCGACTACACCATTGTGCGCTTCTACGACGCCCAGGATCAGCTCATGTACGAAGAGCGCCTGGACAACCTGTGCCTCGATCTGAGTGGTGGCACCAGCCTTTGCCGCCGTACGGCCCGGCGGCTTGATGTAGCCCTGCAACAGGTTCTGCGGAATCCTTCCTCCGCTGGGGAGACTACCACCATGCTGGCCCTGCAACTTGGTCAGAACCGTCGGGTGCAACGCTCCTACGCCGTCCGCTAGGCTTTTCTTGAGGGCTATACCGCCGCCGCCTTCGTGAACTGTGCAATGCGCCTACGCCGTCCGCCAGGCGCGCGGGGTTGGCGGTAACATGCTGCTCTGTACCCATTGTTGTGCCTTCCCGGGGCATACCAGTAGGGTGGCTAATACTCCATTCGGCTTATCTCCTGCACGGCGTCGAGCAGTGTGAGGGCCAGCAGGGGCTGGGAGGGCTCGTCGAGGTCGAGGAAATGGAAGCGCATCGGGTCGGGCACGTGGCACATGACGAGGCGGCGGTTCTGGGCGTGCAGCATAAACGAGTAAGCCAGCAGCAGGTCCACGGCTTCCTCGCTCAGGCACTCGACCAGGCTGCAGTCGACCAGCACGGCGTACTTGCTGCTGCGGCTGGCCCGGTGCAGGGCCCGGGTGAGCTTCACCTCGTTGGGCTCGCAGCCGACGTCGGGCGAGAGAATCAGCAGAAAGCCGTTGGGCAGCAGTTCACGTTGAACATCAAGCATAAGAATACGATAAGGGTAAGCAAACCGGGCGGCCCCGCTCAACCCCGGCCGGCCGCTTTTGGCAGGCCGGGGTTGAGCGGGGCGGTATGGGTGTATCGGTGAAATTCCGCGCGAGTTGCACTTTGGGGAGTGATTCCCGCATCATTTATAGTTTTTATCGGCCCCGCCCAATTGGGCCGGTGCTGCCGGCGGCGGCAGCCAATTTCTGCCGGCGCCCTGGCCGGGTGGGCTCCGGAACCGGCCGCCCTACTGCTCCTTCAGGCGCCGGAGCTGGGTCAGGACCGGGCCGGCCAGCGGCGTCTTCAGGGCCGTACGGACGCCGGTGCGGCGCAGCAGGCGGGTGGTCCAGTCGTTGCAGGTGCGCAGGGCATGGTAGCGGCCCCGGGCGCGGAAGAAGAAGTCCTCCGCCGTGTAGCCGGCCGCGTGGTAGCGCTGAAAACGGCCCAGGCTGTCGGGGGCAAAAGCCTGGGTCAGCTGCCCGGCCAGGACGCGGTATTCGTCCGGGGTGAGGCGCAGCTGCACGGCTCGCCGCCCCGGCCGCGGGGCTTGCCGGTAAAAATCGACGTTGAGCAGGGTCGGGCCCGGCACCAGGGCCCGGGCAAAAGCGCCGGGGCCGGGTAGCCGGCCCCCGTAGGAAGCCCTGAAAAACTTCTCGCTGCCCCAGCCAAAGGCCACGTAGCGGTAGGTGCCAAACGTGGCTTCCCAGCCCGGCTGATTGAACGCCGGCAGCCAGAACGTGTGCGTGCGGCTTTCCCGCAGCGGCAGCACCAGCGACGTATGCCAGCCGTTGGACACCACGAACACCGGGATACCGTCGGGCGCTGGCCGGAACTGCCGGTTAACCGGAATCAGGGCGCCGCCAAGGAAAAGCACCAGAAAAGCCACCGCTGCCTGCATGCTGCCAGCAACAGCGGCCGCGGGTGGAAAGTGTCAGGCCGCCGCCGCTAGTCGGCCAAAACGGGTCAGGCCCACCGCCGGGGTAAGGCAGAGGGCCTGGGAATAGCAGTGGTTAGGCGGCGCCGCAAGGCTACCCGCCGAAGCCGCCCCCGCCGCCCTGGGGCTGGCTGTCAATCTTTTTCCCCGGCTTGTTGGAGCCGAAATACCAGGCAAAGCCCAGGTAGCCCACCCGCGTTTCGTACTTGTTGTCGTAGGTGGCCGCGAAGCCCGGGCCAAAGGCGGTGGTGCGCTGCTGCTGGGTGTTCAGCACGTCGCTCACGCGCAGGGTGAGGGCGCCCCGGTCATGGAACAGGCGCTGGCGCAGGGCCACGTCCAGCCCGCCCTGCGGGGCCAGCCGGCCCTGGGGCGTGAGCACGGCGGCGCGGTAGCTGCCGGTGAGCTGCACGTCGAGTTTGCTGGTCGGGTTGAAGGTGTTTTGCAGGCGCAGGGTGCCCGTCAGGTTGCGGCGGCTGGCCTCGGTACCCGTCGCGGCCGTGATTTGGTTGCGGAACAGCGAGCCGCTGGCCGTCAGGCGCCACCACTTGGCCAGGCTCTGATTCAGGGAAACCTCGGCACCGTAGCTGGTACTCTGCCCCACGTTTTTGCTCAGCTCGGCCGTTACTACGCCCCCGGCGCCGTTGAGGCGCGTCGCCACGGTGTCTACTTCCCGGATGCGCTGGATGGAGTTGGTGGTCTGGCGGTAGAAGACCGTGCTGCTCATGCTGGCGCTGCCCACGGTAGCCTGGTGCCCCAGCTCGAAGGCGTTGATGTATTCGGGGCGCAGGGCGGGGTTGCCGAGGCGGTAGCTGCGCGGGTCCTGGTAGAGCGGGAAAGCCAGCAGCTGCATAAAGCCGGGCCGGTTGAGCCGGCGGGCGTAGCTGAGCTGCAGCTTCTGGTCGTGGGGCAGGGTGCGGGCCACGGTAGCCGAGGGAAACAGGTTGAGGTAGCGCAGCCCGAAGCGGCCCTGGCCGCCCACCACCTGCCCGTAGGTATGGGTGTATTCGGCCCGCAGGCCGCCCTGGTAGCTCCAGCGCCCGTGCTGGCTCTGGTAGGTAGCGTAGCCGGCCTGCAGGTATTCGGTGAAGTCATAGGCAAAGGAGCGGTCGGCCACGCGGGTGGGCTGCTCGGGGTTTTGCAGCAGCAGGTAGTCGTCGATGCCGTGGTTCTGCTGCCACTGGCCCTTCAGGCCCAGATCCAGGCGGTGCAGCGAGTCGAGCGGGTGGGTGTAGTCGAGCTGGCCATACACGGCGTGCAGGCGCACCTGCAGCTCCTGCTGCCACTCGGGCTGGGCTGTGCCGGCCGCCGTCACCTGCTGGCCCACGTTCACGTTGGCCCACAGGTTGGTGTAGCCCAGGTTGGTGGTCAGCTCCCGGCCTTTGTGGGCCGCCCAGGTGCGGCGGTAGTCCGACGACATATCCAGGGTACTCACGTTCTCGTTCACGTGCAGGCGGTTGTCCTGGCGCGTAGTCGAGTCGGGGGTGGTCAGCGTAGCCAGCTGGGTGCCGATGTTGGTGCCGCGGGTCAGGTTGGGCTCCGCCGTGAAGGTCAGGCTCTGCTCGGGCGAAATCGTGTAGTCGAGCCCCACCCGGCCGCTGTGGTTGCGGTTGTGGCGCTGGCTGCGGCCGGTCTGGTCGATGCGCAGCGGGCTTTGCTCCAGGGTGGTGGTCTGGTGCAGGTCGTTGCGGCTGCGGTAGCGCTCGTCGCGCAGGTCGTAAGAGCCGAACAGGTTCAGCTTGCCGGTGCGGCGGTTCAGGCTGAGCGACGGATTGTACTTGTCGCGGGTGCCCAGGTTCAGGGTTGCCTGGCCGTTCCAGCCGTCTTGTCGCTGCTTTTTCAGAATGATGTTGATGACGCCCCCCGCGCCGGCCGCATCGTAGCGGGCCGAGGGGTTGGTGACGACTTCCACCTTCTCAATGGCGCTGGCCGGAATCTGCTCCAGGCGGGTGCCGGTGGCGCCGTTGCCGGCCCCGGAGGGCTTGCCGTCGATGAGTACCGTGATGTTGCTGCTGCCGCGCATACTCACGGTGCCGCTGGCATCCACGCTCACGGAGGGCACGTTCTGCAGCACGTTCACGGCCGTGCCGCCCACGCTGCTCAAGTCCTTCTCCACGTTGATGACTTTCTTGTCGAGGTTGTCGACCACGGCCGCCCGCTCCCCCTGCACCGTCACGCCGCGCAGGGCCGTAGCCGTGGGCCGCAGCCGTAGCGCCCCCACCTGTCCTTGCGGGGCCGCCGCCGTCAGCACCACCAGCTGGCGGCTGGGCTGGTAGCCCAGCACCGTGGCCCGCAGCTGGTAGGCGCCCAGCGGCAGGTGGTCGAGGCGGAAGCTGCCGTTTTCGGCCGTTGCCGCCCCGGCTACAAAGCTGGAATCCTGGGCGCGCAGCAGCACTACGTTGGCAAAGGACAGGGCTTGGCCCGTGCTCTGGTCGAGCAAAGTGCCCGTGACGGCGCCGGAACTCTGCGCCGTGGCAGCCAATGGGCCCAGCAGCAGCACTGCGCTCAGGGCGCGAAAAATCCGCAATAAATTGGGGAAGAAGTTCATCAGACAGGTAGTTGGGATGACCCCGACGGTGCTGGACAGGCTGATAGCAGAGCAGCAGGGGGGGCAGCTATTTTAAAAGTACTGGGTGATACAAGGTAAAGGCGCAAAAAAAAGCAGGAATCGGAGGGGTTCCTGCGCGTAGGCTGAGCGCCAAGTCAGTGGTTCGACTGCGGGCCCGGGTGGCGGCAGGCAGACTGGCTCCGCCACCCGGGCAACCTGTAAGGCAGGGCTAGCGGGCCGCAAACGTGCCGCCTTTCGGGGCGCGGTGGTAGCGGCCCAGGCCGTTGGCTACCATGGTCGTATTGCGGGTGCGCTGCACCTGCACCAGGGCTTTGCTCAGCATGCGGGCCGTGCGGCGGCAGGCGGCCGTGCCTTTGCTGGGGTCGAGGCACAGCTCATTGAGGCGCTCCTCGTAGATTTTCTCGTGCTGCGCCGAGTAAAAGCGCACGATGCTGTAGTCGCGGTGGCTCTGGTCCGATTCGATGGTCCAGTAGCCGGTGCCGGCGGGCCGGGCATCCTCGGTGTAAGTGGTGGTTTGGGCGGTAGCCAGGGTGATGGACAGGCCAAACAGGATAGCCAACAAACTCAGACGGGCAAGCAGGAAAGTTTTCATAGTTCAGAAAGACAAAAAGGTTGGAAGTCAGGAAAGCAAAGGCAAGGCACTGGCCGTAAGCCCCCGGAAAGCCGGGGCCAAAGGCAAAAGCAACTGAAAAGGCAGGGTGGGTCGGGCAGCCCGGAACCGGGGCTAGCGGGCGGCCAGCAGCACGCGGGGGGCCGTCGGCACCGGGGCCGGCTGGGTGGCTAAGGGCTGCAGGGCTACTTTGCCCATGGCCACCGTGGTCTGCTTGGCGTGGAAAGCTACGGCCGGATACTGGGCGCGGTAGCCGAGCACCGTGGTGCGGAACGAATACTGCCCGAACGGCACCCGGGAAATTTCAAACGTGCCATCGGCGCGGGTGATAGCCGTCCGGATCAGGGCTTTGTCGGAAGCGCGGAGCAGCACCACGGTGACGTTGGGGATAGGCTCTTTGGTGCTGGCATCCAGGAGCTTACCCGTGAGCGTGCCGTGCCGCAGCGTCTGGGCCTGGACCGGAGCGGCCCCGGCCAGCAGCAGGAAAAAGGAGAAAATGGCCAGGGCACGGTTGAGAAGGGACGTTTTCATAACGACGGGAAAAAAGGGGAAAGAAAAGGAAACGGTCAGCCGATGCGCGCCTGGAAAGCCGCGGTTCTGTCCCGTAGCACGGGGCTGAGCCAAAAAAAGTGAGAGGAACCTCAAGCCCGCTAAAGCAGCTCGGGAGCTGGGAAGCGGGGCAAAATCTCAGCTCAGCTAGCTGAAACGGCTCTGAGAGGCGGTTGGCCAAGTCCGGGGGGGAAGCCGGACCGCCGCCAGGCAGAGTAAAGGAACGGAACAAAGGTAAATTACAGTACTATGTAAAGCAAGGTACTTTTGAAATTAATTTTTCTGAGTCTCCAAAAACAGCAGGGAACGGGGAAGGAATTAGACGGCAGCGGGGAAAAGCCGGTAGCTTAGCTGGGGCCGTCGGAAGGGTAGATGGCTGGCTGTCTGGCAAGGTTGCCTGGCCTTTCAGAAAAAGCGCCAGACTCGTTCGGCTGGCCCTGGGGCAACTGGTGAATTCCGTTCTTTCGTCTGAAAAGCGGGTTTCTGGCCGGGAGGAGCATATACACCAACCCAAAATTCTGCCGGAGCAGCACCGCGCCCACGAGGGGCAGCTGGCCGCCGGGCACTACCGGCGGTGGGGAAGCGGCTATTTGAGCTACTGACTACGAAACGATTCGTAGGTTGCAGGGCTCGTATGCTCCCCGTAAAATATTTTCAACTTTTTTTAGGGGTCAGGCTATTTCAGCCGCTTTTAGGCTGCTTTACCCATCCCGCACCAGCCAGATACTGCTGGCTCTACCCTGCTATTTTTTTTGAGCCTTTGGCTGCCGCTTCCCGGTTCTTGTTTTCAGGCTTCCAGAGGCCGTTTTGGAGAGTCGGGGTAGGAACCGAGCGAAAGCGAAAAGCTGCCTTCAGACGCTATTTCAGCACCTCCGAAATTTTAGTAGGCTGAGTACTTGACTGCCAAGCCCGCTAGGGCCGTGACGGTAAAGAGCACCAAGGCGAAGCGGTTAGCCCGCTTGCGGTATTGCGGCGACTGGTTGCGGTCATCGTGGAAGATGGGGAAGGCAAATGGAATCATGGCGTACGAAGGGGTTAGGTGAGATACAGATACTATATCGCCAGAGCAGGTAGCGCATTACAGGTAACCGGCTAAAATTTTCTTTGGCTTAACGCTTCTTTTGTTATTCAGCCCTTTTTCCCGACTGGGGACGATTTTGTCACCCGCCGCATGAGCCCCTGACGCATTTGATTATCGCTAAGTTCTCCGTTCAGCCAAAGAGTCGGGTTGCTGGATGAAACCCATACTCCTCTCAGTACTCTACCGTGCTATTTTTTTTAAGCCTCCCGGTGCTGCCTCCCGACCATCCATTTCAGACGCTGTTTTGGCACTGCAGAATTTTTAGTAGGGTAGCGTATGCTGCCCCACTACTGCAATGCCCCTTGTTCTCAGCGCCGCATTGCCGAAGCCCGCCGGCGCCCAGAGTATCCCAAAAGGCTCGGTAGAAGCGGACGGCAGCAGTCGTAAGTGGCGAAGAAGTGAGCAGGGCAACCGGGCGGACAAGGCGGAAGCCCGCCGCTGGGTTGGCGAAGAAAGTCTACGCGCTGTTCCGCCGGCTGCTCGGGCCGCCGACACCGGGGCAACAGCGGCTTTTGCCGGCAGGAACATGCCTGGAAGTCTAGCCCGGCTTACAGACAAGCCGGCATTCCAACGGTTGCACCCGAAGCCGCCACCCGAACGAAGGCCCCCACCAAGCCGCTGCCGGCGTTCCGGATGCCAGCGGCGACTTGGTGGGGGCCTTGCCTAGACGCAAACGGGCGGCAGCTTCCAGGCTTACTTGGCGGCTTTCACTTCCTGGCCGTTGCGGAAGGTTTTCTTCTGTACCACCGTCTTACCATCGGGGCCATAATAGGTCCAGAGGCCGGTTTCGCGGTTGTTGCGGAAGGCGCCGGCAATTTCGGGCGTGCCGTCTTCGCGCAGCTGCCGGAAGGGCCCCACCTTGACGCCCTTCACGTAGGTCGTCTCCTTCCTGAGCTTGCCCGAAGGGTAGAACTCCTGGCCCAGGCCGCCGGGCTTGCCGCTTTCGTAAACGACTTTGCTCTGCAGCGCGCCGGTGGGGTAGTAGAGCAGCTTTTCGCCTGCCAGCCGGCCCGCCGCGTAGGTCTGCTGCTGCTGCACCTGCCGGCCGCCGGGGTAAAACGTGCGCCACAGGCCGGCCATCTGCCCGTTTTTAAACTGCTGCTCCTCGTGCGGAAAGCCGTCTTCGAAGTAGGTGGTGATTTTCCGGTCCCGGCCCTGGTTGGCGTACTCAATCTTCTGCTCGGGCTTGCCCGACTCGTAAAAATCGTCCTGGGTGCCTACCAGCGTGCCGTTGCGGTAGTTCAGGCGGCTTTTCACGGCCCCGCTTTCGTAGTAGGCCTTGGCCGGTCCGTCGAGGTTGGAGGTGCCGCCGGCCAGGCTTTTGGCCTGCTTGGTCAAATCGTCCGCCAGGGGGTTTTTAATGGCCCGGCCCGAAAACGTGGCGGCCACGTAGGTGCCTTCCGTGCGCAGCTTGCCCGAGCGGTAGTAGCTGTGGTAAGAGCCCCGGCCCGACTTGTCGGCCAGCACCTCGGTCTCGGTCTGGCCGTTGTCGTAGTAGGTTTTGTACGGCCCCGCCAGCAGCCCGCGGCTGTAGGTACCCTCGCTCTGGAGCTGCCCGTTGGCAAAAAACGTTTTCACCGGCCCGTTGGCCTGCCCGTTCTGGTAGGTGATTTCCACCTTGGATTTGCCCGACGGGTACAGCTCCCGCACCGTGCCGGCGGGCTGGCCGTTGGCCAGGGTCGTTTCCAGCTTTATTTCCCCGTTGGGGTGGTAGTAGCGGAGCGTGCCGGTGGGCTGGTCGTTTTCGTAGGTGCCTTCCTGGGCTAGCTTGCCGGTTTCGTAGTAGGTTTTGAACGGACCCTGGCGCACTCCGTCGCGGTAGGTTACTTCGAGGCGGCGCGGGCCGCCGGGGTGAAACTCCACGTAGGCCGAGTCGCGCTTGCCGCCGGCGTAGCGGGTCTGGGCTTCGAGGCGGCCCGAGCGGTAAAAGCGCTTGTAGGGCCCTTCCATCACGGTGTCGCCGGCTACGATGGCCGAGTAGATTTCCCGCTTGCGGGTGTTGGTCGAGTCGTAATAGGACGTAAAGCGCCGCAGCTTCTGGGCCTGGGCGGTGGTGGAGAGCAGGAGCAGCAGGAAAAGAACTCGTTTCATAGCGCCAAGAACGGGGGAATGGGGAAAGTATTTCTTCAGCCGGCTGCAGGGAGGCCTGCCAGATCCTGGACTGAAGCCGGGGGACCGGGCCGCCGCCGGCTGACTTCGGCCGAAAACAAAAGCCCTGCCGCAAAAAATGCAGCAGGACTTCAGGGCAGGACTACCGCTAAACCCGATGGGTCAGGCGGCTAAAGCACCGGTTAGATCTTCTCGATGACGAGGCTGCTGGCGCCGCCGCCGCCGTTGCAGATCCCCGTGACGCCGATTTTGCCGCCTTCATTGCGCAGCACGTTCAGCAGTGTGGTCACGATACGGGCCCCCGAAGCCCCCAGCGGGTGGCCCAGGCTGACGGCTCCGCCGTACACGTTTACCTTCGAGCCTTCCAGGTTCAGCAGCTTGTTGTTGGCCAATGATACCACCGAGAAGGCCTCGTTGATTTCGTAGAAATCCACTTCCGAAGCATCCACGCCGGCATTTTTCAGCGCCTTCGGAATAGCCAGGGCGGGCGTGGTGGTGAACCACTCCGGGGCCTGCTCGGCGTCGGCGAAGCCCCGGATGATAGCCAGCGGCGTCACGCCCAGCTCGGTGGCCTTCTCGCGGCTCATGAGCAGCACGGCGGCAGCGCCATCGTTGAGGGTGGAGGCGTTAGCCGCCGTTACCGTCCCGCCCTCTTTAATAAAGGCGGGCTTCAGGCCGGCTACTTTGGTGAAATCGACCTTCAGGTATTCCTCGTCATCCTCCACTACCGTCGTTTTGCCGCGGCTCTCGATGGTCACGGGGATGATTT
This sequence comes from Hymenobacter algoricola, assembly GCF_039539525.1. Classification (NCBI taxonomy): domain Bacteria; kingdom Pseudomonadati; phylum Bacteroidota; class Cytophagia; order Cytophagales; family Hymenobacteraceae; genus Hymenobacter; species Hymenobacter algoricola. The sequence continues at coordinate 140,478 of NZ_BAABDH010000018.1, read as the reverse complement.
CGTCCTTTTTCTTGCCGGCTTTGGCCGCGTTGGCGCTGCGGGTGTAGCTCTCGATGGCAAAGGCGTCCTGCTGCTCGCGGGTGAAGCCCATTTCCTTGGCCGTATTCTCGGCCGCGTTGCCCATGGCGTAGTCGTGATACGGGTCCCAGAGGCCGTCGCGCACGAGGCCGTCAATCATCTGGCCGTGGCCGTACTTGGCGCCGAAACGGGCTTTGTCCAGGTAGTAAGGGACGTTCGACATGCTTTCCATGCCGCCGGCCAGCACCACGTCGGCCTGGCCCAGCATGATGGCCTGGGCGCCGTACATGATGGCCTTGGTGCCCGAGGCACACACTTTATTGACGGTGGTGCATTCCACGGTATCGGGCAGACCGGCTTTTTTGGCAGCCTGCCGGGCCGGAGCCTGACCCAGGTTGGCCGAAATAACGTTGCCCATAATCACCTGCTGCACTTCCTTCGGATCAACGCCGGCCTTTTCCAGGGCGCCTTTCAGGGCAATGGCCCCCAGCTCGGTAGCCGACAACGACGACAGGCTGCCGCCAAACGAGCCAATAGGAGTACGCACGGCGGCCACGATTACAACTTCTTTGATTTGCATAAGCTTGCGAAGGGTGGGGTTTGGTTGGATTGGACGGTAAAGGTAAGAATTGACGGGCAGCACACGGCTACCCCCACTCCCGAGTCACCGCGGCCCGGCAGGCTACCAGGCGGGCTTGCCGGAATCCGGCTTACGGACGGCTTTGTGCGGCAATTGCTGCAAATACTGCTGCTCGGCCGCGTTCAGGGCTTCCAGCAGCTGCCGGGCCTGCCCCGAGCTGAGGTTCATCTGCTGCAGCCGCTCCCGCTGGGTCTGCAGCTGGGTTTCGTTGGGCGCCGCCGGCTCTGAGCCGGCCCGCCGGCTGGCTCCGGTGGCTTCGGCGCCCGGGCCATTGTCGCTCAGGCCCCGCACGCTGCCGGGCTCGGTGCCGCGGGCTACCTGCTGCGGCTTGCCCGGGCCGGGCTGAAACCCTCCCGGCGCGCCCGTGCCGGGGCTGGAATCGGAGCGGGCGGGGTCGCGCTGGCCCTGCTGGTCGGCTCGGGAGCGGGGAGCGTTCTGACGGTCGGCGGGCTTGGTTGGGTCGTCGAGCTGGCCGCTGCGGTCCTGGCCGGCCCGGGGGCGGGGCTGCCGTCCCGGGTTTTGCCGATCGGGGGGGCGCTGCTCGGGCGGTCCCGCGCCATCCGGCGCCGGGGGCGGCAGCTGCGGCTCCTGCTGCCGCTGGTCCAGGTAGGCTTTCAGGGCTTCGTAGTTGTAGCGGGCGCCGGGGTTAGTGGGGTCGGCAACCAACGCTTTGCGCAGCAGGCTGAGGGCCTGGGCGTAGTCGCCGGTGCGGGCGGCCAGCACGGCCAGCTGCTGGCGGGCAATGCTGCGCACCGCGGGCTGCCGGCTCAGCAGCAGCCGGCCGTACATGCTGCGGGCTTGCGCCCGCTGTCCGGCCTGGGCGCTGGCGTGGGCCAGGTTCAGCACCACGGCTTCATCCCGGGCGCCCAACTGCTCCACGGCCTTGTGATACTGCTGCGCTGCTACCGTAAAGTTACCGCGGGCGTAGGCGACCTCCGCCCGCTGAATGGCCACATTCCGGTCCCGGATCCGCGTCAGGCTGCCCCAGCTGCCCAGCATCAGCAGGCTGGTCAAGACGAGAGTTTTCAAGGGCGGATTACTTTAACGGTGAGTATAACGTCGAGCAGCAGCAGGGCCAGGGCCAGCAGCAGCGGATACCGGTAGCGGTTGTCGGCCACCGACACGGTGCGTACCTGCTCGGCCTGCCCTTCCACCCGGTTCAACGCATTTACCAGCAGCGGAAATTCATTGCGCCGGTCCGTAAGCTCAAAATACTGCCCGTTGGTTTGCTCGGCCAGCCGCCGCAGCATGAGCGGGGCCAGCTTGCTGACGGCATCGCGCCCCTGAGCATCACGCACGAAGCGGCCTCCTTCCCGCGGCACGCGGGAGCCCTCCAGCGTCCCGACTCCCATGGCAAACAGCCGGGCACCGGAACGGGTCAGCTCGCGCAGCGTCGGCTCGATAGTTTCCCCAAAGTCTTCCCCGTCGCTGATCAGCACGACGGCCGTGGCCCGGGGGGGGCTGCCCGCCACTGGTGGGGTAGCGGCAATACGGGTGAGCAGCAGGTTCAGCGGGGCGGCCAGATCGGTGGTGCCCACGGGCACCAACTCCGTCTGTAGCGTATTCACAAAAAGCTGCAGTGCCCCCTGATCGTACGTCAGCGGGCATTGCACGAAGGCATCGGCGGCAAATACGATCAGGCCGATCCGGTCAGCCTGAAAGCGGCTGATCAGGGCCGTCAGCTCGGCTTTGGCCTTGCTCAGGCGGGTGGGAGCTACGTCGGGGGCGTTCATGGAGCGCGACAGGTCTACCAGCAGCCACACATCCTTGCCCGAGGTGCGCACGGGCTGCTGGGTAACGCCGTAGGCCGGGCCCCGCAGCGCAATCAGGAACAGGGCGAAGTACAGCAGGCGCAGGCCCAGCTTCCAGCCCAGCCGCCACGCCTTTTGCCGCAGCGGCAGGGCCAGCCGGCGGGTGCGCAGGGCGTAGCCTACGTACAGCCCCAAAAAAATCAGGGCGGCCGTGGGCTCGGTCCAGGATAGCGGGAAGGCCCAGTTCATAGGCGCAGGCGGGGAGCCAACTGGTTAGCGTTCATTCGGAAACGGGCCGCGGGCAGCATTCGTGAGAGGGCAAAGATAGGCCCTGGCGGGGCTTGCGGCGGGTTTGGCAAAAGAAGTTATTTTTTTTCGGAGAGTTTGTTTTTCGGGACTAGTCGTATATTTGCGCACTCTTCGGACGGAAGAGCAGCCTTTCTGGAGAGATGGGTGAGTGGCTGAAACCAGTAGTTTGCTAAACTGCCGTAGCTCTAAAGGTTACCGGGGGTTCGAATCCCCCTCTCTCCACATTTCCGGAATGTTGAATTTTGGCGGTTGCGTTTTGAGTGCCGGTCATTCAGAAGCCAACCGCTAAAATTCAACATTTCTTTTCGGGGTGTAGCGTAGCCCGGTATCGCGCCTGCTTTGGGAGCAGGAGGCCGCAGGTTCGAATCCTGCCACCCCGACTTCAATGTAGCCGTCAGCCCGCCTTCGGGGCAGGCGGCTATTTGTTTTTGACCCCGTAGCTCAGCTGGATAGAGCAGCTGCCTTCTAAGCAGCCGGTCATGTGTTCGAATCACATCGGGGCCACGTTGTACCTGAAAAGCCCTGACTGTCGCCCCGATAGTCGGGGCTTTTTTTGCTTTTATCGTTGCGCTTTGCTGGTATTTTTTTAGGAAAAGCAGTAGATTGCTGATCCCTGCGGTGGCTTTTGCATATAGAAAAAGTCTTAGCTTGCCATCGATTCCAACCAGGGTTGCACCTCCCTACCACTCACTTTTTCCCCTTCATGAAAAAAAACTTACTCCCTCTGGCCTTACTCTGCGGATTAGCCTTTTCGGCGCAGGCGCAAACCAACTCGAAATGGACGCTGCAGAACACGACCGGCGCCGCAACGCCGCCTAACTTCTTATCCCGTCAGATTCAGACGGTGAGCGAGCAGGTCGCTTGGCAACTGATTCAGGAAAGCGTTGATGGAGCTTCCACCAACCTGTTCACGCGCACCATCAACGGCGGTTCGACTTGGTCGTTCAACGCCGTCACCGGCGCGGCTAACTACCAGGCCGCTGGTATTCACGCGCTGGACGGCAACACGGCCTTCGTGGCGCAGTTTGGCGCAGCCGGTGGCGGTGAAGTGGTGAAAACCACCAACGGCGGCAATTCCTGGACCAAGTCCACGACCATTTCGCAGTTTGCTGCTCCGGCGGGCTTCAACAACTGGGTGTACTTCTTCGATGCCAACAACGGTGTTTGCCTGGGCGACCCGAACGGTCCGGGTGCTGCTTACTTTGAAATCTACACCACTAGCAACGGCGGCAATACCTGGGTGCGCGTACCTTCTTCCAACACTCCGGCGCCGCTGGGGCCCGGCGAATACGGCTTGGTAGGCTCGTACTTTGCGTTGGGTAACACTATTTGGGCGGGCACTACTAACCTGTCAAACCCCTCAGATCAGAATTCCGGTATTCCAACCCGCATCCTGAAATCGACGGACCGCGGTCTGACCTGGACGGCTTCAGTCCAAACGACTCTGGTGGGTTCTGTTAGCAAAATCGCTTTTACCGATCAGAACAATGGTATTGCTTTCAATGCCTCCACAACAGGCGGTATAAACCTGATTGGTACCACTGATGGCGGTGCTACTTGGACTCCTCGCGCTTATACGGGTAACTTCAACTGCTTCGACATTGACGCAGTACCGGGTACGAATATGCTGATTAGCGTGGGGTCTTCTGTTTTGCCGGTTGCTACTACCGCTGATTATGGCTCCTCCTACTCCACCAACAACGGCCTGACTTGGATTGATATTGACCGCCGGAATTACTATTCATCGGTTGATTTCATTAGCCGCACGGTGGGTTATGCCGGCGCACGTACGGATGCCAACGGCGTCGGGGGCGTGTACAAAGCCAACGCGACCATTCTGGGCAACCGCAACGCGGAGCTGCAGAAGGCGCTGTCGGTTTATCCTAACCCCAGCGCTTCGGGCGTATTCAACCTGCAGCTGGCTACGGGCATCAAAGCCGGTACTTCGGTGCGCGTGTTCGACGCCGTTGGCCGCCTGGTGCTGAGCCAGACCCTGAACGCTACGGCCATTGCCTCGCAGCTCTCGACGGTGGACCTGAGCAAGGAGAAAGCCGGCCTCTACACGCTGGAGCTGCGCACCGAAAACGGCGTCGCTCAGCAGAAGCTGGTGATTGAGTAACCCCGCGAAACGCTTCGCTTTTTCAAAAAGCTCCTTCCTTATGGAAGGAGCTTTTTTGTTGCTCGGTTACGCCGATCCGGGAGCAAAGGGGCTGGGGTCCGAAAAATGCCGTGACGACATTTAAAAGCCTGTTTTCGGTTGCTGCTGACCCGCCCGCAAACGCCGGGAAGCTGGCAAAAACCGGATAAAATAGGTATCTTTGTAAGTAAGCAAATAAGCTGCAACAAGAGCGTTACACATGAGCGAACCGAAAGTAAACAAAGTCGACGATCAGTACTCTGCCGATAGTATTCAGGTATTGGAAGGCCTGGAGGCCGTGCGCAAGCGGCCGTCTATGTACATCGGCGATACGGGCACGAAAGGGCTGCACCACCTGGTTTGGGAAGTTGTCGATAACTCTATCGATGAAGCGCTGGCCGGGCAGTGCGACCATATCGAGGTCCATATTCATCCCGGCAACGCCATATCCGTCCAGGACAACGGCCGCGGTATTCCCGTGGGTATCAACCAGAAATTCGGTAAGTCAGCCCTCGAAATTGCCCTCACCGTGCTGCACGCCGGGGGTAAGTTCGACAAGAACAGCTACAAGACCTCCGGGGGCCTGCACGGCGTCGGCGTATCGTGCGTGAATGCGCTGAGCACCCACACCCACGTAACCGTGGAGCGCGATGGCCACGTGTACGAGCAGGAATACCACATCGGCGTGCCCCTCTACGATGTGCGGGAGATAGGCGACAGCACGGGCCGCGGTACCCGGGTTATGTTCCAGCCCGACCCTTCCATCTTCGATGAAACGCTGGTGTACTCCTACGAGCGGATTGCCACCCGCCTGCGCGAACTGGCTTACCTGAACCGCGGTATCCGCATCGTGCTGACTGACCTGCGCACCCCGGCCGATGGGGGCGAGGAGCAGCGCGACGAGTTCTACTCCCAGGGCGGCGTGGCCGAGTATGTGCAGTACCTCGACAACAGCCGCACCGTGCTGATGACGCGGCCCGTGTACGTGGCTACCGAGCGCGGCATCCCGGTGGAAGTGGCCTTCCAGTACAACGACTCATATCAGGAGCACATCTTCTCCTACGTCAACAACATCAACACCCACGAGGGCGGTACCCACGTGGCGGGCTTCCGCTCGGCCATTACGCGGGTGCTGAAGGCCTACGCCGAGAAATCGGGGGAGGTCGCCAAAGCCAAAATTGAGATTCAGGGCGACGACTTCCGCGAGGGCCTCACGGCCGTTATTTCGGTGAAGGTGCAGGAGCCTAAGTTTGAAGGCCAGACCAAGGGCAAGCTGGGCAACTCCGAAGTGAGCGGCGCCGTGAATCAGGTGGTAGGCGAGATTCTCAACCAGTACCTGGAGGAAAACCCCAAGGAGGCCCGCATCATCGTTGAGAAGGTGATCTTGGCGGCCAAAGCCCGCGTGGCGGCCCGCAAGGCCCGCGAGATGGTGCAGCGCAAATCGGTGCTGGGCTCCAACTCCCTGCCCGGCAAGCTGGCCGACTGCTCGGAATCGGACCCGGCGCTGTGCGAGCTGTATCTGGTGGAAGGCGACTCGGCTGGCGGCACCGCCAAGCAGGGCCGCAACCGGGCGTTCCAGGCTATTCTGCCCCTACGCGGTAAGATCCTCAACGTGGAGAAAGCCCAGGAGCACCGCATCTACGAAAACGAGGAAATCCGTAATATGATTACGGCCCTCGGCGTGAGCTTCGAGAAGAAGACCGACGAGGACGACGGCAGCACCACCCGCTCGCTGAACCTGGACAAGCTGCGCTACCACAAGGTCATCATCATGACCGATGCTGATATCGACGGCTCCCACATCCGGACGCTGATCCTGACGTTCTTCTTCCGCTATATGCGCGAGCTGATCGACAAGGGCTACATCTACATTGCCCTGCCGCCGCTCTACCTGGTGAAGCGCGGCAAGGAAGAGCGCTACTGCTGGACCGAGCAGGAACGCTCCGCCGCGCAGGAAGAGCTGGGCCGCGGCAAGCCCGAAACGGTGAACGTGCAGCGCTACAAAGGCCTGGGCGAGATGAACGCCGAGCAGCTCTGGACCACCACCATGCAGCCCGACACTCGCTCCCTGAAGCGCGTGGATGTGGACTCCGGCGTGGAAGCCGACCACCTGTTCTCCATGCTGATGGGCGACGAGGTACCGCCCCGGCGCGAGTTCATTGAGAAGAACGCCAAGTACGCCAAGCTGGATGTGTAGACCACGGATTCCGGCGGATTTTTCGGATTCCACGGATTTTGTGGCCGGCTCAGATTCCCCTTTTTGGCTTTAATATTATCAACAAAAACAGCCACCCTGAGCAGAGTGGCTGTTTTTGTTGATATGTGCCCAATGGTCAGCGGTGGGCGGCGTGGGCTTCTCTTACCCACGCGCGGAGGCTGGCGGGTGCCAGCACCTCTACTTCGGGGCCGTAGCTGAGTAATTCCATGCGCAGGTCGTGGGTATCGTAGACGGTAAGCTGGATGCTGATAGCGTCTTCATCAACTGCTACCACTTGCTGAGAGGCGTGTAGTGGATAGCTCAGCGCATAGCGCCCCTGCACGGGCTCGAAGCGCAACCGAATTTCCTGGGGTTCTTCTCCGTCCGTAGGGCGGGTGATGCCGAAGCAGTGGGTGAAGTAAGTGGCCGCGTCAAAGGCGGGTGGGGGACTGAATTGGTCGGAAGAGGGCAACAGGTGATGAATCCGGTCAAGGCCGAAGCAGGCCAGGCGGCCGCTGCCCACCATCACGGCCACCACGTACCAGCGCCCCCGAAACTCGCGCAGAAGCAACGGGCCAATGGTGCGACGGTGGGGTTGGTCGTCCCAGTGCTTCTGATACTCCAGCTCCACAACCTGACGGGCTTGGGCTGCCTGCAAAATTGGCCGCAGATACTCCAGGCCCAGCGGCCGGCGTGGCTCCGTCTGCACGAAGGAAACCAGCGCCGCTGGCAGCCGCAGGAACTCCTGCAGCTCAAACGCCTCCAGCAGCCGCTGTTGCTCTGGCAGTAGCGGGTCAGTTTCGGCAATGCAATAGCCTTGGCCCCGCTGGTGGCGGATGGTTACGCCGAAGTTTTCGGCCATCAGCGGAATTTCGCGCTGAAACGTGCGCAGCTGATAGCCGCCGCTGAAGTCGCCGACGCTGGTGCTTTCCAGCAGGTAGCGTTGCAGCTCCGCGAACGGAATAGCCCGCCCCCGCGCCTGTTGCAGCCGCTGGATGAGGTGGAACTGGCGGCGCAGGTGGGCGTGGGCGGGCATTACTTTACGCAGGCGTTTGAACCGGAGTGAAATCAGAATTAAATTGCTGTTGTAGTGCTATTTGTGTTACAGCTATGAATTCCTGCAACTCCTGAAAAAACTGGCTAACAATGATTCTTCGCTTCTCAGGATTTGCGAGTTGAAGTGTGACAGGAGTGTTAAATGACTCAAAATCGATTTCGGTGTTATTGGACTTCAAACCAGCCCAAGACGGGGAGTGTTGTGTTGTCAATGGTTCGATAGCCATCTTTATTTTTGAGCGAAGCTCAGTTTGAGTTTCATCGAATGGATATGGATAGCCATAATATATCGGTCCCTCGTTACGCTCTATTCTAACATTAACGCCTGCTCCATGTAGATTGCCTACACAGAAACTTAGCCCATACCAGGGGCTCCTATTTCTACTCCCATGTACTGTTCTTGATATAGATTCGTCAGAAAATTTACCGATAGTAGATACCTCGTATTTATTTTCAACCAAGGCAAGTAACTCATTCCAGAAATCCCACTCTGTATGCCACCGCACGTGGCTCCAGTTGCGAGCGATAATAGCAGCTTGCTCGGCATTATTGTCCTTGGCCATTAGAGTAAGCACCTGCTGTTTTTCTTCTTCGTTCATGGTCTTGCCGGTTAATTGATGGATTAGTTGTTGGTACTGTATTATTGTTTCGCGTACGGAGGGCTTCAGGGCCGCTTCTTTTATGCAAGCAGTCAGCCACCTGTCAATTTCCTGCGAATAGGCCAGGCACCTTACTTCTGCTTGCAAATCCCCGACTGACCAGTCAGAGGGAGGATTCCCATCAAGAGTGAGATAGAACAGGGTAGGGGTGCGGAGTGAACGCACCACGATGTCGTGGTATCGCTTAAGCTGCTCGTGCTGGTCGCCAGCGTAAATCTTGTTCTCGATAACGATGGCCTGATGACGGTCCTGTATAAGGATGTCAATATTGGCGTGCTCGCGCAAAACCTGTACGGTATCATAGCTCAAAGACGGCAGTTCGCATTCAACGGCAAACAGCCGCAAGAAAGCGTCTTCCATACCGTGACTGCCTTTGGGATTTAGCAGCTCATGAAGAAAGCGGGAGTGCAGGTTTACTTCGTCATGCTCCGGGCGTAGCAAGCGAAAGATATTGAACGAGTCTGTAGATTGCCGGCCTTCCTGGCGTAGACGAATAAGCTCTAGCTTATCGAGTAGGTGTTGTAGTTGTTGCATGAAGCGAAAGTAGAAGGTTTTAAGTGGAGTCTGTATTGCCTTGGGGTTTATATTTTGGCGAGTTTATAAATCGTGAAGATTATATATTCAAGCAAGGATTTATTTTTTTCTTGCTACCTCATACCCATCTCCAGCCTGCCGCCTGATAACCCCCGCAGCTTCCAATTCCTCCAATAACCGGCAGGTACGGTGGTAGCCGGTGCCGAGGTGACGCTGCAAAAAGCCAACACTTACTTTCTGGTGTTCTGCGATTAAGCGGACCGCTGCCGGAAATACTTCTTCCGGCGGCAGAGCTGGCCGGGGTGCCAGGGCGGGAGTGGGAGCGGAGGACGAGCCATAACCGATCAGTACGCTGACCTGCACCTCCTCGGCAAGGTGATGCCGGACGCCATGACCAAATAGCACTTCCACCGCTTGCCCGACATGCGTCTGCAGGTATTCCGTAATTGTTGTCAGCTCATCCATGTGTATTCCGGCAGATGGTGCGCTGATAATAGAGAGGAGCACCGCGTTGGCAGGCCCCGCCGATACTGGCCCCAACGCACCCTGCTGGCACGCCTCCATAGCGGCGGCGGCAGCCCGGAAGGCCCGGTCTGGCCCACTGCGGCCGGCGCTGCCAATCTGCAGGCCATTCGCCCGAAACAGAACGGTGCGGACATCTTCAGCATCAACACTTAGGTCTCCAGAGAGCAGGACTTGCTGACTGAGCAGATGAAACTGTGCCAGAAATCGGCTTCGCGAAGCGCTGTACCCGGCGGAAGAAGCTGGTTGGTTGCGGGCTTCCCACTCGGTCAGTAATGCTTCCGCCAGCTCGGCAGGCGTGAGGGCATTTAGGTCTTGTAGCATCAGGTAGCATGATGAGATGGCGCAAATGTGTCCGGACAGCGCGTCAAACCGTGTCGTTGTGAAAAACTTTCGCGGCTTCTTTCGCTCCCAATTGCCCCAAACCGTGGCAAGCCGCTATCTTGCCTACCACGGCGGTAGCTCCGGTCGTTCCTGCACAGCCTCACCCCAACCTTTCCCTCATGCGCCATAACATCTCCTCTGATTCGCCCTGGGAAGAAATGGTGGGTTACTCCCGGGCCGTGCGGGTAGCTAACGTGGTGGAAGTGTCGGGCACTACGGCGCCGGCCGAGGGCGCGTATGAGCAAACCCGGCAGGCGCTGCTGAAAATAGAAGCGGCCCTGCACGCGGCCGGCGCTACTTTGGCCGACGTGGTACGTACGCGCATATACGTCACCGATATTACGCAGTGGGCCGCCGTAGGGCGGGCGCATGCCGAAGTGTTCGGCGCCATCCGGCCGGCTACCAGCATGGTGCAGGTAGCGGCGCTGATTGCCCCGGAGCTGCTGGTTGAAATTGAAGCCACCGCTATTATTTCCCCGGACGAAAACGCGTAACTGAGCTCTTCCGCTGCGTATATTACCCGGCCTTACCCTTTGCTATGAAACTCTTCAAATCCGCCGACCTTATCCGCAAGAGCAAGTACATCAGCCGCGACCTGAGCTGGCTGCGCTTCAACTACCGCGTGCTCGACCAGGCCAAGGACGCCGGCCGTACGCTGTTCGATCGGCTCCGGTTCCTGGCCATCACCTCGTCCAACCTCGACGAGTTCTTCATGATCCGCGTCGGCTCGCTGTACAACTACCTTGATTACGGTAAGGAGCGCGTCGACTACTCGGGGCTGCGGGAGCTGCCGTTTCGGCGCAAGCTGCTCGACTTTGCCCACCGCTTCGTCAACGACCAGTCATTGACCTACCTCAATGAGCTGAAGCCCCAGTTCGAGAAGAACGGCTTCAACATCCTGCGTATGGATGAGCTGACCGAGCTGGAGCTGCGCAAGGCCGAGGGCTACTTCAAGAACACGGTGTTTCCGCTGCTCACGCCGATGGTGTACGACTCCTACCACGGCTTTCCGCTGATGATGAACCAGATGCTCATCTTCGGCGTGGCCACCAATATCGGCAACGAGTCGGGGACGGGGCCGGTGGAGGAGGGCAAGGGGCAGGAGCGGCTCACCTTCGTGCAGATTCCGCAGAACCTGTCGCGCTTCTTCGAGCTGACCCGCAAGGACAAGGTCATCTTTGTGCCCATTGAGGAAATCGTGCGGGCCAACCTGCCCAAGCTGTTCCGCAACGTGGAAATCGTGTCGGCCAACCTGTTCCGCATCACCCGCAACGGCGACTTCACCCTGGAGGAGTCCGACGACATCGACGTGGACTTCATCAAGGAAATTCAGGTAGGCCTCAAAACCCGCAAAAAAGGCCGCGTGGTGCGTCTGGAGGTGGAGAAAGATGCCTCCCCGGTGATGATGGCCGTGCTCAAGGAGCGCTGGCAGATCGACAACGGCAACGTGTTCGTCATCAACTCGCTGATGGACATGAAGGGCCTGCTGCAGATCCTGAAGCATCCCAACTTTAGGGGCAGGTCGACGCGGCCGCCCGCGACGGTGGCCCCGCTGAGCCTGCCCGAGGGCAACGAGGAAAACATGTTTGAGTTTCTCAAGCACCACGACGTGCTGCTGCACCACCCCTACAACAACATTGAGCCCGTGGTGCGGCTGCTGGAGCAGGCCGCCGAAGACCCCCACGTGCTGGGCATCAAGCAAACCATCTACCGCCTCGCCGACGACTCGCGGGTGAGCGCCGCCCTGCTGAAGGCCGCCGAAAACGGCAAGCACGTCTCGGTGCTGTTTGAGGTGAAGGCGCGCTTCGACGAGGAAAAGAACATCCGGGAGGGCGCGCGGCTGGAAAAAGCCGGCTGCTTCGTGATTTACGGCGTCAGCAAGTACAAGACCCACACCAAGCTGCTGATGATCATTCGCAAGGAAGGGGAGAAGGTGACGCGCTACGTGCACATCGGGACCGGCAACTACAACGAGCAGACCAGCAAGCTCTACACCGACGTGAGCCTGCTCACCACCAACGACGTGTACGGGCACGACGTGTCGGAATTCTTCAACGTCATCACCGGCCACTCCCAGCCCGACGAGTACGAATACCTGATTACGGCGCCCAAAGACATGCGCCAGCAGCTCATTCAGCTGATCCGGGAGGAGGTGCGCAATGCCAAGAAGGGCCTGCCCAGCGGCATCGTGATAAAGATGAACTCGCTGGAAGACAAGGAGCTGATCGACGAGTTTTACAAGGCTTCCAGGGCCGGCGTGCCGGTGCGCTTTATCGTGCGCGGCATCTGCTGCCTGCGGCCGGGCCGGGCCGGGCTGAGCGAAAATATCGAGGTGCGCAGCATCGTGGGCGACTTTCTGGAGCACGCGCGGCTGTTTTACTTCCACCAGGCCGGCGAGGCCAAGGTATACGCCGGCTCGGCCGATGCCATGGTGCGCTCTTTCGACCGGCGCATTGAGGCCCTGTTCCTCATCGTCAACCCCCAGCTTAAGCGCGAGGCCATCAGCATTCTGATGCTCAACCTGCTCGACAACCAAAACTCCTACCAGATGCGCGAGGATGGGGCCTACGTGCGCTGCCAGCCCGAGCCGGAAGAGCCCATCGTCAACATTCACCGCGACTTCTACCGCCGCGACGAGGAACGGCTGGCCGCCGCCACGCCCGTGGGGCTGCTGCACCTCATGTTTCAGCAGGCCCGCCGCCAGCTGGCGGCCGAAGCCGCGAAAACGGCCGAGGCGGCGTCCCTGGAAGCCTGCCCCGATCCCGTTGATGAGGAGGAAACCGAGGAAGCCGGCGCCGAGGCAGCGGCGGACGACGCCCTGGCGCAGGCCCTGGTGGAAGGGGAGCCGAACGCCGAGGACGGCTTTGCCAACGCATAGGGCGTTGCTCGCTTTTCGTCTGTCATCCTGAGCGAAGCGAAGGGCCTTCCTCTGATTTCCTGCAAAGTTTAATAAAAGTAAAAAGCCCTTTACCGTTGGCGCGGTGAAGGGCTTTTTACTTTGACGAAGGCTTAGAAATAGGACCGAGGAAGGTCCTTCGCCAGCTCAGGATGACAGACGAAAAACGAACAGCCAAACACCAAAAACGAATAACCGCTTACTCCATCTCGGAGGAGCGGGCGGATACGTCGGCGTAGGGCGTGATGCCGGAGTGGTCGGTGCTGGGGCGGATTTCCTCGAAGTGGTCTTCGAACAGCGTCTGGAGCATGCCGTCCTTCAGGCCGATGTCGGGCACGATCATCTGGCTGATGTTAGCCCACTGCATGGCGGACAGGTAGATGTGGCCGGCGGGGATGATGACGTCAGCGCGGTCGGGGTTGAGCATGGCCACGTTAACCCGCTCATCCATGGTCATGGCGGTCAGGTTGCCCAGCACGGTGGCAATACGGCGGCGCGTGACGGGCTTATCGAGCGAGGCCTGGGCCAGGCGGTAGAGCTTGTTGATGTTGCCGCCGGTGCCGATGGCGCGGGTAACGTGGTACTTGCGGCCGTTTTCGGTGACCCAGTCTTCCATGCGCTGCCACAGGCCGTTCTGCGCGTCGGTGCTGGCCAGGCCGCTTTCTTCCTGCTGCATCCGCCGGATGGAGCCGATTTCAAACGACTGGGAAGCTACTTTGCGCCGGTCGTGGTAGATGTTGAACTCGGTGCTGCCCCCGCCCACGTCGATGTGCAGGTAGTGCTTCTTGTCTTCGAGCAGGTGCTCAATCACGCGGTTGATGTAGGCGGCCTCGGCCTGCCCGTCGATTACCTGCACCGTCATGCCCAGCTCCTGCTGGATGCGGGCCGCTACGGCGGCGCCATTGGCGGCCGTGCGCATGGCGGAGGTGGCGCAGATCAGGTAGTGGGCCACGTCGTGCACTTCCATCAGCAGCTTCAGCGCGTGCAGAAACTTGATGAACTTCTCCTCCTTCTTTTCTGAGATGGTGCCGGTGGCAAACACGTCTTCCCCCAGCCGCAGCGGGTAGCGCACGTATTCCACGCGCTTGAGCCGGTACCGGTCGCCATAGTGGAGCACCGCCGAAATCTGGCAGCGCACCGCATTTGATCCAATATCGATGGCGGCCAGTTTTAGCAAGGGGTAATCCATAAGGTTGGGTAAGGTGGCGTGGGCGCGGGGCCGGCACAAAGATATAGGTTTGGACGCACCGCACCAGCGGATGAGGCGCGGGTTGGTAAGAAGCGCTGCGGGAGGAACACGGGGTGGGGGAATCCGCCTTCGGAAGCATCGCTACCGCTTCGCCAAAAAGCCTCTAACGAAGCGGTAGAGATGCTTTGGCAAGCGGACGACAGATGAAGCATGACAATTCCCAAACACGCTCTTGGTACCTAAGGGCCTGTCCTGGGAATTGCGCAAAACATTGTTTTCCCCGTGTCAAGCAAAGCTGGCGCGTCCATGCTGCACTCGTAATTCCTGTTGCAGCAAATCCGGTTGAGAAATTTCGACAAGTCCAGTACGAAAAGTGTCAAACACAACTTTTGCTCACAAAAAAGCCCCGCTTTCGGCGGGGCTTTTTTGTGGGTAGGGGAGGATGCCGGGCGGGTGTAGCGACGCATCTTTGCGTCTCGGCGTTTGCGCCTTCCCAACGATTGTCGTTCAACGGGCAGACGCAAGTATGCGTCTCCACATCGTTCGGGACTGTCGTTCAGTTCCGGCACGCAGGTGCGCGTCGCTACTGGTCGATGCGGAAGCCGAGGCCAACCTGAATCAGCCCGTTTTCCGGGGACTTCTGGTAGGATACCGACAGGGCCAGCTGGTCGGAGACGGGGGCGATGAAGAAGCCGGCGCCGTAGCTGTCGTGCCAGCCGGCGGGGGAGCTGCCCTTGAAGTAGACCCGGCCCCGGTCGTAGAAGCCGAACAGGCCGTAGGAGAAGGGCAGGAAGGAGGTTTGCACCCGGCCCAGGGCCAGGCGCAATTCCGTGTTGATGTACAGGCTGGCGTCGCCGCTGAAGCGGTTGCGGTAGTAGCCGCGCAGGTTTTCGCGCAGGCCCAGGGTGGCGAACTTGTAGAACGGGATTTCGTCGTCGTCGCCGTAGTTGCGGGCGCCGCCGCCCTTAAGTACCAGCGTGACGGGCACGAGCAGGCGGGCCGTGCCGTAGTACTCGGCGAAGCCCTGGGTTAGCCCGAAGTTGCCCTTGGTGCGGTTGAGCTGGTGGTAGCTGTCGTGCTGGGCCAGCAGGCGCACCCCGCGGCGGGCGAAGCTTTTCCGGTCGCGCAGGTCGAGGTCGAACAGGGTATTCACCCCAATCAGGCGCTGAAAGCTGGTGTTGGGCCGGATGATATCCGGGTTCGGGTTGGTCTGAAGCTGGCCCAGCAGGCTCTGGCCGCTGAAATTGCTGGTGTACTGCTCGTAGGTGGGGCCGATGCGGAACAGGCTGCGCTGGAAGAAGGTGCGCTCGGTGAAGGCGTTGAGCGTGTAGCCTTTGTAGCGGGCCTTGTAGAAGAGGTTATCGTGGAGCGTCTCGTCCTTGGTGGTGTTGTTGCCCAGGCCGAAGAAGTTGTAGAACGGGAAGAAGTTGCCATACTCGGTGCGCGCCCCGATATCCCACTGCCCCACGGCGTGCCGGTGCCGGGTGTTGAGCGAGACCTGGAAGTTGCCGTTGGAGGAGCCGCGCACGTCGAAGCCGTACAGGTTCTTGTAGTCGGGCTTACGGAAGCCCTGGCGCACAATGTCGAAGCCGGCGCCGGCCCCGAATCCGTCGCTCTGGTTGTAGATGAGCGTGGCGCGCGGGTTGTAGCCGTCGTACTCGAAGGCTTCGCGGTCGTAGCGGTTTACGGCCAGCTGGTTGGAGGTATGGTTTTCACTTTCCTTCCCCAGCTTCAGCTCCGTGTCGGTCAGGTCATACACCTTGGTCTTGGCCCGCAGCCCCGAGACGCGCGACTCGTCGGTGATTTTGTCTTTGCCGTCGCCGCCGATGATGCGGACCAGCACGCTTTTGGAAGCCGTACCCGTGACGGTGAAGACGTCCTTGCCGTCGAGGCCGTAGAGGGCCACTTCGGCGGTTTCCTGGTGGCGGAAGGTCCGGTCGAACAGCGGGTCGCCGTTGGGCGCATCGCCTTCCTTGCCTTTGTCGAACATGCGCACCCGCACGTTGCCGTCGGGCAGGCGGTCGACCTGAAATACCTCGGCCTTGTTGGAGCCCACCACGTCCACGCGCTTGGCCAGCATCAGGTAGTACTCGTCCAGGGCCTTGGGCAGCTCCTGAATCCGGGCTTTGAGCTTGCGGTTCAGGTCGTTGCCCGACAGCGGCTGGATTTCCCTGGGCAGCGTGGCCGTAGCCTGGTCGATGGCGGCGGGGGTGATGCGCTGCTGCATGTATTGCGCCGTTTCCTGCCACTGCTCCCGGGTCACGCTCTGCAGCAAAAACCGGTCGAGGTGGCGGGCGGGCCAGTTCAGGCTTTCCATATCGTGAAACTCAGACTGGAAATCCTCGATGCTGGGCACGGCCCACTCGCGGTTGGCCACGTAGGTCAGCAGGCCGTTCCAGAGGGTGAAGCTCTGGTCCCGGTCGCGGGGGATGGGGCGGTAGATGGTTTTCTTGCCCTGCTTGTAGCCGGCCCACTTCCAGTTGTCCTCGTGCTTGCCAAAGTCGGCCACCAGCATGTCGAAGGCGCGGGCCTTGGCCAGGGCCGGGGCATCGATCTGGTTGTCGTGGTCCTTGTAGAGCTGGCGGAAGAAGCTGAACGAGCGGCGCACATCGTCAGCCCCGCCGAAGCCGGGCAGGTTGGGCTTGGGGTCCACGGGCCGGTCTTCGAGCGTGCCCAGCAGGCCGGCGTACTTCTCGCGGTAGGGGCCCAGCGTGCTGTTGTCGGGCAGCACAAACAGGCGGGGCCGGGCGTGCAGAATGTCGGTCTGGTCGAGCAGGGAGCCGGTGACCAAGGCCGAGTAGGGGTGGGCCGTGGGCGTAATGTCGCGGAGTACGTCGGCGGCTACGGAGTTGCGCAGCTCGGGCGGCAGGATGCGGGTCACGTCCTTATCGACGGAGCGGAATACGTATTCGGAGGAGTCGGCGGCAATCAGCTTGACCGAGGTCGTCTGTCGGCCGCCGCCTTTGCCGAAGATGCGCAGCCCGCCTTTCTCCGTGGCCAGGTCCAGCGTCTTTACCGCCACCGGCTGGATCCAGGAGCTGCGGTAGAGCTGCCCGAGCATCAGGCGCTTGCCCGGGCCGGCCGTGTACTGCGCGCCCGGGGCCAGCGTTGTCGTGGCCTGAAACGGAACGTCGGGCTTGGTCCCGGCTACGCCCGCCGGCGCCGTCGGGCACTCCGGAATAAAGAAGTTGACCGGCACGTCGGGCAGGCGCGGCGTGGCGCAGGCCGACTGAAACAACGTGGTGCTGTAGGCTTCCGCTACGGCGGTACCGGCTTTGTCGAACGTGAAGAAGGCGGTCTTCACGGTGCCGTCGGCGTAGTAGTCGAGGCGGGTGTAGCCTTCCGCCGCCTTGTTGAACAGCGCCTGGGAGTTGGTTCCCACGTGCTCCTTCTCGGCGAAGCTGCCCGCTATCAGATGGTAGTTGTCTTCGAAGCGGGTGAGCTGCAGGCTGAAGTCGTGGGCGGCGGCGTACACCACGCCGGGATTTTCCTTGAGCGTGCTCAGCATCTGCTTGCGCAGGTCCTGGTAGGCCGGGTTGGCCAGGTCGCGCGGGGTGCCCACGTTTTGGCGGTAGGCAGAATAGATGCTGCCGAAAACCGGCAGCGGAATGCCATTCCCGAAGGGAAACAGCTGGCGGCTCAGCGGCATCCGCCCGCCGTACACGCCGTTGCTGATAACGGGCTGATGGCCCACGAGCAGCACGTTGCGGCCCTTGGTTTCGTCCAGCACATCCTGTAGCTGCTCCCGAAACTCCTCCTTGGTCATGGTTTTGCACTCCGTGTCCGGCGCTTCGGGCCGGTCAAACGGGTGCGTCCACCAGGGCGAGTTGATGGCAACCAGGCGCACCAGCGGAGCTACGTCCACAATTTCGGGACCGGGGCAGCCGCCACTGGGCAGGAAGGCATTCTGGTTGGGCAGCTTGGCCTCGATGTATTTTTCCAGTCGCTGCACCCGCTTCAGGCCATCGGGGCCGGAGTTGTCCCAGTCTTTGTCGCCGGGCAGGAAGTAGATGCGGCCGTTGGGCAGGCCCTGCACCAGGGCAATCAGGGCATCGGCGCGCTCGGTCTGACCACTTTGAGTGGAGTCCTTCCTGCTGCCCAGGCCCGCATTGCCCACGATGTCGCCGAGGTGGACGACCGTGAAGGCCCCTTGCTGCTGCTCCAGCTGCTGCCGCAGGGCGCGCAGGTGGGTTTGAGGCAGGTCTTTGCCGGCGGTGTTGCCGAGCAGGTACACGGCGTGGGCGGGAGCGGAAGCAGATTGAGCGTAAGCGGACGACGCAGCGGTGGCAAGCAGCGCCGCCCAAAGCAAGCGGTAGGTTTTTCGCATAAAACGGAGCGAGGAGTAGAGTGGAATTCCTCCCTTACGCAGGAAACCCGGCCGTGGTCCATGCGGTTAGCGCCCGGCGCTGGCCGGAGAACCGAAAAACCGCTGCAGCGTGAGCAGAACGGCGCAGGGCAGCACTACCCAGATGGCTTCGCTTTGCAGCACCCGCCACACCGTGGAACCCACAAAGTTACGGACCCCGATGGGCGACACTTCAATGGGGCAGAAGCCAAAAAAGTAGCGCTCCGGCCAGAAGGGGCTGAAGAAGGCCACGCCCAGCCCGCCGGTAGTCATGGCGTCGAGCACGCCGTGCGAAGCCGTGGCCAGAAACAGCAGCAGCCACAGCCGGCCCGGCGGCGGCCCGGCCCGGCGGCGCGCTAGATGCCCGATACCAACGGCCCCGGAGGCCACTACTGCCGCCGCCAGCAACGAGTGCGTCAGGCCGCGGTGGCCCCACAGGCTGGCGTACGGCACGTGCAGCTTGAAGCCCAGCACGTCGATATCGGGCAGAAAGGCGCAGGCGGCGGCCAGCAGCCAGTAGCGCAAGTACCGCGGGTCGGGCAACAAGAGCTTGCCCAGCGTGACGCCCAGCGCCACGTGTCCGAAAATGGAAGCCATGTGGGTAGGGAGATAAGTCGGAAGCGAAAAATGAGTAGGTTAATTTACACCAGTTTAGCCAGTATCAGCTTTTCCCCAGCCCGCTGACCGGCCTCTCATCCCCTCCTCATCCATGGCTAAGCCCGGACAGCAACAGCGGCCCGGGCCCGGAGTTGAGGCCGCAATCGGTGCCAGCAGGTGCTAGCGCCGCAGCAGCGCGGCGACGCGTGGCACGCCGGTCGAGGCGGGCTCCGTAATGAACTGCACGTTGGGCCGGGCCGACAGCGGCGGCTGATTGGGGTCGATGATGTAGACCGGACAGCCCGGCGGCGCAAAATGGACCAGACCCGCGGCCGGGTACACCTGCAGGGAGGTGCCGATGACCATAAACACGTCGGCGGTGGCGGCCTGCTCCGCTGCCAGCTCCATCAGGGGGACCTGCTCGCCAAACCACACGATGTTGGGGCGCAGCTGGTGGCCTTTCTCGCAGGTGTCGCCCAGGTTTATCGTGTCGCCGGTCATGGGGTACACCAGCTTTTCGTCGTGGGTGCTGCGCGCCTCGAACAGCTTGCCGTGCAGGTGAATGACACGGCTGGAGCCGGCGCGCTCGTGCAGGTCGTCCACGTTCTGGGTGATGATGACGACTTCAAATTCTTTTTCCAGCGCGGCCAGCGCCCGGTGGCCGGCGTTGGGGTGGGCAGCGCGGGCGGCGGCGCGGCGCTGGTTGTAGAAATCCAGCACCAGCGCCGGGTTGCGGGCCCAGCCTTCGGGGGAGGCCACGTCTTCTACCCGATGCCCTTCCCAAAGCCCATCGGAGCCGCGGAAGGTGGCCAGGCCGCTTTCGGCGCTGATGCCGGCGCCGGTCAGCGCTACTAGTTTCTTTTTCATGGGTACTGGAATACTAGGGACCAAGATACTGCCGGGAGGCCGGGCAGCAACGAAAGCAGCAAGACGCCCCGCCGGCGGCAAAGTAATAAGCCGGCCGCACTGTCAGAAACGCATCAGCTCATTGCTGCCAAAGGTCCATTCCGGGGTGTGGAAGCGCTTTTCCTGCGGGCTTACTGCAAACCAGGCGCCCAGGGCCGCGTCGCCTCCTTCGTTGCGCAGCACGTGTAGCTGCTGGGCGGGCATGTAGCTCTGGGCCAGCAGCACGTAGCGCCGGCCGGTAGCAGCGTGCTCGGCCACGTCGAGCACGATGACGGCGTGGCCCGGGGAGCCGCCATAAACCAGCACGTCGCCGGGCTGCACGTCAGTCAGCAGCACGGGCAGCAGCTCCCGGGCCAGGGACAACGTGCCGGCGTAGGTGAAAATCCGGTCGAGGTACTGCCGGAAAACGGCGTGGGTGGGCGGCTGCGGCGGGCGCGAAACGGGTTCCACCACGGACCCCCGCACCCGGAAGCCCCGGCCGCCGTACCAGTCGGCAAACCGGATGTCGTCGCCGCTGGTCAGGTGAAAATGCACCAGCGCCGGGTCCTGCGCAAACAGGTACTCGGCCCGCAGCCGGATGACGGCATCGGCGCACTGCTGCAAATCCTGGCGGCCGACGTCCAGCTTGACCACGGCCGCGTGCACGTCCTGCCGTTCCTTGCGCGTGCCGTCGTACAGATGCACCGCCGTGCCCGCGGGCAGCAGGGGCAGATACCGGAGCCAGTGCCCAAAAGAGCCCGGGGCCACTGCCACCCGCCGGCAGCCCCGCGGCGGGGCAAACCGGGCCGCTACGCTCCGGCGCGCGTCGTAGGTGCCGGCGGGGAGCCAGGCGTAGCGGTTGGCAATGCCTGCCGCTACCGGGGGGGCAGGTGGTAGCGCGCCGGTGGCCGTTGGCCTGGCCTGGGGAAGGGGACTGGACGTGAGCAGCAACAGGGCAGCATAGTATTTCATCGGCCGGATAATAAAAATCAACTCGGCTCATAACGCGCCCGGCAGCGGTATATTTCTGTTCGGCTATCTTAAAGTTGAGCGTTCCGGTAAAGTAAAAAAGGGCTCCAATTCGAAAATTGGAGCCCTTCTGACTGGATTGAGTCAGCTTGTTACTTCGCTTTTACGGCGGCCTTTTTGGCGGTGGTGCCGGCTGCCTTCTTAGCCGCGGGCTTTTTGGCCGCCGGTTTCTTGGCGGCCGGCTTTTTCTTGGCCGGCTTATCGGCCGCGTCCTCCGCGGCGGGCACTGCCTTCTTGGCGAAGCGTCCGCCCTTGGCCGGCTTGTCCGGCGTCGCGTCGCCCAGCTCGATGCAGCGGGCCAGCGTCAGGTCGGCCGGCTCTTCGCCTTTCGGAATCTTTACGTTCTTCTTGCCCACCACGATGTAAGGACCGAAACGGCCGTTCAGCACCTGGATGTCCTCCCGCTCGGGGAAGCTTTTGATCAGTCGCTCGGCGTCGGTTTTGCGCTTGGTTTCAATCAGCGTCACGCCCTCATCCGCCGTGATGGTATGCGGGTCCTGCTCCTTGGTGAGCGAAAAGAACTTGCTGTCGTGGCGGATATAGGGCCCGAACCGGCCCAGGGAAGCCGTCATGTCCTTGTCTTCGAACTGACCCACGATGCGCGGCAGCTTAAACAGGTCCAGGGCTTCCTCCAGGGTGATGTTCTCAATGAACTGCCCTTTGCGCAGGCTGGCGTACACGGCTTTCTCATCTTCCGGCGCGCCTTCCTTGGGCTCAATCTGCACGTAGGGACCATAGCGGCCCAGGCGGGCGGTGAGCTTCTGCCCGGTTTCGGGGTGCAGCCCGATTTCGCGGGTGCTGCCCAGCGTGCTGCGCTCAATGTCCTGGCCCCGCTCGATGGTTTCGTGGAAGGCCCCGTAGAAGTCGCCCAGCATCTTGCCCCACTGCTCCTGGCCGTTGGCAATCAGGTCAAACTCGCCCTCCACCTTGGCCGTGAACTGGTAGTCGATAATGATGGGGAAGTGCTCGACCAGGAAGTCGTTGACGACCATGGCCGTATCGGTCGGAAACAGCTTGGCCTTGTCGGCCCCGTAGGTTTCGGTTTTGGCTTCCGTCTTCACCTCGGTGCCGTCCAGGGTGAGCACGTGAAACTTGCGCTCCTTGCCTTCCCGGGTGTCTTTTTCCACGTAGCCCCGCTTCTGAATCGTGCTGATGGTGGGCGCGTAGGTCGACGGCCGGCCGATGCCCATTTCCTCCAGCTTTTTTACCAGGGAAGCTTCCGTGTAGCGGGCCGCCGGCGAGGCAAACCGCTCGGTGGCGCGCAGCAGCTGCAGGGGCAGGTTCTGCTCCAGGCTCAGCGGCGGCAGCCCCCGCGAAAACGACGACTCGGTGGTGGCTTCATCATCCACCGTCTCCTCGTCTTTCGACTCGCTGTAGACTTTCAGAAAGCCCTCAAACGTAATGACTTCGCCCGAGGCCGTGAGCGGCGTGCCGGGCTGGGTGCTGATACCGATAGTAGCCACCGTGCGCTCAATGGTGGCGTCGGCCATCTGCGAGGCCATGGCCCGCTTGCGGATCAAATCATAGAGGCGCTGCTCCTGCGAGTCGGAGCCGGCTTTGAGCAGGGCAAAGTCGGTGGGGCGGATGGCTTCGTGGGCTTCCTGGGCCGAGGCCGACTTGGTTTTGAAGTGGCGGGTGTGGGCGTACTCGGGGCCGTAGGCGCTGCTGATTTCGGCCTTCGCGGCCACCAGCGCGTCCTGGCTCAAGTTCACCGAGTCGGTCCGCATGTAGCTGATCTTACCGGCCTCGTAGAGCTTCTGGGCCACGCTCATGGTCTGCGCTACCGAGAAGCCGAGCTTGCGCGAAGCTTCTTGCTGCAGGGTAGAGGTGGTGAAGGGCGGCGCGGGGCTGCGCTTGCCGGGCTTTTTCTCCAGATCCTCAATCTTGTAAGTGGCGCCCACGCAGCGGGCCAGAAACTCCTGGGCCTCCGGCTGGGTCTTGAAGCGCGTGGGCAGCTCGGCCTCCAGCACCGCCCCGCGGCCGGCATCGAAGCGGGCCGTGACGCGGTAGGCCGACGACGACTTATGCTGGTTTATTTCCCGTTCCCGCTCCACCACGAAGCGCACGGCCACGCTCTGCACGCGGCCGGCGGAAAGGCCGGTCTTCACTTTTTTCCACAGCACCGGGCTCAGCTCAAAGCCCACGAGCCGGTCGAGCACGCGGCGGGCCTGCTGGGCATTGACCAGGTTCAGATCAATTTCCCGCGGGTTCTCAATGGCGGTCAGGATGGCGTTCTTGGTGATTTCGCGGAACACGATGCGCCGGGTTTTGGCGCTGTTCAGGTTCAGCGTCTCGGCCAGGTGCCAGGAAATGGCTTCGCCCTCCCGGTCATCGTCACTGGCCAGCCACACCGTTTCGGCTTCCTTGGCCAGCTTCTTCAGCTGGGCAATGATTTCGCGCTTATCGGGCGAAACCACGTAGGTGGGCTTGAAGCCATTGGCAATGTCAATGGCATTGTTGTCCTTCGGCAAATCCCGAACGTGACCGAAGCTGGACTTTACGATATAGTCCTTGCCTAAATACCCTTCGATGGTTTTGGCTTTGGCCGGTGACTCGACGATGACTAGATTTTTTACCATTATAAGGTAGTAGGGAGCGGGGGGAGGGTGGGTTTTGCTTGGAAACGCCCGAAGCAATGCAAAAGTTGAATTTTGCCGCAAAGATGCCGGAATAATCCGGCGCAGCTACGTCCCGGCCGGCAATTATCCGGTGAGTCATCAGCCCAGCAAATAGCGGCGCAAGGGCTTTTTTAACGCCGCAAGCTACGCAAGTGGTTCACACAATGACATTTTGTAAAGTATTTTCATATTTGCAGACGTATGCGTGGGAAGAGGCGGTATTTATTACCTTTGTAAGTCTAGGAACCGCTTGATGGCGGTTCCTGGTTTATCGCAATGCCTTCTTCTCCCAGGCTTCGCAACCCATCCCCTTAGTATGGCTTCAGGTAAGACTACCAAGAATACTGACTCTCCGGAAACTGCCGCTCCCGAGACATCTGCCTCCGCGACGCCTGCCCCGTCCGCGGCCTACGATAAAGCTCCGCTGCTGCGGCCCGCCGGGGCCCGCACCAGCTCCGACATCACCCGAAAACGGGGCAGTGGCCGGGGTTCGGAGGACAGCCAGGAAGCCGACTACGTCAACGATCAGCTCAACCGGGTGCTCTACGCCCTCGACGCCTTCAAAAAAGGGGACGTGTCGGTGCGCCTGACCAAGCAGAACGACGACATCTTCGCCGAGATTGCCGAAGCCTACAACTCGATGGTAGAGATGATCGGCGGCGTAGGGGGAGAGGTATCACGCATTTCGAAGGTGGCCGGGGTAGAGGGCAACCTGAAAGCGCGGGCTTCGGCCGAAAACGCGTCGGGCTTCTGGCGCGACATGATCAACAATATCAACGGCCTGGTGGACAGCATCGCCGTGCCGGTATTGGAAGTAGGCAAAGTACTCAAGAACATCAGCAAGGGCAATCTGGACGAAACCTTCCAGATTCCGGTGTCGGGGGACTTCAAGGTAATGGCCGAAACCATCAACAAGACCATCGACAACCTGAACCTGTTTGCGGGCGAAGTAACCCGCGTGGCCCAGGAAGTAGGCACCGAGGGCAAGCTCGGCGGCCAGGCCTCCGTGCCCAACGTGGGCGGCGTATGGAAGCAGTTGACGGACAACGTAAACACGATGGCCGCCAACCTGACCAGTCAGGTACGCGACATTGCCAACGTGGCTACCGCCGTAGCCAAAGGTGACCTGAGCCAGAAAGTTACCGTCGATGTCAAGGGGGAGCTGCTGCAGCTCAAGCAGAACCTGAACCAGATGGTGGACTCGCTGAACCTGTTTGCGGGCGAAGTAACCCGCGTGGCTCAGGAAGTAGGCACCGAGGGCAAGCTCGGCGGCCAGGCCTCCGTGCCCAACGTGGCCGGCGTGTGGAAGGAGCTGACCGACAACGTAAACTACATGGCCTCGAACCTGACGAGTCAGGTGCGCGACATTGCCAACGTAGCCACGGCCGTAGCCAAAGGCGACTTGTCGCAGAAGATTACGGTTGACGTTAAAGGGGAGCTTCTCTTGCTGAAGCAGAACCTGAACCAGATGGTGGACTCGCTGAACCTGTTTGCGGGCGAGGTAACGCGCGTGGCCCAGGAAGTAGGCACCGAAGGTCGCCTCGGCGGCCAGGCCTCCGTGCCCAGCGTGGCCGGCGTGTGGAAGGAACTGACGGACAACGTAAACTACATGGCCTCGAACCTGACCCTTCAGGTGCGCGATATTGCCAACGTAGCTACCGCCGTAGCCCGCGGTGACCTGAGCCAGAAAATTACGGTTGACGTTAAAGGGGAGCTTCTCTTGCTGAAGCAGAACCTGAACCAGATGGTGGACTCGCTGAACCTGTTTGCGGGCGAAGTGACCCGCGTGGCTCAGGAAGTAGGCACCGAGGGCAAGCTCGGCGGCCAGGCCTCCGTGCCCAACGTGGCCGGCGTGTGGAAGGAGCTGACCGACAACGTAAACTACATGGCCTCCAACCTGACGAGTCAGGTACGCGACATTGCTAACGTGGCCACCGCCGTAGCCCGCGGTGACCTGAGCCAGAAGATGACGGTGAATGTGAAGGGCGAAATCCTGGAGCTGAAGAACATTCTGAACCAGATGGTGGACTCGCTCAACATCTTCGGCGACGAAGTGACCCGGGTAGCCCGCGAAGTAGGCACCGAGGGCAAGCTGGGTGGCCAGGCCAACGTGCCCCGCGTGGGTGGCACCTGGAAGGAGCTGACGGACAACGTAAATACGATGGCCTCGAACCTGACGCTGCAGGTGCGCGACATTGCCAACGTAGCTACTGCCGTAGCCAAAGGTGACCTGACCCAGAAGATGACGGTGAATGTGAACGGCGAGATTCTCGACCTGAAGAACATCCTGAATCAGATGGTGGACTCGCTCAACATCTTCGCCGGCGAAGTAACCCGCGTAGCCCGCGAAGTAGGTACGGAAGGGATTCTGGGCGGTCAGGCCAACGTGCCGAGCGTATCGGGAACCTGGAAGGATCTGACGGACAACGTAAACACGATGGCCTCCAACCTGACGAGTCAGGTACGGGACATTGCCAACGTGGCTACCGCCGTAGCCCGCGGCGACCTGAGCCAGAAAGTAACGGTAAATGTGCGTGGTGAGCTGCTCCAGCTCAAGGAAAACCTGAACCAGATGGTGGACTCGCTGAACACGTTCGGCGACGAAGTAACCCGGGTGGCCCGCGAGGTAGGCACCGAGGGTAAGCTCGGCGGTCAGGCCGTGGTGCCCAACGTGCGCGGTACCTGGAAAGACCTCACCGACAACGTAAACACCATGGCGGCCTCCCTGACCTCGCAGGTACGGGACATTGCCAACGTAACCACCGCCGTAGCCCGCGGCGACCTCAGCCAGAAAGTATCGGTTGACGTCAAAGGCGAGCTGCTCGATTTGAAGGACAACATCAACCGGATGGTGGACTCGCTCAACATCTTTGCCGGCGAGGTAACCCGCGTGGCGCAGGAAGTAGGCACCGAGGGTCGCCTCGGCGGCCAGGCCAACGTGCCCAACGTCTCGGGCGTTTGGAAAGACCTCACCGACAACGTAAACACGATGGCCGCCAACCTCACCACGCAGGTGCGGGGCATTGTGAAGGTAGTAACGGGCGTATCGAAAGGTGACCTGACCCAGAAGCTGAAGCTGGAAGCCAAAGGCGAAGTAGCCGAGCTGGCCGACACCATCAACCGCATGGTGGACGACCTGAACCGCCTCGCTCTGGAAGTAAGCCGCGTGGCGAAAGTAGCCGGGGTAGAAGGCAAGCTGACGGAACGTGCCACGGTCGGCGGCGTATCGGGCTCGTGGAAGGAAATCGTGGACACGCTCAACGACCTGATCGAATCCATTGCCTCGCCGGTACTCGAAGTATCGCGCGTGGTACGGGCCATCTCGGAAGGTGATCTGACCCAGAAAGTTGAAATCCAGACCGCCGGCGACATTCTGGCCATGTCCAACGCCCTGAACATCGCCGTAGACAACCTCAACGAGCTGCTCGGCGAAATCAACGAGTCGTCGCAGTTTGTGGGCGAGTCGTCGGAGGAAATGGCGGCCAAGGGCCAGGAAATGAGCCGGGTTACGGTAGACGTGGCTTTGGCCATGCAGCAGATGGCTGAAGGCGCGCAAAACCAGGCTTTGAAAACCGACCAGGCCTTTAAGCTGATTGAGGAAATCATGCAGGCCACGAAGGAAACGGCCGGCAAGGCCGACATCGTGAACAAGTCGGCTATTCTGGGGGAGCAAACCTCGCAGCTGGGTCTGAAAACGGTGGCGGAAGTGGTAAAGAACATGGAGGAAATCTCCAATGCTGCCGCCCAGACCAGCAAGACCATCGAAGTACTGAGCACCCGCTCGCAGGAAATCAGCAAGTCGCTGGGCGTCATCACCGACATTGCTTCCCAGACCAACCTGCTGGCTCTGAACGCCGCCATCGAAGCCGCCCGCGCCGGGGAAGCCGGCCGTGGCTTCGCCGTAGTAGCCGAAGAGATTCGCAAGCTGGCCGAAGGCTCCCGCAAGTCGGCTTCCGAAATTGCCACTCTGGTAGAGGACGTAAAGAAAGATACGACCTCGGCCGCCACCGCTATTTCGACCATGGAAGGCCGGGTACTGAAAGGCAAGAACGCTACGTTCGAAGCCTCCAGCGCCTTTAAGAACATTGCCACCAGCAGCGGCGAAACGCTGCGCACCTCCCGCGACATTCTCACGGCCACCGAGGTCCAGAAAACCTCGATTGGCGACGTCGTGAAGTACGTGGAGGAAGTAGTAGCCATTGCCGAGCAAACCGCCTCCGGTACCCAGCAGGTAGCCAGCACGGCCAAGCAGCTCTCGACCTCGATGCAGGAGCTGACCACCTCCAGCCAGAACCTGACCGACATTGCCGACGACCTGCAGGTCGGGCTGTCCGCCTTCCAGCTGGTGGAGGAGATGCTGCCCGAGCCCGAGCCCGAGCCTGAGCGTCGGGGAGCCCTGCGCCGGATGAGCAACCAACGCGCTGCCCAGCAGGCGTCGGCCGCTCCGACGGTGTCAGATAGCTCCTCGCGCCGGGTTGCCAACCGCAAAGCCGTGGCTACCAACCGTAGCGAGGCGGCGAAGCGGGCGGCGGCTACTCCGGCCGCCAACCGCCAGCGCGGCGTGGTACCCACCGCTGAGACTGCCCCGGCCGCCAGCCGTGCTTCCGGGAGCAAAACGGAGGCTCCCGCCGGTCAGCGGGCGGCGCGGCGCAGTGCTGCGGCGAAGCCGGCCGCGGCCCCAGCCCCGGCCGCCAGCAATGGCAAAGCCGCCCCAAAGGCGCAGGCGAAAAATAAAGCCAAGTAATAGTATCCGATAACTCTTCGTAGGTAGTCCCATGCCCGAAAAGGCCAGGGACTACTTTTCAACCCCCCTGGGAATGCCTGAAATAGAATCGACCGGCGAGAAAAAGGTAGTAAAGCAGGATAAGCTGATTCAGCTGATCGTGTTCCGGCTTGGCGATGAGGAATATGGTATTCGCATCGAGCAGGTGAAGGAGGTGACGGTGACGCCGGAAATTGCCCGCATGCCCAAGACTCCCCCGTTCGTCAAAGGCATTGCCAACCTGCGCGGTGATATCATTGCCATCATCGACCTGGAGGAGCGCTTCAAGCTGCGCTCGGCCGGGGAGCCCGTCACGGGAGTCAGCTACACGCTGGCCGTCGAGGCCAAGGACTACACCATCGGGATTGTGGTGCGCGAGGTGCCGCAGCCGCTGTCGATTCCGGTTTCCATCATTGAAAAGGCCCCGGAGTTCATCCAGGACATCAACATTCACGACAAATACATCGAGGGCATTGCCAAAGTAGACGAGCGCATCATCATTGTGCTCGACATGCTCAAGCTGCTCACCCCGGAGGAAATTATGCAGCTCCAGCCCAAATCAGAATCTTCCCCTGCTCAGGGCCGTACTAGAGCCTGATTGCTGCGCTGCAATTCCTTTTCCCTTATTTCGCTTCACTGACCCAACCCTATGAAAAACCGCATTCTCATCGTAGACGATTCCTTCTACATGCGCACGATGCTCAAGAACATGCTTACCGATGCCGGCTACGAAGTAGTAGGTGAAGCTGCCAACGGCCAGCAGGCCCTGGAAATGGCTTCTGCCACCAAGCCTGATCTCATTACGCTGGATGTAATTCTGCCCGACAACACGGGATTGGACGTGCTGAAGGGTATCCGGCAGGAACAGCCGAATGTGAAAGTGGTGATGTGCAGTGCCGTAGGCCAGGAAATCATTGTCAACGAAGCCCTCGAAAGCGGTGCTACCGCGTACATCGTGAAGCCCTTCTCGGAAGAGAAAGTCCTGGAAATAGTAGGCAGCGCCCTGCAGAACGCTGCGGAAGAAGCAGGTTCTACCGAAGACTAACTACCTGCCTTTCCTGCGCTGCCCGACTTGTGATAGTCAGCCGGCAGCGCTGATTTCAGCGCGTTTTCCCCACTCAGTGTCCGATTTTTCTGCCCCTTTCACCCTGTTGCTCGGCGACTTGCCCACCTTGGTGCGCATGGAGTTGACCAAGCTGCTGCATGCCGAGCCCGATCTGCGGGTGGTCGGCGCGGCGGCCGGAGCCGGCGAGCTGGTAGCCCAGGCCCGCCGGCTTCGGCCGGGGCTGGTGATAGCCGCAGAAAACCAGCTGCTGGGCCTGGAGCAGCTGGCGCAGCAGCAGCCGGTTCCCGTACTGTTATACAGCAGCGCCGCGCCCCTGGCCGGAATGCTGCGCGAAGCCGCCCGCTGGGGAGTATTCGACCATATCCACCCGCTGCTGGGCCGCAATCATCCCGACTACGGAAACTACTGCCGGGACCTGCTACGCAAGATTCGCTCCGTACGGACTTCAGGCAACGGCCCGAAGGCTGCCGTGACAGTTGCACCCCGCCCCACGACCATGCCCATGCCACCCCGCCGGGTGGTCGTTATCGGGGGCTCAACCGGGGGAACCAAAGCAGTGGAAAGCTTGGTGCGCACCTTGCAGCCTCTGCCCGATACCACAGTTATCATAGCAGTGCATCTGCCGGCGCACTTCACTGATTCTTTCGTCGGGCGGGTGCGGCGCGCGGCCACCATGCCGGTACTTGCCGGGGTGCCCGGCACCTTGCTGACGGGAGGTACCATCATTATTGCTCCCGGTGGGCAGAACCTGATTATCCGGCCCGGCACGCACGGCGCCTGGCTGTCGTGGCAAACTGAGGTAGCCCACGATGCCAGTCCCACCTCCGATGAACCGTCGATTGACCTGCTGATGAAGTCGGTCGTGCGCGCCTTTGGGCGCTATACCACCGGTGTCATCCTGACGGGCCTGGGCACCGACGGCACGCTGGGTGCCCAGCGCATTCAGCAGGCCGGAGGAACCGTTCTGGCGCAGGACGCTGCTTCTTCAGCCGTGTTCGGGATGCCCAAATCGGTTATTCAGGCGGGGCTGGCCAGCGCCGTACTGCCGTTGGCAGAAATACCGCAGTATCTCAACCGTAGCGTCGGGGCCGTCCGCCCAACCCGCAATACGCTGGTGCCATCCTTTTCCCAAATCGTCGCACGATGAAGTCCCGGGAGCAGGAGTACCGCGAAATGTTCATGGCGGAAGCGTTGGAATACTACGACGCCATGAGCCGGCACATCAGTGAGCTGGAGAAAGACCCTACCGACGAAAAGGCTCTGCATGAGCTGTTCCGGGTCATGCACAACCTGAAGGCTAACGCCCGCGCCATGGGCCACGCCGACATTGGGGAGGTGGCCCACCGCATGGAAACCATTTTCGGGTTTATCCGCAGCAAGGAGCGAGCCTTCGAAGGCTCGCTGGTGCCCGTGCTCTTCACCGGCGTCGATACGCTGGGTGGCATGATCCGGGCCGTGGGCGACGGCGAGGAAACTGCCAATGCGGATGCCTTGCTGGCTAACCTAGAGCGGCTGGTGAATGGGGAAGAGCCGTTGCTGGAAGAAGACCAGAGCGCGACCGACGAAGATGCTACCCGCAAGCTGGAGCTGTCGGATCTGGTATACATCCAGATTAAAAAGCTGGATCATCTGCTGAACCTGGTCGGAGAGCTGATTATTGACCGGGACCGGATCATGACCCTAAGCCAGGAAATCGGCCATCCCGCGCTGCAAAGCACGGCCGCCCACCTGTTCCGCATTGCCGACGACCTGCAGTACAGCGTGATGGATGCCCGGCTGGTAAACGTGGGCTCCCTGTTCAACAAGTTTCCCCGGGTAGTGCGCGATGTGGCCACGGCCGAGCAGAAAGATGTGGAACTGACCATCATTGGTCAGGACATCCAGATTGACCGCAACATCCTGCAGATTATCACCGATGCGCTGCTGCACCTGGTGCGCAACGCCATCGGCCACGGCCTGGAGACGCCCGAAGTGCGCCTGAAAGCGGGCAAGCCCGCCGAGGGCCACCTGACCCTGTCGGCCCAGACCGAGCGCGACGACGTGCTGATCCAGGTAACTGACGACGGCCGCGGCATCGACGTGGAAAGCGTGCGGAAAAAAATTGTGGAGCGCGGCCTGGCGACAGCCGAGGTTGCCCGCCATCTGGATCCGGATTCGGTGCGGGCCTTCCTGTTCGAGCCCGGCTTTTCGATGGCCAAGGAGGTAACCGATATTTCCGGCCGCGGCGTGGGCCTCGACGTGGTGAAGCTGGCCATCGACTCGCTCGGCGGGCAGCTCCGGGTCGACTCAGTGCTGGGGCAGGGTACCACCTTTGCCCTGGTGCTGCCCACTTCCATTGCCGTAAAGGGTGCGCTGCTCTTCGAAATAGCCAACCGCAGCTACGCCATTCCGCTCATGCACACCGATTCGGTGGTGTCATTGTGGCCCGATGAGATGCACATTGTGGGCGGGGTACTGCTGGCCCGGGTGCTGAACGAAAGCGTACCCGTGGTGAACCTGCACGAGCTGCTGCACAGCGCGGAAGATGGCGCGCTGTCCGTGGCTACCAAAAGCACCCTTATCGGCCGGCAGGACATCATCATCGTAAACTACAACAACCGGAAGCTCGGCCTTATCGTCGACCGTTTCCTGCGGCAGCAGGACATTGTCATCAAGCCGATGAGCAAGCCTCTGGATCAAATTGACTTGTTTGGCGGGGTCACGCTGCTGGGTAGCGGACAGGTTTGTCTGGTGCTCGATGTGCCGGCCCTAACCCGACTGTTTTTAGCCAAACGACCGTAACAAACGTATTGCAGGCCTTGGGTTGCTTCATATTAGGCAGCTCTACTCAACTGATTGACTCCTATGGATTTGCACATGACGGAACTAGAGCGGGATATTATTCGCGAGATTCTGAACATAGGCTTGGCCCGGGCGGCTGACTCATTCGCTGCCATTGCGCAGGAAAAAGTGCTGCTCGAAGTTCCGAATCTGGATATTATGCCGGGGCATAACATGCTCGACAAAGTGCACGAGTACTCTGGTACGCACGCCGTCATCCAGTCCGATATCCGCGGGGACTTCAACGGTACCACGCTGATGTTCTTCTCGGGCCAGCACGTGCAGCGCCTCTCGCGGGTGTGCCTGCGCATGTCGGTGCCCGAGTCCATCGAGATTGACGAGATGCAGGAATCGTTGCTGCTCGAAATCAGCAACATCATCACCGGCGCCCTGGTCACGCAGCTGGCCAACATTCTCAAGGCCAAGATCTACGGCGCGCCGCCCGTGGCCCCGCGCGGCGACCTGGCCGATTCCCTGACCAGCCTGATGAGCCACGAATCGATGGTGCAGCCGCTGATTTTTTCCGTCATCACGCAGTTTTCGGACAAGGAAAACTCGGTGGAGCTGCCGCTGATGCTGTTCTTTGACCGTACAACCTTCGATAAGATTCTCGAAATCATTCGTACCTACGATTTTCTGGGCGGACAATAGCCCATCGGCTGGTCTACGTTATGGCGTAGCAGCAAGCTGTCCTGTTAAGCACGGTGCCCCGGCTGGTCGACGACCAGCCCCGGGGCCTGCCTGACAGGACAGTTTTTTTATTTTCGCCCTTTCCTTTCTTCGTTAAGCCCCGAACCCTATGCCGCAATCTGCCACCTCCAGCCTGGAGAAAAAGCTGGCCAGCTTCGACCCCAATGCCCTTGGCGATACCGCCGGCGGAGTGTATGGTCTGCCCTTTACCGTAGAGGAAGCCCAGGTCGTTATTGTGCCCGTGCCCTGGGAAGTCACCGTATCGTACCGCGCCGGCACCGCCGAGGGCCCCGAAGCCATCCGGACAGCCTCTTTGCAGGTAGACCTCTACGACCCGGACCTGCCCGATGCCTGGCGTATGGGCCTGGCCATGGAAGAGTCGGACGAAAAGGTAAGCGCCGACAGCCGGGAGCTGCGCACGCTGGCCGCTGACTACATTGCCTGGCTGGAAGCCGGCCAGCCGGCCGCCCAGGCCAGTAAGTTTGCCGGCGCCACCGCCAAGATCGGGGTGCGCGGCAAAGCTCTGGTGGACTGGCTGAAGCAGAAAACCGGTGCCCATCTCGATGCCGGCAAAGGCGTGGTGGTGCTGGGCGGCGACCATAGTACCCCGCTGGGCTACCTGCACGCCCTGGCCGAGCGTCACGAGGAGTTTGGCATCCTGCAGATCGACGCGCACTGCGACCTGCGCCCGGCCTACGAAGGATTTGAATACTCGCACGCCTCCATCATGTACAACGCCCTCAAGCTGCCCCAGGTGAAGAAGCTGGTGCAGGTCGGCATCCGTGACCTGTGCCAGCAGGAAGCCGAGCTGGTGGCGCAGTCGGGCGGGCGCGTGGTGATGTTCCACAACCGGTTTCTGTCGAACGAGAAGTTTGCCAAGAAGTCGTGGAAGAAAGTATGCGGCAAAATCATTGCCCAGCTGCCCTCCAAGGTGTACCTGAGCTTCGACATCGACGGGCTGGACCCCAAGCTCTGCCCGGGCACCGGTACGCCGGTGCCCGGCGGCCTGGAGTTTGAAGAAGCCCTGTACCTGCTGCGCTCCATCGTCGAGTCGGGCCGCACCATCATTGGCTGCGACCTGAACGAAGTAGCGCCCGGCGACACCGAGTGGAACGCCATTGTGGGCGCCCGCCTGCTGTTCCAGATGGCGCACTGGATGGGCGTCTCCCAGGGCCGGCTCAAGGCCCGGGTGGCGGAGTAGCCGCCGGCCCCAACGCCCACCGGAATTTTGCGTATCGTTGTCCGACCTGCCGCGGGGTGGGTCGGACTTCCTTTGTCCCCGTTTTTTGCCCCACCAAACACCATTCAACCACCACCACTTATGGGATTCATCCTCAAACTGCTGCTCACCGCCATCCTGACCTACGTGCTGGCCAAGTTCCTGCCCGGCGCCCACATCGGCGGCTTCACCGACGCTATTCTGCTGGTGGTGGTGCTGGCCGTGCTCAACGCCGTGCTCAAGCCGATCCTCAAAATCCTGGGCTTTCCCATCACGGTGCTCACGCTGGGGCTGTTCCTGCTGGTCATCAATGCCGTCATCGTGCTGCTGGCCGACTATTTCCTGGCCGGCTTCAAAGTCGATGGCTTCTTTGCCGCGCTGCTGTTCAGTATCGTGCTGTCGGTGGTAACGTCGGTGGTGGATATGGTGATAGATTAGGCTGGTACTACAGTGCTTTTACCCGCAAAAAGGCCGGTCACGCGCGTGACCGGCCTTTTTTGCGTGGAGGCGTCCTCGGCTTAAGCGGCCGCGTGCGGCCGGCGGCGCCAGAGCCAGCCGCCGGCCGCGCCCAGCAGGAGCAGGGGCCAGACCGTAGTAAGCACCACTGCCACCGCCACCAGCACCGACCAGCCGCGGTTGAAAGCTGCCAGCAAGCGGGGCACGGCGGGCGGCTCGGGGCTGGTAATTTCTGCGGCGGCAATAACCTGGTAGTAGCGCAGGGTGAGCGAAGCCCAGGTGCTCTGCCGGCCGTAGTCCTTCAGCTGGACCTGGGCCGCCGCAATTTCCGCGCGGGCCTGGCGGGCCTGCTCTTCCAGAAGCTGGATTTCGGCCGGGGTTTTGGCCTGCCGCCGCAGCAGCTGGTACCGGCTTTCGGACGCCTGCCGGGCGCGCAGCCGGCTGCCGGCCTCGAGTACGTCGGCCGTTACGTCGGCCGAGGTTACGTCCTTGCTTTCGATGCGGCCCAGCCTGCCCAGGGCCTGCAGGAGGGGCATAAACTCCGTGGGGGGCACTTTGATGGTCATTTCCTGCCAGTGCTGGCCTTCGGAGCGGGTTTCGTGGGCCGTGCCGACGTAGGCCGCGTGCTCGCGCAGCAGCTGATCCGTCTGGCTGGCTGCCTGCTCAAAATTATCCACGGCCAGCTTCAGCTCTCCGTGGTAGATGACGCTGCGGCCGGGGGCCGCCGCCGCCGTGCCGGTGCCGGACGAAGCCGGGCTGGCGAATTCGGGCGTTAGTCGGGGCGGGGTGGCGCTTTCTTCCTGGGCGGCCTGGCTGCACCCTGCCAGGCCCAGTCCGAGCAGGACCGGGTAGAACAGATGTTTCATCAGAAGTCGGAATAAGGGTTGGAAGGAAAGCTGCGCAGCCTGGCTCTTTATGCGCCGGGCCGTGGCAGGTAACCCGCCGCGGCCCCAAAAAGCCGAAAGCCCGGCCTTGTCGGGCCGGGCTTCGGAGGTAGCTGCGCAAAGGCGGCTGACCCTACAGCCGCCGGATCTGCGCGCCCAGCGCGTTCAGGCGCTTATCAATGAACTGGTAGCCGCGGTCAATCTGCTCCACGTTCTCAATCACGCTACGGCCTTCCGCCGAAAGCGCCGCAATAAGCAGGGCCACGCCGGCCCGGATGTCGGGGGAGGTCATGGTGATGCCGCGCAGCTTCTGGCGCTGGTCGAGGCCGATGACGGTGGCGCGGTGCGGGTCGCAGAGAATCACCTGCGCGCCCATGTCGATGAGCTTGTCGACAAAG
Organism: Hymenobacter algoricola; assembly: GCF_039539525.1. Taxonomy (NCBI): domain Bacteria; kingdom Pseudomonadati; phylum Bacteroidota; class Cytophagia; order Cytophagales; family Hymenobacteraceae; genus Hymenobacter; species Hymenobacter algoricola. The sequence continues at coordinate 104,417 of NZ_BAABDH010000018.1, read as the reverse complement.
AACAGGCGGGACTCGAACATCTTCTGGTGAATCAGCACCGTGCCCTTGGCTTGGGTGGCTACCACGAGCACAATGCTGAGCAGGTCGGGCGTGAAGCCGGGCCAGGTGTGGTCCGATACGGTCAGGATACTGCCGTCGAGGTAAGTGGCAATTTCGTAGTGGTCCTGGGCCGGAATGTGGATGTCGTCGCCGCGAAATTCGAGCTGGATGCCCAGCTTGCGGAAGGTATCGGGAATGATGCCCAGCTCCGGAATCTGGCAGTCCTTGATGGTGATTTCGGAGCCCGTCATGGCGGCCAGGCCAATAAAGGAGCCGATTTCAATCATGTCGGGCAGCATGCGGTGCTCGGTACCGCCCAGGCGCTGCACGCCTTCGATGACGAGCAGGTTGGAGCCGATGCCGTTGATTTTGGCACCCATGCGTACCAGCATCTTGCAGAGCTGCTGCAGATACGGCTCGCAGGCGGCATTGTAGATAGTGGTCGTGCCCTGGGCCAGGGCGGCCGCCATCAGAATGTTGGCCGTGCCGGTTACGGAGGCCTCATCCAGCATCATGTAAGTGCCGGTCAGGCCCTTCTCGGCCTTGATGCGGTAGAAGTCGGTGCCTTCCAGGGTGAGCTTGCCGCCGAGCTTTTCCAGGCCCAGGAAGTGCGTGTCCATGGGCCGGCGGCCGATTTTGTCGCCGCCCGGCTTGGGCAGCTGGCAGCGGCCGAAGCGGCCCAGCATCGGTCCCAGAATCATTACGGAGCCGCGCAGAGCACCGGCCTGGGCAATAAATTCGGGGGTGTCGAGGTAATCCAGATTGACGCTGTCGGCCTCGAATACGTAGGTGTCGGAGGCCAGCTTGCCCACTTTCACGCCCATGTCGCGCAGCAGCTCGATGAGCTTGTTCACGTCGCGGATGTCGGGGATGTTGCTGATGGTAACGGGCTCGGCGGTCAGCAGCACGGCGCACAGAATCTGCAGTGCTTCGTTCTTGGCGCCCTGCGGCACGATTTCGCCTTTCAGCGGAGTGCCGCCGATTACTTCAAATGAGGCCATAGTTTTTTGAGCTGCAAGCTGCAAGCTGTAAGCTACAAGCGGCAAGCTAAATGTCGGTTTGAAAAAATGGGGAGCTGTAAGCTTGCGGCCTATAGCTTGCAGCTCCTAACTACTATTGCGGGGGTTGCTGGGGCTCCTGGCGGCTCTTTTTGCCGCCCCGGCGCTGCTTGTCGCGGCGGTTGTTGTTGCCGCGGCGCACTTCCCGGTCGCCGCCCCGCTCACTGCGGTCGGCCCGCTCACTGCGGACCGGGGCGGCCACGAAGGCCGCGCGGCTACTGCTGGCCACCGGCACGGCCGGCGTGCTGAACTCAAACAGGGCTTCAGCATCCACCCGGATCGGGTCAAGCTCCAGCTTGCCGCCGGAAAGCTCCTTCAGGTGCTTGAGAATGGTGACGTCCTTGGCGTTTTCCTTGCTGTAGGAGCGGTACAGGAACTTCATGGTGCGCCCGATGGCGATGGTAGCCTGCTCCCGCTCGGCCGGGTCTTCCAGGCTGATGGCCTGGGCAATCATGGTGTCCACGCTGGCGCCGTAGGGCTTGAGCTTGGGGCCTTTGCTGGGGTAGGCCACGCGCTGGGGCTCCTTGGCCAGAATGTCCAGCTTGTGCAGCTCGAAGGGCGCATCCACGTCCAGCTCGCCATCGGTCATCTCGAAGATGTGGTTCCAGACTTTCTGCTGGGAGTCGGGCTGCTCGCGCAGGGAGGAGTTCAGGCGAAAGATGAGCTGCACGATCTGCTGGGCGCGCTTGGTGCGCTCGTCCCGGTCGTCGATGGTGCGCAGCTGCTGAATAAGCTCGTAGGTGCTCTGGCCGTATTCGCGCAGCAGCAGCTCGTGTTTGAAAGGGGAAGGTAAAGCCATCAGAAAAAGGCGAAGCCGCGAATAAAACGGCTGTGGAAAGCAGGAAAAGGCGACGCCAAAGCATCAGCCGGTAGGGGCAGGGCCGAAAAAAGGATGGCCGGCGTGCCCAAAAAACAGGCTGCCAGACGCGCCGGCAGCCTTAGGTAAGGTCAAGTTACTATGTTCGGCTAACTAACGACGCGCAATTTCGCAAAACTCAGCAATAACGTCTTCTCACCGACTTCCTCGAACTGAATGATGGCCTTCACCGAGCCATCCTGCTTTTCGAGCTTGGTCACGGCGCCGAACCCGAACTTGGGGTGCTCCACGCGCTGACCAGTCTGCAGGTTGCTGGTATCACTGGGCTTGAAGTCGGCCGGGGCCACGTACTTCGTCGCCACCGTCTTGCGGGGTGGGGTGGGCAGCAGGTTGCTGCGGCGCTCCACCACGTGGCCGAAGGGCGAGTCGCCGGAGCCGGAACCCGGGCCGGAGGAGAACTTGAAGTCGACGTACTGGGGGTCAATTTCGTCGAGGAAGCGGCTTTTCTCGCAGCTGCGCAGGTTGCCCCACTGGTAGCGGGAAGTGGCGTAGCTGAGCGTGAGCTTTTTCTCGGCCCGGGTAATGGCCACGTAGAACAGGCGGCGCTCCTCCTCCAGGTCGGCCCGCGAGGTTATCATCATCTGGCTCGGGAAGAGGTTTTCCTCCATGCCCACGATGTACACGTTGCGAAATTCCAGGCCCTTAGCCGAGTGAATCGTCATGAGCGTGACGGACTCGCCCTCGTCCTTGGCGTCTTTCAGGTCGGTGTCCGTCACCAGGGCAATGTCCTGCAGGAAGGCCGCCAACGACTTGTCTTCGCGCTCGGGGTCCTCGGTGAAGGCTTTCACGCCATTGAGCAGCTCCTGGATGTTCTCGTAGCGGGAGAGGCCCTCGATGCTCTTGTCGGTGAACAGCTCCTCGATCATGCCCGAGTTCTTGGCAATGAACTTGGCCGCCTCGAAGGCGTCCTCCTTACCGGCCAGCACCGCGTAGCTCTTGATCTGCTCGGCAAAGCCCTCAATCGGGTTGGCAATGCGGGTCGTCAGAAACGAGTTGGCGTTGCTGACCACTTCCCACAGCGTGTGGTTGGCTTCCTCGGCCGTGTTGATCAGCTTGCTGATGGTGGTGTCGCCGATGCCGCGCTTGGGGTAGTTGATGACGCGGCGCAGGGCCTGCTCGTCGTTGTGGTTCACCGTCAGGCGCAGGTAGGCCACCAGATCCTTGATTTCCTTGCGCTGGTAGAACGAGAGGCCGCCAATGATTTTGTACTTGATGTTGAGCTTGCGCAGGGCCTCTTCCATAGCCCGGCTCTGGGCGTTGGTGCGGTAGAGGATGGCGAAGTTCTCGTAGGACAGATGGTGGTTCATCTTGTCCTCGAAGATGCTGTTGGCCACCAGCTTGCCTTCCTCGTTGTCGGAGGCGGCCTTGAGCACTTCAATCAGGGTGCCTTCCTCGTTGTCGGAGAAGACGTCCTTGCGCAGCTGGGCCTTGTTGTTCTTGATGACCGAGTTGGCCGCCCGCACGATGTTCTTGGTGGAGCGGTAGTTCTGCTCCAGCTTGAACACCTGCAGCTCGGGGTAGTCCTTCTCGAAGTTGAGGATGTTGGTGATGTCGGCGCCGCGGAAGGCGTAGATGCTCTGCGCGTCGTCGCCGACCACGCAGATGTTGCGCTCCTTGGCCGCCAGCTTGCGCGTAATCAGGTACTGGGAGTAGTTCGTGTCCTGGTACTCGTCGACCATCACGAACTTGAAGATGTTCTGGTACTTGTTGAGCACATCCACGTGGTCCTTGAAGAGCACGTTGGTGTTGAACAGCAGGTCGTCGAAGTCCATGGCGCCGGCCTTGAAGCAGCGCTGCTGGTACTGCTGGTAGATAGCCCCGATCTTGGGCCGCAGGGCCGCCTCGTCGTCCTGCTTAATCACCGGGTCCTGCAGGTACTGCTGCACCGAAATCAGCTTGTTCTTGGCCGCCGAAATGCGCCCCAGCACCATGTTGGGCTTGTAGAGCTTGTCGTCGAGGTCCATTTCCTTCACGATCTGGCCCAGCAGCGTTTTGCTGTCCTGGGTGTCGTAGATGGTGAAGTGGCGGGGGTAGCCGATTTTGTCGGCCTCCGAGCGCAGGATGCGGGCGAAGATGCTGTGGAAGGTGCCCATCCACACGTTCTTGGCCTCGGGGCCCACCACCTTTTCGATCCGGGCCCGCATCTCCTTGGCGGCCTTGTTGGTGAAGGTCAGGGCCAGGATGTTGAACGGGTCGACGCCCTGCTCAAGCAGGTTGGCAATGCGGTAGGTGAGCACGCGCGTCTTGCCCGAGCCGGCGCCGGCAATAATCATGCACGGGCCTTCGATCTGCATCACGGCGCCGGCCTGGGAGGGGTTCAGAAGTTTCTGGTAATCTAATGCCATTCGTCAGGGTAATTCAGCGCCTCGGCTATAGAGGCAAAGGTAAGGCTTTCGGGGCGAGTGCGGAAACGGCGGCTGCCAAGGTGCTAAATTCTTTGGTGGGCTGGCATTTCCTTTAGCAACCACCAAAGCGCTCCGGATGGTTTCCGGGACATTCGACGGCGCAGGCCGCCAATCATTATTGGTTCAACAAAGCCTTGCCTGGCATCCTGCGCTGCCCATCCCGGCCGCACTGCCTGTACATGTATTTTCAAAAAACAAAAAATACATGTACACAGCTGTCCTGGTAGCTGTACATGTATTTTCAAAAAGTGGAAAATACATGTACAGGCTGCTGCTCTCAGCTCGCTGGCTTTAGCCAGTCCCGGCTGCACATGAGGTCAAAACAGCCGTATCTTTGCAGTTCGCTTCTTCGCAACTGCCATGATCATCATCCAGAATACCGTCATTTCCGACGACGTCCGCGACAACTTCTTCGTCTGCAACCTCGAAGCCTGCAAGGGCGCCTGCTGCGTGGAAGGCGACCTGGGCGCGCCCCTGGAGGACGCCGAGCTGCGGATTCTGGAGCAGGAGTACGCCAACATCAAGCCCTTCCTCACCGAGGCCGGCCAGCAGGCCATCGAGGCCCAGGGCCTCTACATTAAGGATTGGGAAGGCGACTACAGCACCACCACCATCAACGACCGGGAGTGCGCCTACGCCCTCTACGACGAGCGGGGCATTCTGAAGTGCGGCATCGAGCAGGCCTACCTGGCCGGGGCCACCTCGTTCAAAAAGCCCATCAGCTGCCACCTGTATCCCATCCGCATCAGCAAGTACGACGGCTTCGAGGCCCTGAACTACGACCGCTGGAACATCTGCAACCCCGCCTGCAGCTTCGGGGCTAACCTGGGCGTGCGCATCTACCAGTTCCTCAAGGAGCCGCTGATCCGCAAGTACGGGGAGCAGTGGTACGGCGAGCTGGTGACGGAAATCGAAACCAACAGCCCGCCGGTGAATTGAACAAGAAAGGCCAGCTGAGAAGTTGGTCTTTCTTATTTAATAGGGGTGAACAGTGCTTATAGCTGAGCAATGAGACAGCCCATTTTTACTTCGCCAACGGATTTACTACTTCCAGCCCTAGTACGCGCCGAAAGTGACCATCCTCTGAAACCAGGGTGCGGCCCTGCAGCCAGGCACTCGCGGCCACAATGGCATCGGCCGCTCGAAGTCGGTAGAGCTGTCCGAATCGTATGGACACTTCAACAACTTCGGCCGAAACAGGGATTATTTGCAGAAGCTCGAATGTGGCCTCAAAGTAAGCCTGCGCTTCGGGCAACAGGCCGTGGAATCCCAATACTTCCACCTGACTAATAGCAGAAACAGCCGTTTCCGGGTTCTCAACCCAGGTGTGCAACTGCAAGGCGGGCTTGGCCGAATGAATGAGGATGTTGCTGTCCAGCAAATAACTCATTGCTCAAAGGGAAGGTCGCGGCCGGCACGCTGCTCCCGCTGCCACGCCAGCGGGTCAGGAATATTGCTCACATCGGCTCCTTTGGCGATAATGAGCAGTAATTCCTCCCGCGTCCGCTTGGGCTTCAACGGCTTTTTTGACACCGTACCATCAGCCGCCACCTGCAACCCTACGGCATCCGCTACGCGCACTAGCTGGCGATAATCGGCATCGTCGGGAATGGTAAGTCGGTGCGGTTCCATATAGGCAAGATAAACAGTAATTCGCTTTTGTGCTTCGCCCAATAGCAAAAACGCCCCAACAAAGCTGTTGGGGCGTTTTTGTAAAAAGGAATCTGAGCGGCTTACAAAGTCGAAAAGTCGAAGGAGTCCAGGAAAGCCGTGGTGAACACGCCTTCCTTGAACTTCTCGTCGTCCATGAGCTTGAGGTGAAACGGAATCGTGGTCTTGACGCCTTCCACCACGAACTCGCTCAGGGCGCGCTTCATCTTCACGATGCACTCCTCCCGGGTCTGGGCCGTGGTGATGAGCTTGGCAATCATCGAGTCGTAGTTCGGCGGAATGGCGTAGCCGGCATACACGTGGGTATCGATGCGCACGCCGTGGCCGCCGGGAATGTGCAGCACCGTGATTTTACCGGGCGAAGGGCGGAAGCCGTTGCGCGGGTCTTCAGCGTTGATGCGGCACTCCATGGCGTGCATCTTGGGGAAGTAGTTGTTGCCCGAAATCGGGACGCCCGCCGCCACCTTGATCTGCTCCTTGATCAGGTCGTAGTTGATGATTTCCTCGGTCACGGGGTGCTCCACCTGAATGCGGGTGTTCATCTCCATGAAGTAGAAGTCCCGGTTCTTATCGACCAGAAACTCAATGGTGCCCACGCCCTCGTAGCTGATGGCGCTGGCGCCGGCGACGGCGGCGTTGCCCATCTTCTCGCGCAGCTCCGGCGTCATAAACGGCGACGGCGCTTCTTCCACCAGCTTCTGGTGCCGGCGCTGGATGGAGCAGTCACGCTCCGAAAGGTGGCACACGCGGCCGTACTGGTCGCCCACAATCTGGATTTCGATGTGGCGGGGCTCCTCCACGAATTTCTCCAGGTACATGCCGTCGTTGCCGAAGGCGGCCTTCGACTCGGTGCGGGCGTCGTCCCAGGCTTTCTGAAACTCGTCGTCCGAGTGAATCACGCGCATGCCGCGCCCGCCGCCGCCGGCCGTGGCCTTCAGAATCACGGGATACTTGATTTTGGCGGCAATCTTCTTGCCCTGCTCCACCGAATCCAGCAGGCCCACCGAGCCGGGAATGCAGGGTACGCCGGCCTTGATCATGGTGGCTTTGGCGGTGGCCTTATCACCCATCTGGTTTATCATCTCGGGCGAGGCGCCGATAAACTTGATGCCGTTTTCCTGGCAGATGCGCGAGAACTCCGCATTTTCACTCAGAAAGCCGTAGCCGGGGTGAATGGCGTCGGCGTTGGTGATTTCGCAGGCCGCAATCAGGTTGGGCATGCTCAGGTAGGAGAGCGTGGAAGAGGGCGGCCCGATGCACACGGCTTCATCGGCGAACTTCACGTGCAGGCTTTCCTTGTCGGCAGTGGAGTACACGGCCACCGTCTTGATGCCCATTTCCTTGCAGGTGCGGATGATGCGCAGCGCAATTTCGCCCCGGTTGGCAATCAGTATTTTCTTAAACATTGGGTCTTAGGGTCTTGGGAACTTGGGGTCTTGGATGGGAAAAAGGAAAGGGCCTTGCGGGCCTGGAATCGGGTTTGGTGCGTAGCAACCAAAAAAACCAACCCTCCAAGACCCCAAGACCCTAAGACCCCAAAAATTACATCGGCTCAATCAGGAACAGCGGCTGGTCGTACTCCACCGGGGTGGCGTTTTCAACCAGGGCTTTTACTACGCGGCCCGAGGCTTCGGCTTCAATCTCGTTGAAGAGCTTCATGGCTTCGATGATGCAAATCACCTGACCTTTTTCCACCAGATCCCCCACGTTCACGAAAAGCGGCGACTCCGGGCTGCTGGAGCGGTAGAAAGTGCCGATCATCGGGGCTTTCAGCGCCACGTGGTTGGTGGCGGCCGGCGCGGCCGGGGCCGCGCCGGGAGCCGCCGGGGCCGGGGCGGGAGCCGGAGCCGGAGCCCCGGCGGGCTGGGGAGCCGCGGGCGCGGCCGAGTAGCTGCTCACCACTTTCGTGTTGGGCTCGCGCTGCACCGAGATTTTAAACTCCTCGGTTTCGATGTTGACTTTGTTCAGGCCGGACTTGGCAATGAAGTCGATCAGGTCTTGTAGTTCTTTGGCTTTCATAGAGGCGCTGGAGGTGGACTTGTGCGGCTGCTTATTTGACTCTTTCGACATAGGAGTAGTCGCTTGTCTTGACGCGGATTTTGGTGTCGGTATCAATGAACAGGGGCACCTGAATCCGGGCGCCGGTTTCCACCGTGGCCGGTTTGAGCGTGTTGGTGGCCGTGTCGCCTTTCAGGCCGGGCTCGGTGTAGGTCACGATCAGCTCCACGGTGGTGGGCAGCTCGGCCGTGAGAGGCTGCTCGGTCTCGGCGTGAAAGAGGATAGTCGCTTCCTGACCTTCCTTCATCAGGTCGTGGAAGGGCACCATGGCCTCGGGCAACGATACCTGCTCGAAGGTGGCATTGTCCATGAAAGTGTAGCCGTAGTCGTCCTTGTACAGGAACTGGTGGGGGCGCTGCTCCACGCGGGCGGTGGTTACTTTCACCCCGGCATTGAACGTGTTGTCGAGCACCTTGCCGGTCTTGATGTTGCGGAGCTTGGTGCGGACGAAGGCCGGGCCTTTGCCCGGTTTTACGTGCTGAAACTCGGTAATGACGTACAGGTCATTGTTGTATTCGAGTACCAGCCCGTTGCGAAAGTCTGCGGTGGTGGCCATGGTGGTGGGAGGGGAGGAATTGATAAGTAGTAATTAATAATTAAGAAGTAGAAATTCGAACAGACCAGTGACAACTCCGGGATGGAGGGCGGATCAATTCTGAATTCCTGATTCCAAATTACTAATTCAAAAAAAAGGAGCCGTCCCGGAAGGTGGCGGGGCGGCTCGTCGGGAGTGCAAGTATAGGAGTTTTCCGCGTTTGGGCCGTGAGCTAAACGGTTTGCGGGTCCGGTTTCGGGTCGTAGGCCCACTTGAGGAAGATGGAACCCCAGGTAAAGCCGCCGCCAAAGGCCGCCAGAATCAGATTGTCGCCCTTGCGCAGGCGCGGCTCGTAGTCCGACAGGCACAGCGGAATCGTGGCGTTGGTGGTGTTGCCGTAGCGCTGAATGTTGAGCATCACCTTGTCGGGACCCACACCCATGCGGTTAGCCGTCGCATCGATGATGCGCTTGTTGGCCTGGTGGGGCACCAGGAAGGCCACGTCATCATTCGTTAAGTGGTTGCGCTCCATCACCTGGGCCGCCACGTTGGCCATGTTGGTTACGGCGAACTTAAAAACCGTGGCGCCTTCCTGGTACAGGAAATGCTCCCGGTTGGCTACCGTCTCCGCCGATGGTGGACGGCGGCTGCCCCCGGCTTTCTGGTAGAGGTACTGTTCGCCGGTCCCATCGGAGCGCAGCACCTGGTCGAGCAGGCCGAAGCCGTCGGTGCTGGGCTCCAGCAGCACCGCGCCGGCACCGTCGCCGAAGATGATGCAGTTGGCGCGGTCCGTATAGTCCACGATGGACGACATCTTGTCGGCGCCGACCACAATGACCTTACGGTACATGCCGCCCTGAATGTACTGAGCACCGGTGGCCAGCGCAAACAGGAAGCCCGAGCAGGCCGCCTGCATGTCGAAGCTGAAGGCATTGGAGGCCCCCACGCCGGCCGAAATGATGTTGGCCGTGGCCGGAAACACCATATCGGGCGTGGTAGTAGCGCAGATAATCAGGTCAATGTCGGCGGCACTGGTACCGGTTTTGTCCAGCAGCTGCTGCACGGCTTTGATGCCCAGCACCGAGGTGCCCTGGTTTTCGCCCTTCAGAATCCGCCGCTCCTTGATGCCCGTCCGGGTGGTGATCCACTCGTCGGTGGTGTCCACCATCTTTTCCAGCTCGGCATTGGTCAGCACGTAGTCGGGCACGTAAGCGCCCACTCCGGTAACGGCGGCAGTGATTTTCATTGGAACGCGCAAAAGCGAAAGTCAGCCCACGACGGGCGCCGGCTGACTTAGGACTAAGACTTGAAAGTAGATTTTATCTGATCCGCAATGCCGGATTCGGCCATTTGGTAGCCCTGCAGCAGCATGTTGCAGATGGCCTGCGGCGTGCTCACGCCGTGGCCGATGATGGCGTTGTCGTTGATGCCCAGAATGGGGCTGCCGCCAATGGCTTCGTAATTGAAATTGTCGAAAAACGGGTCGTGCATCTGCTTGGCGTCGAGAATCTCGTAGATCGACTCCGCCATTTTCAGCAGCACGTTGCCCGTGTACCCATCGCAGACCACCACGTCGGTTTTGTCATTGAACAGGTCGCGGCCCTCGATATTGCCGACGAAGTGAATGTGCGGGTTCACTTTCAGCAGCTGGTGCGCGGCCTGGGTGATGGCCGTGCCTTTGCCTTCTTCTTCGCCCAGGCTCATCAGGCCCACTTTGGGCCGGGCAATGCCGAGCACGTACTGGGCGTAGAGGGAGCCCAGCTCGCCGAACTGCTCCAGCATTTCGGGCTTGCACTCGGCGTTGGCACCCACGTCCAGCAGAATACCGTAGCCACCGGCCAGCTTCGGAGTGAAGTTGGCAATGGCCGGGCGCAGCACGCCCGGAACGGTCTTCACGCTGAACATGGCGCCCACGAGCATGGCGCCCGTGTTGCCGGCCGAGCAGAAGGCTTCCACTGCGCCCGTGTGCAGCAGGCGGTAGCCTACGGCAATACTCGAGTCCTGCTTCTGCTGGTAGGCTTTGGCCGGATGCTCGCCCATCTCAATAATCTGGGAGGCGTGCACAAGTTCCAGGCTGGCAGCCGCGGACCCATGCTGCTGGAGCATGGGTCGCACGGCTTCTTCCTGGCCAATGAGCACAATCTGAGCTTTGCCGGCCAGCTTTGCAGCCGCCAGCACCGCGCCGTCGACGGCAGCTTGGGGAGCGAAATCACCCCCCATTGCGTCCAGGGCTATCTTCATGTACGAGGTATCAAGAGGTACGGAGTCGGGAAGACGGACCGGGGCGACCGGCCAGGCGGCGCTTATTCTTCGTCGGAAGCAGGAGCGGCGGCCGCAGCTACGGGAGCGTAGTCCTTGATGGCTACTTTGCCGTGCAGGTACAGGTCGCCGTCTACGACGTAGGCCTTATGACGCAGGTGCAGCTCGCCGGTGTTGGCGCAGATGGTGATGGCCTTCGGAGTCAGCTGGTGGTGGGTGCGACGTTTGTCGCGGCGGGTTTTGGAGGTCCGGCGTTTAGGATGTGCCATGAGGAGGAAATAGAAACGGTGAGTGTTGAATTTTAAAAAGTCGGGGACAGCGGCCGGGCCGCTGCTTAGTTCAGGTTGCGCAGGGCGTCCCAGCGCGGGTCGCCGGCAGAGTCATCGTCGTCACCATCGCCGGGCTGGCGGGTGGTGAAGATGAGCTTGCTGTCGGACTCCGGATTTTCGTCGGGCTCGTTCTGGAAGCGCGGGTGCAGCTTTTTCATTGGCAGGGCCAGCCCGATGTAGTCGAACAGGTGCTGGGCAATGGGCAGGGTCTGGGTTTCGGGCGTGATTTGCAGCACGTTGTCGTCCAGCTCCAGCTCCCGGTCGCCGAAGCGCACCAGCAGCTGCTCTTTGATATCGACCGGCTGGTCAAACTCGTCCAGGCTCCGGTCGCACACGAGGCGCACGGTGCCGGTGATGTGGAAGTCCAGGGTGATAAGGCGGTCCGTCTTGGTCAGCTCCACGTCGGCGTGGAGGGTGCCGTCCTGCACGAGGTTCTGCTCGAACTGAGCAAAAAAGGCCCGGTCCAGCTCAAACGCAAAGTGGTGCGTTTTGAAAGCCAGTTTGGCAATTGCCAAGTCGTATTGGGAGTCCTTCTTCACGGAAATTTTATTGCAGGGGGCAAAAGTAGTACGTTTTCCCCGTTTTTGAAAAGTAGCGGCTTACGGGCGGCGCGGGCTAAGCGTTTTTGAGAATAAAATCGGAAGGAATACCGAGCCGCTCATACAGGCGCTTGGCCAGGTCGAGCGAAACGCGGCGCTTGCCGCTCAGGATCTGGGAGAGGCGGCCGGCCGGCACTTCCAGCAGTTGCGCCAGCTCCTTTTGCTTGAGCCGCATCTGCTGGCGCTTCAGCTCAATCATTTCGGCCAGGGAAGTCGGCAGATTGGGTATCGGCAGCAGGCCCAGCTTGCTTTCGTAGGCGTCCAGGGCCATGATAAGCTCCCGAAACTCCGTTTCCAGCGCGGCGTTGCCTTCCACCCCGGCCGCCACCAGTGCATCGAGGCGGCGCAGGGCAGTACGGTAATCAGCGGGCGTCTGGAGCGTCATGCAGAAGGGGTAAAGCAACCCAACCGCCGAGCTTCAGCGGTTGGGGACTGCAAACTTACGGCAGAATTTTAAACCCGCAAAGTATATTTCGTTTTCGGAAAGAATATTTCGTTTTGGTGCTGATTTGCGGTTTCGTTTAATTGGTGATTTTGGGCAGCAATAGCCTGACTGCCTGACGCCTGGGATGGGTGAAACGGGTGGCTCAGCGGTGGTGCCACTACCGGCCCGCCGCCGCTGCCAGCGCAGGCCAGCCAGCGGCGGCACCAAGAGGCCACCACCCGATGAAGTGCGGTGGCCTGAGGAAGCTCCGAAGGGCAGCGCGAGCGAAAAAAATTACTCGTGGCGGCCCCCACGGGGCGCGGGACCCGGAATCAGGGGCTTGAGGTCGGCGTACTTATTGCGCTGCTGCACCAGGTCGCAGGCCATGTATACGGCTTCACGGAACGAGGTTTCGTCGGCCTTAAACTGCCCGGCGAGGCTGTAGGCGGTGCCGTGGTCGGGCGAGGTGCGGATGACGGGCAGGCCGGCCGTGAAGTTGACGCCCCGCTCGAAAGCCAGGGTTTTAAACGGAATCAGGCCCTGGTCGTGGTAGAGAGCCAGCGTCGCGTCGAACTTGCGGAACTGGCCGGTGCCGAAGTAGCCGTCGGCGGGGAAAGTGCCATACACCAGGTGGCCTTCCTGCTGGAACTGTTTGATGACGGGGTTGATCAGGTCGGCCTCCTCCGTGCCCAGCAAGCCATTTTCGCCGGCGTGCGGGTTCAGTCCCAGCACCGCCACGCGGGGCTTGTCGATGCCGAAATCCAGCTTCAGGGACTTGATCAGAATGCGCAGCTTGGCGATGAGCAGCTCCTTGGTGAGGCGGGTGCTTACCTCGCGCAGCGCAATGTGGCCGGTGGCGGTGGCCACGCGCAGCTCCTCGCTGGCCAGCAGCATCAGGCTTTCGGGGGCGCCAAAAAAGCTGGTCAGGAACTCGGTGTGGCCGGGGTAGCGAAAATCGTCGGCCTGGGTATTTTCCTTGCTGATGGGGGCCGTCACCAGCGCGTCGAGCAGGCCGTCCTTCAGGTCGCGGGCGGCGGCCAAGAGCGACTGCCGGGCGGCGCGGCCGGAGGCTTCGCTGGGCTGGCCGGGGGTGAGCGTGAAGTCGTCTTCCCAGCAGGTCACGGCGTTGGGCTTGCCGGCGGCAATATCGGCGGCGGCCCGCACCTGGCGGAAGGTGAGGGGCTCGGCCTGCTTTTCCACGGGGAAGTCATCGAACAGCACCGTGGCCGTGCCATACACCACGGGCGTGCAATACTTGAGCAGGCGGCTGTCGAGGAGGGTTTTATAGATGATTTCCGGCCCAATGCCGGCCAGGTCGCCGACTGAAATACCGAGGCGGGGAAGGTTACTCATGGTGTGGTGGTGGGTGCTTGGGGCTGATACTATGCTCGCTCGTCGTGCTGGGCCTGTCGAAGCGGTAGAGATGCTTCGGCAAGCTCAGCATGACGGGCTGTTTATTTCTGGTTCACGAGGAAATCGTAGAGCAGTCGCACGCTGGTGCCGGTGCCGCCTTTGCCGCGGTAGGAGTCGGGGGCGGTGAGGTAGGCGGGGCCGGCAATGTCGAGGTGAATCCAGGGCGTGCCTTCAATGAAGCGCTCCAGGAACTTGCCGGCGGAAATGGCGCCGGCCTCGGCCTTGCCCAGGTTGTTGATGTCGGCAATGTCGGACTTGATGTGCTCGGCGTACTCATCCCAGAGGGGGAATTCTACAATCCGCTCGTGGGTGCGGTGGCCGGCCTGCTTGAGGGCCAGCATCTGCTCCTCATCGGCCGTGCCCATGGCCACCAGGCCTTCCTTGCCCACGGCCCGGGCGGCGGCGCCGGTGAGCGTGGCAATGTCGAATACCAGCTCCGGGTCGTACTTTTTGGCAAAGGCCAGCGCATCGGCCAGGATCAGGCGGCCTTCGGCGTCGGTGTTGAGCACTTCCACGGTCAGGCCGCTGTACATCGTCAGCACGTCGCCGGGCACGTAGGCCATGCCGCCGGGGCGGTTGTCGGTGGCGGGCACCAGGCCGATAACGTGGACCGGCACCTGGTTTTTGGCCAGCGCGTAGAGTACGCCCGTCACGGCCGCCCCGCCCGACATGTCGCACTTCATCATGTCCATCGAGCCCGGCGTGGGCTTCAGGCTTAGTCCGCCGGTATCGAACACCACGCCCTTGCCTACCAGCACGTAGGGCTTGGCGTTGCGGGCATTTTCGGGCTTCCACTCCATAATGGTAAACGTGGGCGGCTCGGGGCTGCCCAGGTTCACGGCCAGCAGGCCGCCCATGCGCAGGGCTTCCAGGCGGGGCAGGTCGAAGATTTCGGTCTGGTAGCCCGCCTCGTCGCCGGCCTCGGCCATGCGCTCGGCAAACTGGGTGGCGTTGAGCTTGTTGAGCGGGGCGTTGATCAGGTTCCGGGCCAGGCATACGCCCTGCAGCACGTTTTGCAGCGCCTGGATGGCCGCGGCTGAAGCCGCGCCGACGAGCAGAATCCGGGTCAGGTCGGCCGCTTTCTTCGCTTTCTCGTCCGTTTTGTAGCCCTCAAACTCGTAGGCCGTCAGGTACAACCCTTCAGCCAGAGCCAGGGCCAGCGTGCCGTCGGCCCCATTGGCGAGGTCCTGCACGTACAGCTCCGCCACTTTGTCGGCCTTGAGCTGGGCGTGGAGCTGGTGGCCGCTTTTGCGCACGGCTTCGGCAATCAGGTGGGCGGAGCCCTTCGCGCTGGCCACCACGAAGTAGTGGCGGTGCGAGTAATGATTGACCGTAATGAGCTTGGAGTCAGCGGCTAGCTGGGCGGCCACGTACTGGCGGGCGGCTTCGGGCAGGTCGGCCAGCGCGGCGGGCAGCTCCGTGGTGCCGGCGGGCAGCAGAAAGACGGAATCAGCGTGGGCGGGCAGCGTGGCGGCGTGGGCTAGTTGAATCGGCATATACGGACGTATCTTTGGGACCATTTAGGCCGCGCAAGGTAGGCGTTTTTTTAGAGGAGCTAGAAGCAAGGAGTTAGAAGACAGGAGGCCAGCTATGGTTGGACTTTGGGTTTTAACTGTCGTCTTTTATTTTCCGAATTTACCGCTGCTGGCCGCGTAGTACTTTCCCGCCTCCAGCGGTTGCCTCCTGGCTTCTAACTCCTGTCTTCCAGCTCCTCCCATGGACCACGTCAGCCCGAAAAAACACCTCGGCCAGCACTTTTTGGCGGAACCCGAAATTGCCCGCCGCATTGTCGAAGCCCTGCGCCTGCCCGACGGGGTGCAGGAAGTGCTGGAAATCGGGCCCGGCATGGGCGTGCTCACCGGCGACCTGCTCCAGCACTCCGAATACCAGACCACCGTCATCGAAATTGACCGCGAGTCGGTAACCTACCTGGAGCGCAACTTTCCCGCTTTGCACGGGCGCATCATCTCGGCCGACTTTCTCAAGCAGGACCTGAGTCAGCTGTTTCCGGGCCAGCCGCTGAGCATTATCGGCAACTTCCCCTACAACATCTCCACCCAGATTTTCTTCAAGGTGCTCGACCACCGCCAGCAGGTGCGCGAGGTGGTGGGCATGCTGCAGAAGGAGGTGGCCGAGCGGATGGCCGAAGGGCCGGGCTCCAAGGTCTACGGCATCCTGAGCGTGCTGCTGCAGGCCTACTACACCGTGGAGCTGTTGTTTCTGGTGCCACCCCACGTGTTTATTCCCCCGCCCAAGGTGCAGTCGGCAGTGCTGCGGCTGCGGCGCAACGACACCGAGAAGCTGGCCTGCGACGAGAAGCTGTTCTTTAAAGTGGTAAAGCAGGCCTTTGCCACCCGCCGCAAAACCCTGCGCAACGCCGTGAAGCCCTTCGGCATGAGCGCCGAGGTCACCACCGACCCCATCTTCACCAAGCGCGCCGAGCAGCTCAGCGTCGCCGACTTCGTCTGGCTGACCAACTACGTGGAGAAGCACCGCGCCGGCGGCACGGCGGACTTTGAGCCGGCAGTGGCCGAAACGGAAGAGTAGGGTCTAGCGAAGCTACCCAATGAAAATCAAGCTTGGTTTGTCCTTCTTCCTGATTGTGCTGGCCGGATTGCTATGGGTAATAAGCGTGTCTAAATCAACGGATTCGGGTAGCTGGATGCCCGTCAGCGGCACGGATAGCTACTATTCCAGAGCTGATTATGAAGGCTTTATCCTCCTAGGGTATAGCAGCGGTTGGTTTTCTTCACCGGAACTTTTACTTGGTGAAATTGATGGCTTCGCCAAAGCGGGGAATCTGCTGATTGTTCGCAAGTCAGAACCGATGCGTTACTTTCTTTATAATGCTGATGCGCCCGACTTGGCCTCGGCAAAAGCATCATTTGTCGGGCCCTTGCACAGAAGTAAGCTGAATCCAATGCTGGTTCAGCAAGCCGGTGATTCAACCATTCATTTCTCGCCTTTCCCCTGATTTAGCCGTGTCCCTCTGCCTCGTCATCGACGAAATGCACCCCTCGCTGCCCGCGCTGCTGGAGCCGCTGGGCGTGCGGCTGCACTACCGCCCCGAGCTGACGGCCGCCGAAGTGCCCGCCGCGCTGGCGGCCCAGCCCTACGACGGTCTGGTCGTGCGTTCCAAGCTGCGCGTCACGGCCGGGCTGCTGGCCCACGGCCCCCGGCTGCGCTACGTGGCCCGGGCCGGCGCCGGCGTCGACAATATTGACGAGGCGGCAATGCAAGCCGCCGGCGTGACGCTGCTCAACGCCCCGGAAGGCAACCGCGACGCGGTGGGCGAGTACGCGCTGGGGCTGCTGCTGGCTTTGTTTCGCAACGTCGCCCGGGCCGACCAGGAAGTGCGGGCCGGCCGCTGGCGGCGCGAAGCCAACCGGGGCGAGGAAATTGGGGGCAAAACCATCGGGCTGCTCGGCTACGGCCATATGGGGGCGGCGTTTGCCCGGCGCCTGAGCGGCTTCGGCTGCACCGTGCTGGCCCACGACAGCAACCCGGCCTGCCCCGGCGACCAGCACGCGCTGCTGGTGCCGCCGGCGGAGCTGCAGGCCCGGGCCGACGTGCTGAGCCTGCACATTCCCTACTCGGCGGCCAACCACAACTTCGTCGACGAGGCGTTTCTGGGCGGCTTCCGCCACCCGATCTGGCTGCTGAATACGGCCCGCGGCGAAGTGCTCGACCACGCCGCGCTGGTGGGCGGGCTGCACAGCGGGCAGGTGCGCGGCGCGGCGCTGGACGTGCTGGAAAATGAAAAGCTGGGCCAGCTCAGCGCCGAGCAGCAGGCACGGTACGATTGGCTGAAAACCGCCCCCAACGTGCTGCTTTCCCCGCACATCGGCGGCTGGACCCACCAGTCGTACGCCCGGATCAATGAGGTGCTGGCGCACAAAATCGGGGCTTTTCTGCGGGCGGCGGTCCGGCCCGGCTAGCGGAAGTTGTCCGGGATTCGTATATTTGTCTCAGAACCTGTTTGGAGAACGGTCGGCGTCGCTGACCGTTCTTCTTGTTTTTTAGCTAATGACCCCACCGACCATGTCTTCTGTAAATTATTACACTCCCGAAGGCCTGCAAAAGCTCAAGGACGAGCTGCAGGAGCTGAAAGTCCGCGGCCGGGCGAAAGCCGCCGAAGACCTGCGCGAAGCCCGCGACAAGGGCGACCTGAGCGAGAATGCCGAGTACGACGCGGCCAAAGACGCCCAGGGCCTGCTCGAGCTGAAAATATCGAAGCTGGAGGAAGTGCTGGGCAACGCCCGCGTCCTCGACGAAACCAATCTGGACCTCACCAAAGTGCTCATTATGAGCAAGGTGAAGCTCAAGAACCTGAAAAACAACATGATCCTGGACTACCTGCTGGTGGCCGAGGAGGAAGCCAACCTCGCCGCGGGCAAGATTTCCGTCAAGTCGCCGATTGGCAAGGGCCTGCTGGGCAAGAAAGCCGGCGACACCGCCGAAATCACCGTGCCGGCCGGTAAGCTGCAGTTCGAAATCCTGGAAATCAGCCGCTAGCGGCAACCGGACAAGCACGCGCCGCGGGACATTTTCCGGCGTGGCAAAAAGGGCGAAACCAGCGGTTTCGCCCTTTTTGCGTTTTGCCCCGTACTTTGGCGCAGTCAGCCTATCCAACTCACTTTCATTTTCTCCCCAAGCCCCGCCATGCCCTCCATCTTTTCCCGTATCGTTTCGGGCGAGCTGCCCGCCTACAAAGTCGCCGAGGACGATGCCCACCTGGCGTTTCTGGACATCACGCCGCTGGTGGAAGGCCACACGCTGGTGATTCCGAAGCGGGAGGTGGACTACATCTTTGATTTGCCCGCGGCCGAGCTGGCGGCGCTGCACCTTTTTGCCCAGCGCGTGGCCCAGGGCGTGCGCGCGGCCGTGCCCTGCAAGCGCGTCGGCGTGGCCGTTATTGGCCTCGAAGTGCCCCACGCCCACATCCACTTGATTCCGATGAACAAGGTGGCCGACCTCAACTTTGCCAACCCCAAAATCAAGGTGGCCGAAGCCCGCATGCAGGAGCTGGCCGCCGCCATCAGCGCCGCCGTACCCGGCGCGGCCGGCAAAACGGGCCAGGCCGGGAAGCCGCTGGAATCCAAAGCCGAGCGCGAAACCACCGAAGCCAACAAAGCGCCCGCCCCCGACGCCGCCATGGAGCAAATCACCAACCTGACCAAGGATCTGCTGTTCGTCAGCGAGTCGGAAGCGCCGCTGACGCCGGTTGCGTACGCCGCCCCGGCCGGGGCACTGACCGAGGCCGCCCTGCTCAAGCTGACCGGTGAGGCCGCCGGCACCCCCGTCGAATCTGTGGAGCTGACCCACTTTCTGCGCAACCACACCGCCGACGACGGCGTGCTTGGCGACCCGGAGCTGGCCAACCGCTACAAGGCCCTGCAGATGTATCTGAAGCAGGAGCTGACCGACACCAAGGTGTACCGCGTCGGCAGCAGCCCGCAGGTGACGGCCTACGCCCTGGGCAAAACCACCGGCGGCCAGCTGGTCGGCTTCAAAACCGTGCTGACCGAAACCTGAGCCGCCGCCGTTTCTCCTGCTGATGAGCGAAGTTCCTCTTCTTGCCCTGCTGACGCTGCTGGTCGTGGGCGGCGGCATTCTGACCCTGCAGCATATTCCCCTGCCCGAAAACTTCAAGGACAAGGAGTACGCGCACCATCTGACCCGGGACGAAAAGGCCGCCCTGGCCCAGGGCGACACGGTCCTAAAAGTTCACAAGGCGTATCAGACGATCTGGAAAACCTACTCCGACCAGGGGCCGCTGCGGGTGGTGCCGGCCGGAAAGGGTCAGTACCGGTTTGAGCCCTACGGGCGCTGGCAGCGGCTAAGTAAGCAGGGGCGGGTGGAGGCGGACTGGGGCTTTACCAAGAACTCCCCGGAATCCTACTGGCGGCAGTACCGGCCCGACGGCTCCCTGGACTTTATGCTGTATTCGGTGCCGGCGGTTAGCGAGGCAGACACCGTCGTTGACACCCGGATGGTGTACTTCACCCTGGGCAGTTCTAAGGACACGGCCGTGGTGG
This sequence comes from Hymenobacter algoricola, assembly GCF_039539525.1. Taxonomy (NCBI): domain Bacteria; kingdom Pseudomonadati; phylum Bacteroidota; class Cytophagia; order Cytophagales; family Hymenobacteraceae; genus Hymenobacter; species Hymenobacter algoricola. The sequence goes on along the minus strand of NZ_BAABDH010000018.1, from coordinate 84,712 downwards.
CCCACAGCTTCAGCAAAGGCAACAAGGAGGTTAAAAAGCCCTTTTTCTCGTACGACTCCCGGGGCAAGCGGCCGGTGCCGGCCGGCTGGCAGTTTTCCCGGTGACGTGTTTCCCGTTTTCCCCAGCATGACTTTTTCCTTTTTTTCGGTAGCCCCGCGCTGGGTTTTGCTCCTGATTGCCGGTAGCCTGGCCGCCCGGCAGCCGGTAAGGGCGCAGCGCCCCGCGCCCCTGACCAGGCCCCTGACCAAAGCCCTCAGCCGCGTTAGTGCGGCCGACTTTAAAGCCCACGTAGCCTATCTGGCCGATGATAAGCTGCAGGGCCGGCAGCCGGGTACGCCCGGCTACCAGCTGGCCGTGGACTACGTGACCCGGCAGCTGCAAAAGCGGGGGGTGCAGCCCGCCGGCGAAAACGGGACTTTTGTGCAGAAGGTGCGGCTGCGGCGGGCCTTTGCCGAACCGGCGGGGGCGGTGTTGAGCAGCCCGGGGCACTCGTACCAATACGGGCCGGACTTTACCCTTTACCCCAACCCCCAGCAGCCCGCCGCCACGGTTACGGCCCCGGTGGTTTTTGCCGGCTTCGGTATCAGCGCCCCCGAGCTGGGCTACGACGACTACGCCGGCCTGGATGCCCGGGGCAAAATCGTAGTAGTGACGCGCCGGGAGCCGCGGCAGCTGGCCGGCAACGAAAAGCTCTACGCCACCGACCTGCTCACCATTCTGCAGGCCGCCGCCCAGCACGGCGCGGTGGGCGTGCTGCTGGCCGCGCCCAAGCCCAAAGCGTCTTTGCCCAACCCGGCGAAAGGGCTGGTAAGTGTGCTGGACTCCGCCGGCCGCGTGGTCGTGTCGCGCTCCTACGCCTCCGCCCAGCTGCAGGTGGTGGGCTCGGTGAGTGCCGAAGTGCTGCAGCGCCTGTTCGTGGGCGCGGCCCAGGATACCACCCGCACGTTTGCCGCCCTGCGGGCCGGCCAAGCCGCTTCCCAGCCGCTGCCGGGTACGCTCACGGCCACGACGCGCAGCCGTTATAAGGATGTGGACAGCTACAATGTGGTGGGTAAAATACCCGGTTCCGATGCGCGGCTGCGCGACGAGCACGTGGTGCACAGCGCCCACCTCGACCACCTCGGCTTCGGGGCGGCCGTGCAGGGCGACTCGCTCTACAACGGCGCCCACGACAACGCCACCGGCGTGGCCAGCGTGCTGGAAATTGCCCGGGCCTACGCCAGCCTCCGGCAGAAGCCGAAACGCTCGGTGCTGCTGGTGCTCGTGACGGGGGAGGAGCTGGGGCTGCTGGGCTCGGCCTACTTCGCCAAATTTCCCACGGTGCCCAAGGCCAGCATCGTGGCCGATATAAACACGGACATGCCCACCATCATTGCGCCTTTGCTGTCGGTGGTGCCGCTGGGGGCCGAAAACTCCTCGCTGGAAACCGAGGTAGCCACCGCTGCCGCCCGGCTGGGGCTGACGGTGGAAGCCGACCCCGAGCCGGCCCAGAACCGCTTTATCCGCTCCGACCAGTACAGCTTCGTGGTCCAGGGCATTCCGGCTGTGCACGTCAAGTACGGCAACCGCACGGCCGACGGCCGGAACAACCTCAGCGAGCAGGTGCAGAAGTGGCGCGCCGCTACCTACCACAAGCCCCAGGACGACATCCACGGCACCTTCGACTTCGAGGCCGGCCGCACGTACGCCCAGCTCAACTTCCTGCTCGGCTACCAGGTGGCCCAGAACCCGCAGCGCCCGACGTGGAAGCCGGGGAATTTCTTCGGGCGCCGGTTTGGGGGCGGGCAATAGCCGGCTCCTGCTGTTCGCTTTTTAGGTAAGTTGAATGCGGCTGGCACTAGGCGTTTTCTCGCCTGCCAGTCCACAACAGGCAACAGGTCAACTTGCTTGCCAGAGCCGCGCGGGAAAATTTTGCCCGTGAAACGCATAGGCAGGCCAACAGGAGCTAGTGGCCAGTGGCCGCCGTCGGCTCCGTTTCGAGCGCCCGGCACACGGCCTCCGTCATCTCGGTGGTTGAGCTGGTACCCCCCAGATCAGGAGTACGGACGCGCTGATCCTGCACTACTGTTTCGATGGCGGACATGAGCCGGGTGGCCAGCTCCGTTTCCCCCAGAAACGCGAGCATCAGCTGCGCCGACCAGATGCTGGCCAGGGGGTTGGCCACATTCTTCCCGACCAGGCCAAAGGCCGAGCCGTGAATGGCCTGAAACAGGCTGGGATAGTGGCGCTCAGGATTCAGATTGGCGCTGGGCGCGAGCCCCATGCTCCCCGTCAGCGCCGCTCCAAGGTCGCTCAGGATGTCCCCAAACAGGTTGGAGGCGACAAACACGTCCACGGTTTCCGGTTGGCTCACCATGCGGGCCGTCATCGAATCGACCAGCTGCTGGTCGGTGGCTACGGCGGGGTAGTGGGCGGCAACCTGCTGAAAGACCTCATCCCAGAACACCATGTTGTGCTGCATGCTGTTCGACTTGGTCACGTTGGTAACGAGCCGGTGACCGTGCTGCCGGGCGTAGTCGAAGGCAAAGCGCATGACGCGCTCCGTCACGCGGCGCGTGAAGACGATTGACTGAATCGCCACTTCCCCCGGCTTGCCCTGGTGCACCCGCCCGCCCACCCCGGCATACTCCCCTTCCGAGTTTTCGCGGATGCACACCATGCTGATGGGATGCCGGTGCGGGTTTAGCAGCGGACTGACGACGCCCGCCAGCAGGCGCATGGGCCGCAGGTTCACGTACTGGTCGAAGCCCTGGCGGATGGTCAGCAGCAGGCCCCACAGGGTGATGTGGTCCGGAATGGCGGGGCTGCCCACCGGACCCATCAGAATAGCATCGAAGCCGCCCGCTTCCAGCTGCTGCAGCCCGTCGGCGGGCATCATGCGCCCGGTTTTGTGGTAGTAAGCCGAGCTCCAGTCGAATTCCCGGCACTCGAAGCTGACGCCGCCGTGCAGCTGCGCCAGCCGGTGGAGCACCTGCTGGCTGGCGGCAATAACTTCGGGGCCGATGCCGTCGGCGGGAAAAACCGCGAGGTTGATAGTTTTCATAGGGTGACCTGAAAGGGATAGTCGGTCTTTGCCAAGGGTCCTGGCCTGCTTTCCCGGTAGCAGCGGCGGGCTGGCGGTGGGAGCAAGCCTCTGCCAGGGCGGGCCGGCGCACCGCCGTTTTACCGCTCCGCCCGGCCCGGCCGGGGCGCGGCGGGCTCCACGGGCAGGTTGGGCAAGGAAGGACTATACTGCTCCATGGCCTCGGCAACCGTCGACACGGTCGTTTTGCCGCTCAGCATCCGCACGGCCTGGGCGTGGTCGAGGGCGCCTTCGTTGTGGGCCAGGAAGATGGTGGCTACGCCGTTGCCAATGAAGTTGGTGATGGAGCGGGCCTCCGACATAAACCGGTCGACGCCCAGCAGCAGGGCCAGGCCTTCTACCGGAATTACCTTGATGGCCGTGAGCGTGCTGGCCAGCACCACGAACCCGGAGCCCGTCACGCCGGCCGCACCCTTGCTGGTGACCATCAGAATGCCGATGATGGTCAGCATCTGGGCGCCGGTCAGCTCTACGTGGAATACCTGGGCCAGAAAGAGGGTGGCCAACGACAGGTAGATGGTGGTGCCATCGAGGTTGAAGGAGTAGCCGGCCGGCACCACCAGGCCCACCACCGACTTGGCGCAGCCCAGGCGCTCCAGCTTTTCCATCAGGCCCGGCAGGCCGGCTTCGGAGGACGAGGTGCCCAGCACAATCAGCAGCTCCTCCTTGATGTAGCCCAAAAAAGCCAGGATGCTCAGGCGGCAATAGCGCAGAATGGCGCCCAGCACCAGAAACACGAACAGGGCGCAGGTCATGTACACGGTAAGCATGAGCTTGGCCAGCGGCAGCAGCGTGGCAATACCGTACTTGCCAATGGTAAAGGCCATGCCGCCAAAAGCGCCGATAGGCGCAAAAATCATGACCAGATGCAGGCCCCTGAACACGTACTTCGAGGCCCAGTTGAGCCGGTCGATAACCGGCTGGCGGCGGGGGTAGCGGCTCAGCACCATGCCCACCACGATAGAGACGAGCAGCACCTGCAGGGTCAGGTTGTCGGCCAGAAAGTGCAGCCAGGAAAACTCGCCGGCCCGCTGGGTGAACTCGCCGATGGCCGCGCCGTTGAGGTTGTCGGTGGCCACGCCGGCCCCGGGCTGAATCAGGTAGGCCACGCCCATGCCGATGAGCAGGGCCAGCGTCGTCACGAGTTCGAAGTACAGCAGAGCCTTGCCCCCAATCCGGCCCACCTTCTTCAGGTCGCCCATGCTACTGATGCCCAGCGTGATGGTGAGGAAGATGATGGGGTTGATGAAGAGCTTGACCACGTTGATAAACGCCTTGCCCAGCACGTCCATCCTGACGGCGACGGCCGGTGCGAAGTGGCCGAGCAGGGCGCCGGCCACGATGGCCGTCAGCACCCAGAATGTCAGATTGGTGACAACTTTTTTCATGGAATCGGAAGAGTAAACCAGAGTGCGGATACGGAAAAAGGCGGCCGCCGGCCTTCGCAATACGGAAACCGAGCACTTTGCCCGGGCCAGATGCCGGCCGGGCCGGGGCCGTTACTACCCTAGCCGCTGGTCAGCCACCAGGCCAGCAGCGCCAGCCAGGGCAGGGAGAGGGGAATGCCCAGCCCCACCATCTGCGCGGCCAGGGGCGGATTCAGCCCGTACCGGTCGGCCACCACGGCGGCCGTGTTCATGGGGCCGATGGCCGCGCCCAGCACGCACAGGTCCACCACGCGGCCGGGCTGCTGGGCCAGGCTGTGGTAGAGGCCGTAGATCAGCAGCGGCGCCAGCACCAGCTTATAGGATAAGCCCAGCACCAGGGCCCGGCTTTGGTGGCGGGGGACGGTCAGGTTCATCTGCAGCCCCACCGAGAGCAGGGCAATAACGGAGAAGGGCGCGCTCAGCTTTTCCAGCACCCCGCGCACCAGCTCCGGGTGCTGGTAGCCCAGGGCATTGGCCCCCATGGCCAGCACGAAGGCCAGAAACGGCGGAAACCGCAGCACATCGCCCAGCATGGCTTGCCATGAGGGCTCCTGCGCCCCGTACCAGGAAGCCACGGCCACGCCCAGCGTCACGCCAATCAGAAACGAGCCGGCCTGACTCATCATAATGCCCAGCTCCAGCCCTTCGCGGCCGTAGAGCAGCTCGAAGATCGGGAAGCCTACAAACGAGGTGCTGCTGATGCCGGCCGTCAGAATCAGGGCGCCGATGGTGCCGCGGGAGAACTGCAGGCGGCGGCCCAGGGCGCTGAAAAACAGGTAGCTCACGCCAAATATCAGCCAGGGCGCCAGCACCGGCAGCAGGAAGTGCCGGTCGAGGCGAGCCACGGACAGGTGCAGGAAGGTAAGCGCCGGCATAAAAACCAGCACCAGCAGCTGGTTGAGTACGGCCGGTGTGCTGGCCGGCACCAGCTGCCACCGGCGCAGCACCGCCCCCAGGCCCAGGCACACGAGCAGCAGGACCAGGTTTGTCATGGGCAGGGGCAGGGCAGAGTCAGGTAGAAAAGCAGGCCTAGCGGGTGAGCGGAGCCGAAGCATCCCTGCCGCCTCGTTGCAGCGAAGGCCGCCAGATGCTTCGGGTAGCAATACTTCGTCTCCGCTCCGCCCCGGGGCTGGCATTTGGGCTTTAGAAAGTGAACATCAGGTTGGTGTAGTAGTACGCGCCGTTGAAGCCAAACTGCGCGACGTTGCGGGAGTAGGGAATTTCGCCGTTGGAGTAGCTGGCAAAGCGGGTAGCGTCCACCTTGTCGGGGTACACGTTGGTGATGTTGTTGGCGCCCACCGTCACCGACACGGCCTTAACCGGGGTATACACCAGGGCCAGATCAAACAGGGTCTTGCCGTCAAACTCCTGGCTGATGTGCCGCGGGTTGGGAATGGCCGTGGTAGCGGTAGGCTTTTCGAAGGCCGTGACAGCGCCGAAGTACGAGGCCCGGGGCGTGATGCTGAACTTGCCTATCTGGTAGGTAGCCGACAGCAGAATCTTCTGCCGCGGCTGGGCCCGCTCAATCAGGCCAATACTTACCGTGTCGATCAGCAGGATGCGGTTGGCCGTGCCGGCCTGCAGCGCGGCGGGCGTGTCGCGGGTGTTCACGATGTTGGTGGCATTGAAGGTCAGGGCCAGGCTGGCGGTGAGGCGACTGGCCTCGGTGAGCTCCGTCTTGTAGGTCGTCACCAGGTCAATGCCGCGGGTGCGGGTGTCGATGGCGTTGGTGAAGAAGCGGATTTCGCTGATGCCGTCGAAAGCCGGCGTCTGCAGGGCCTTGATGCCGGTGTTGCCCGCGCCTTTGATCAGCCGCTCACTGTTGATGATCCGGTCGTTGATGTCAATCTGGTAGGCATCCAGCGTGAAGAGCACGTTCTCACTGATCTTGGCGGCCACGCCTAGGCTGTAGTTCCAGGAGGTTTCGGCCTGGGGGTCGGTCACGCCCAGCGGCACCAGGCGCGGGTCGTCGTTGCGCAGCTGCTTGGTCTGGACAATGGCCCCGCTCTGCACCGTGGAAGTACTCACGCTGTTGAAGGTCTGCTGCAGCGACGGCGCGCGGAAGCCGCGGTTGACGGAGCCGCGCAGGGAAATGTCCTCCGTTACCTTGAAGCGGGAGGCAAACTTGCCCGATACGTTGCTGCCGAAGTCGGAGTACCGCTCGTAGCGCAGGGCCGTGGTCAGCAGCAGGCGCTCAGTCAGGTCACTTTCCACGTCCACGTACACGCCCACGTTGGAGCGGGTGGTGTTGGTCTCATCGTCGGGGGCAATGCCGGGCCGGCCGCTGGAGCCCGGGGCCTTGGCGGTGCGCGGCGGAGTGGCCGTAGGGGCCGCCAGCGCAAACGGGCCGACGAAGTAGGACTCCGGGCTGCCGCGCTCCAGAATAAACCGGTCGACCCGGAACTGGCTGCCCAGGGCCAGATTAAACGACTTGGTGCCGAAGAGGCCCTCGTAGTTGCGCGACACGTTTACCTCGCTCGTGCTCTGGCCGAAGGCGCTGCGGCCCACGTAGAAGTCGGTGGGCGAGGCCGCCCCCATGGAGGGGTTGGAGGTATTGTTGGCGTTCAGGTCGAGGTAGTTGTAGCCGTAGCCGGTGCTGAAGTCGAGGTTCCAGCCCCCGGCCAGCTTGCGGCTCACGCCCACCACGCCGGAGTAGTCTTCGCTGCGGCCGGGCAGCTCGGGCAGGTAGCCATCGGGGTGGATGGGGCTGTAGTTGACGTTGCCGGGCTGGGCATTGCGGAAGAAGCCGTAGGCCAGAATGTCCTTGCGGGAAAAGCCGCCGAAGCTGTACACCGACCAGCCGCTGCCGCCCACGGGCACGCCCAGGTTGAAGAAGCCCTGGTAGATGTCGGCCTGGTTGCTGCCGTACACGCCCACCTTGAAGGGCTGCCCCACCTGCGGATAGATATTGCCCCGCTCGGCGCGCTTGGCATTTTCGCTCGCAATCTGGGCCGCCGTGGGCACGCCCGGCAGGGCCGGGAAGGCCGTGTAGATGCCCCCCACGTAGTCGTCGGAGCGGTTGGTTTGCTCCTGCCGCTGATACTGCAGCGTCAGGTTCAGGTAGCCGGGGTTGGTGCTGCCCAGCTTTACGCCGTAGTTGGCCCCGGCCAGGTACTGGGCCCCGTCGCCTTCCTTGGTGATGCCGAACTGGGTTTTGACGGTAGCCACCCCGGTGCTTTTGTTCAGGCCCAGGTTGATGACGCCGGCAATGGCGTCGGAGCCGTATTGGGCCGCGGCCCCGTCGCGCAGCACCTCGATGCGCTCAATGGCCAGCGACGGAATGGCGTTCAGGTCGGTTACCACGGTGCCCGCGCCCACGGTCACGTTCAGATTCAGGGCCGAAAACTGGTGACGGCGCTTGCCGTCCACGAGCACCAGCACCTGGTCGGGCGAGAGGCCGCGCAGCGAGGCCGGGTCGGCGTAGTTGGCTACCCCGTTTACGCCGGTTTTGGCCGAGTTGAACGAGGGCGAGTTGAACTGCACCTGCTGGCCCAGATCGGTCTGCCCCGTCAGCTGCAGGTCCTTGGCGTTGAGCACATCCACCGGGGAGGGCCGCTCCACGTCGGTGCGGGGCAGGCCGCGGGAGCCGACGACGGTAACCCCGCTCAGGTCGGTGGTGCTCGTCTCCAGGCGCACCTCCAGCGTGGTCCGGTCCCCGACGATGAGCTGCTGGCTTTTAAAGCCGATAGCCGATATCACCAGCGTGGCGCCGGGCTTTACCGTGAGCGAAAAGCGCCCGTCGGCGTCGGTGCTGGTACCGTTGGTGGTGCCTTGCTCCACTACGGTAGCACCCGGAATAGCCTCGCCCGCCGGCCCACCCATGATTCGTCCCTTCAGCGTCACATCCGCTACCTGGGGGGCGCTGCTGAGCACCGCGCCGCTTGGCGCTTCCAGGGGCAGCGCCGCCCGCCGCTCCGGCAGCGGGTAGCCGGTAGTCGGGCCGGCTACCGCCGCCCCCGGTAAGGCCAGCAGCAGAAACAATACCTGTCCGGGCAGCAGGGGCCGGCAGCGGGGAATTGAGAGTAAAGGCTTCTTCATGTGGTGGGATTGGGGTTGAACAGGTAGGAAAACGAAGAAAAACACGATAAGCCGGCAGGGCCGGAGCCGGCCGGAAGCTGGTGCACAACCTGCTGCCGGTTTAGCAAGACCCTGGACCGGCAGCAGGTCAGGCCGCCGCGGGGAGGTCCTGGTCGTGGAAGGACGTCACGCGGGTTTCGGCCATCAGCAGCGCGACTACCAGGGAAATGCCAATGCAGCCCGACACGTACCAGTAGAAGTACGACTCGTGCCCGATGCCCTTGCACCACAGGGCAATGTATTCGGCGGTGCCCCCAAACACGGCCACGGTCAGGGCGTGCGGCAGGCCGATGCCCAGCGCCCGGATTTCCACCGGAAACAGCTCCGACTTCACCACCGCGCTGATGCTGGTGTAGCCACTGACCGCCACGGAGGCCAGCAGCAGCAGCGCCAGCGCCACCCAGGGCGTGGTGGTGTGGCTCAGGGCCGTCAGCAGCGGCACGCTGCCCAGCGTGCCGAGCACCCCAAACCCGATCAGCAGCGGGCGCCGGCCAATGCGGTCCGACAGGCTGCCGAAGGCTGGCTGCATGGCCGCAAAGCCCAGCAGGGCCAGAAAGCACGTGTTGGTGGCGGCCCCCTTGGTCATGTGGGCCGTATTCACCAGAAACTTCAGCATGTAGGTGGTCAGGGTGTAAAACGCCAGCGTGCCGCCCAGCGTCAGCCCCACCACCTTGAGCACGGCCCGGGGGTAGCGGCGCAGCACTTTGAGGCTGCCGCGCAGCTCCTCGGACTGGGTTTTCTGCTGCTCGAAGGCCGCCGTTTCATCCAGGTTCTGGCGCAGGTACAGGGCTACCACGGACAGCAGGGCCCCAATCACGAAGGGAATCCGCCAGCCCCAGGCCAGCAGCTCGGCCTCGGTGAGCAGTACCTTCAGCAGCACCAGCTGGATGCCCAGGGCCAGCAGCTGGGCCGCAATCAGGGTGAAATACAGGAAGCTGGAGTAAAACCCGCGGCGGCGGCGGGTGGCCATTTCGCTCAGGTAGGCGGCCGAGACGCCGTACTCGCCGCCCACGCTCAGGCCCTGCAGCAGCCGCGCCGTGAGCAGCAGAATGGGCGCCACAATGCCCACGGTCTGGTACGTGGGGGTGAGGGCAATGAGCAAGGAGCCCAGCGACATCAGCAGCACCGACAGCGTCATGGACTGCTTGCGGCCCACTTTATCGGCAATGCGGCCGAACATCCAGCCGCCGATAGGCCGCATCAGAAAGCCCAGCGCGAAGATGCCCGCCGTTTGCAGCAGCTGGGCGGTGGTGTCGTCGGAGGGAAAAAACGAGGCGGAAAAGTACAGGGAAAACGACGAGAAGGCATACCAGTCGTACCACTCCACCAGGTTGCCCACCGAGCCGCTGAAAATAGCCTTCAGACGGCGGCGCGAAATGGTTTCCAGCCCGGCACGCTCCCGCCGGGCGGAGTCGAAGGCGGGAGCAGGGGAAACGAGTGCGGCCACGGAGCAGAGAAATCAGGTGACGTGCTGGCGGTGCCGCCCAGTAAGTAGTTACTTACTCATCAGCACCAAGCAAATGAACACCCTGATTTTGAGGAAATTTCATAGAAACCTTAAGGTAAGCCTGAAATTTGGCCGCTGCCGCCCTTCCCCACCCGGCGTTAGTCGCCTCCGGGGGCGAATACCACCCGAATGTGGTGCCACCCTTCGCCGTAGGTGTACTCGACGCGGTGATGGTAGAGCTCACTGATGCGCTTGACGATGGCCAGGCCAATGCCGATGGAGTCCAGCGCGGCGTTGCCTTTCCGGAAGCGCCCGAACAGCTCACTGACCGGCACGGAAGGCGCGTGGCCGGTATTGTGCAGCCCCAGCTCGGTGGCCGACAGCACGAGCCGGATTTCGCCGCCGGGCAGGTTGTGGCGGATGGCGTTGCTGAACAGATTATTCAGCAGCAGCTGGGCCAGGGATTCGTCCAGGGGCACCCGCACGCCCGCCGCAATCTGCTGGGTGGTGCGCAGGCCCTTCATTTCGGCCAGATCGGCAAACGCCGCCTCGGTAGCGGGCACCAGCCGGCTCAGGTCGGTGAGCGGGGCGGGGTGCGACTCGAAGTGCTCCAGCTTGGCCAGCAGCGTCAAGGACTGGTTGATTTTGGCCAGGCGCTCCAGTTCGTCGTGCATGGCGGTGAGCATCAGCAGCTGCTTTTCGGTCAGCTCCGAGTCCATGAGCAGCTCGATTTTGGCTTTCATGCTGGCAATGGGCGTTTGCAGCTCGTGGGAAGCATTTTCGGAGAATTCCTTCAGGCCCTGGTAGTCGCTCTGCGCCCGGCTGGTCATCTTCATCAGGAAGTCGTTGAGCACGTTGAACTCCATCGTGCGGCTGGGCTGCAGGCCGAGGGTGGTTTTCTGGCTGAGCTGAAACCGCTCGATGCCCTGCAGAATAGCGTTGAAGGGCTTCAGGATGTACCAGGAAATTACCTCGCTGAGAATAACCACTAAAGCCAGCAGGAAAACGAACGTCCAGGCAAAGACCAGCACGATACCCGTCAGGTACTCGTCGCTGGGCATCACCACCACGGCCCGGCTGGTGATGGCGTAGCGCTGCCCCCGGATGCGCGGGTAGGTGGCCAGCCGCACCACGCTCACGCTCGACTGCAGCGCCGGGTCCCACTCCCGGCGTACCTGCACCAGCTGAGTGCGGCCCGCGGTGTCGGCCGCCGTAAGCCGGCGGATGCGCACGTTGGCCCGGGCGGGGTGGCCGCTGTAGTCGCGGCCGCGGCCGAGCTGGGCGGCAATGATTTCGTTGAGGTGGCGCAGCTTGCCGATGGTGGTCTGGGTGACGCTGCGCGACATGGCCCCGTACACGATGGCAAAGCCCACGGACAGCACGAACAGCGTGATAACCGCGTAGGCAAGGGTGTAGCGGTAGTTGAGCTTCACTACTGGGCCGCGTTTAGCTTGTAGCCCAGCCCGTACACGGTGCTGATGTAGTCCTTGCCGCCGGCGTCGGTGATTTTCTTGCGCAGGTTTTTTACGTGCTGGTACACGAAGTCCACGCTGTCGAGGTTGTCGGTGTAGTCGCCCCAGAGGTGGGCGGCAATGGCCTGCCGGGTGAGCATGCGCCCTTTGTTGTTGATAAAATACAGCAGCAGATTGGTTTCCTTGCGCGTCAGGCTCAGCAGCCGGCCATTCACCCGGCACTCCATCGACTCCAGGTCGGCGGTGAGGTCGAGGAACGTCAGCACGTTGTTTTTGTGGGGGTTGCGGCGGCGCATGATGGCCTTGATGCGCGCGTGCAGCTCGGGCAGCGGAAACGGCTTGGTGATGTAGTCGTCGGCGCCTTCGCTCAGGCCGGTCAGCTTAAAGTCCAGCGCGTTCTGGGCCGAGATGATAATTACGCTGCTCTCCACGCCTTCCTTGCGCAGCAGCTTGAGCAGGTTGATGCCGTTGCCGTCGGGCAGCATGATATCCAGTAGCACGCAGTCGTAGGTGAACAGGATCAGCTTTTCGCGGGCCTGATCAAACGTAGTGGCCACCTCACAGAGGTAGTGCTCCTGGGTGAGGTAGCTGGCAATGCTTTTGGCTAGCTCCAGATGATCTTCAACGAGCAGGATTTTCATAAAGAGCGGACTGGATGGCAGCAGGATGCTGTGTCAAGGTACTGTGCTTCCCACAATTGTGCGCATCATACCGCACGGCACGGTGATGGTGTGCCGCTGGCGCGGCAGGGGAGATACAATCTCCCCGTCGTGGGCTGGTCACGAGTTACGCTGCGCTAAACTCGCGCCAGTGGGGGGGGTGCTCATTTCTCTAAGATTACTTACAGCGATACCTGGAAAAGACGGTACCCGTTTTCCGTACGGATAAACCCAAAATGATTCTGGTAGTCGTCTTCCGGTTTGCCTGGCGAAGGTTGGTAGGTCACGACCACCACAAAGGCAGGGTATTTCTCCTGGAAATGCTCGCTGCAATCCGTCCGAAAAGGCTGAAAGTCCGGGCTCGTAAAAATGAGTGAATTCAGGCTTTCGGGGAAGACCACGACGTTTTTCGCGCCGCGATGCAGCGCCCCTAGCTTCGGCCGTAACACCGGCTCATAAAATTTATTTACAAACTCTGCCCGCTCAAAATGAGGCCAGCCATTAAATGGGCGGGCACTGGCAGCTAGTTCTGTAAAGCACAGGGGTGCTACTTTGTTGGCCTCGCCAGTGCGTACGGCGGGCACAAATACAGTATACAGCCACTGTGTGAATTCTTTCTCATAGTCTACAAATGAATAACGGTCGCCATTTACCGCCCGAAAAGTCAGGCTAGTAGCCGTATCGGGAGTTGGAGTATTGACCTGTAGTGAATATGGGTTTAGCCCCGCCCACTTGTGCCCGGGCAGGCTGTCTACCACTATTTCGTTACGCTCATTCAGCAGCACCGTGCGCCCGCCCACCCAGCCCGGATGCTCGCAGCGCATCGTGTCGGCCTCACCGCTCATGCATTCGGCCCGCGCCCCGATAAGCCCGAACGCCAGCCCGTTATGAAACGGGGTAGCGGCATTGTAAATGGCTGGAATAACCACCCGCCCTTGGCTATCAAAAAAGCCTACCCGGTTATGTTTCTGGCTTTTGAAACGAATTTTGCCCTCGCTTTCACAGTCAAACGTGAAGTCGAACATATACACGCTGTCGCGCCCTACTTGCCGGCCATTTTTCAACAGGTAATAACTAGTTCGGATGGTGGCTTCGCTTACGGCGATGATGTGTCGGAAATTTTGGGCTCTGGTAAAGCCACCAAACTTGGCCGGAACTCGGATGTGCCCGTCTGCATCCTGGTAGCCGTGTCGGGCTTTGCCTTGCCTCCCTTTGGTGAACTGCGTCCAGACTTCATCCGGAGGCTGCTGGGCGAAGGCAGCAGTGACGGCCAGGAGCAGGGCGGCAAGGAACGGGAGTTTCATCAGCTTCGGGGTTGAAGCCGGGAAGGTAGCAGGCGGCGGGCTTAGTGCCGCTCTGGCATAGCCAGCTGCCCAAACCTGCGGACCCTACCGCCGCCGAAACGTCTGGGCCAGGGCCTGGAACGTGGCCAGGTGCTCGTCGAAATGGTTGTCGGTGATGCCGACGATGAGGTAGTACTTGTCGGTATCGGCGAAGAGCATGACCTGGTACACGAGCTGGGGGCGGCCCTGGGCGTCCTGGCCGTCGGCAATGACTTCGTAGCCCCGCATCCGGTTGATGGTAATCGGGTAGCTGGAGCGCACGTGCAGGGTCTGGCCGTTGGGCGTCTGCCGGAGGTGCAGCAGGCTGTACTGCTCCTGGTCGGCGTCGGCCACATCCACGGCTCCCAGGGAAGTACCCACGATGACGGCGGCTTGGTCGGGGCCCTGGGGGGCGGGGCGGCCATCGGTGGTGTAGAGCAGGCTGCCGGCCAGGTTTTTGGCAAACCGGAAGCGGGTGCCGGCCACGTTGAGGCCAAACGGGGCAGCCGGCACTTCGGCCCTGGTCTGCGGCGCGTAGAAGGTGGAAAGCAGCGCGGCCTGCACCGGGCCGGCCGCAGCGGGAGTGGCTTCCGGATAGGTGCCCGTCACCAGCACCGTTTGCGTGGCGTCGCCGAAGAGCAGAATCTGCTTCTGGTAGGCAGTGCCGCCGGCTTTCTGGCTGACCCGCAGTAGGGTAGCCGGGGTGCCGTGCAGGCTTACGGCCTGCATCTGCAGCAGCCTCATGCCCCGGGCCGCCAGGGCCGCCTCACTCATGCCGGCCGTGAGCTGCTGCACCGGCGTGGGCAGCTCCGCCACCAGAATGGAAGCTCCGGTGGCCTTGTGCTCCAGCCCGCTGAAGCTGGCGGCGGCCGTGAAGCCCGGCGGCGGAATCAGGCTGACGTGGGTGCCGCCAATGCGGACGTGGTCCTTGCCCTGGGCCTGGATTTCGCCGGCCAGCAGCAGACAGAGCAGAAGGAGCGTAGCGCGCATAAGGGGGTGGAAAAATAGGCACTAGAGCGAAATAACTGCTGCGGGCTAAGCTCCGGCTTTCGGCAGCGGCCCGCCCATGCGCCTGCCGAGGGCGTAGAAACGAGGCTCTTGAAATATAGGGTATTGCCAGTAGTTGGTGGCTCTGCGGGCGCGGACGGGGCCCCACGGCGGCAAGGCGGGGCTACCGCGTCGGGCCCTTATCCACCCCGGCCTCCAGCCGGGCCTGCACGGCTACGGGCAGCTTGCTGAGCAGGTCCAGGCCGGTGGCGGCCTCAATGGCGTCTACCGACACGCGGTAGCGGCTCCAGTCGGGACTCACGCTGTTGTCGTTGGGCGTATCCACGGCCAGCACCCGGGCCTGGGTCGGGATGCGTACTAGGTCGTCGGAGCCCTCGGGCAGCAGCACCAGCACCTTCCACACCCGGGCCGGCACCGTCACGCGGCCGTTGTCGAGGGTGGTGGCCAGGCCCGCCGTACCGGTGCCGCCCCGGCCGTAGCTGCCCATGATGACGTAGATTTCCTGGCCCCGGCTCACCTGGGTGCGGCCCCATTCCTCGAGGCTGCTCCAGGTGCGCTGGTTGTTGTTGCCGGCCTGCGGAATCATGTTAGTCATCAGAAACGTGGCCGAGTTGTCGTCCAGGTCGGTGGTGCGGTCGGCGCTGGGGCAGTTGTGGCCCCGGTCGAAGCCCGAGCCCGAGTAGGAGCGGGGCGTGACGGCGTAGAACCCGCGGGGCAGGGCCGGGTCGGGGCGGAAGTCGTCCTGGCGGGGCGCGGTGCCCATCCAGGCCCGGTTCAGGTGCCAGCTCACCCAGGTCGGCGTGCCGCGGCCGGCATTGTAGCTCAGCGCAAACTGGGGCTTCACCAGCAGGTAGTTGCCCGGGTTGTCGGGGCTGGTGGTAGCGCCGCTGGGGTTGCCCAGGGCCAGATGGTCGTCGCGGCTGCTGACCACGGCCGTGGCCTGGCGGGTGGTGGCCGGCGGCAGGGAAGTGCCCGCCGGGGTGCCGGGGCCGGCGGCGGGTGCGGTAGCCGGGCCGGCCGCACCGGTAGCCGTTTCCAGCACGATGTCGTCGAGGTTGAGCCGGCCGCGGCCCGGGTCGGTCTTGCGGATTTCCAGCCGCAGCGCCCCGGCCGTGCCGCCCTCGAACGAGGTGACGACCAGCCGGGGCCCCTGGGTGCGCACGGGCGGGCCGATGCGGCGGAAGCTGCGGCCCCCGTCCACGCTGCCCCACAGCTCCCAGGTGCTGGCCGGGTCGTCGCCGTAGGCGGCGGCGCTGATGCGGATGGCGCGCACCCCGGCCGGGGCGTCGAAGTTCATGCGCAGGCGGCCCAGCCCGCGCAGGCGGGCGGCGTGCTGGCCGTTTTTGTGGTCCTGCTCCGAGGAGCCGATCAGCGCGTCCTCGAAGCGCCAGGGGCCGGTGGTCAGGGCCTCGTCGGCAGAAGCGTAGGCGCCCTTGCTGCCCGCCTCGAAGGTTTCGGGGAAGCGGCCCGGAGCCTGGGCCGCGGGCCCGGCCGACTGCACCGGAATGGCGGGCGGGCCGCTGGGCAGGGCAGTGTGGGCGGTTTCGGACTGCTGGGAGCAGGCCAGCAGCGTGAGGGGCAGAAGAAACAGAAGGCGGGCCATAGGGGCGAAGGTAAGCAATGAGACCAAGGGCGGCCGGTTAGGCGCGGCCCTCAGCAAACAGCTTCTCCAACGCCCCGATTTCCAGGTCCAGGGCCTGAATGCGGGCTTCGAGCAAGGCCTGGGGCAGGGCCCCGCAGCGGGTGAGCTTGTCGCGGGCGTCGGCGAGGCGGTCGGTGTACCAACGCCGGTCCCGGGCCTCGGGGTCGGGGCTGCCGTCGGCGGGGGCGGGGGGCAGGGCCGCCAGCAGGGGCGTGAGCACTCCTATGCGCCGCCGCAGCGGCTGGGCCTTGCGGTGCAGCAGCGTACGCTGGTAGCGGGCATTGACGGCTTCGTGGCGGCACACCACCAGCCGCCACCGGCCCGGGTCCTGGTCAGAGAGGGGCGGGGGCTGGGTTTCGCTGGCATCTACCGGCGGCTCGGCTTTGGCCAGGCCGGTCAGGCCGAAGAGCTGCTCCACCAGCGGCAGCAGACGCTGCATGGCCTCCAGCGGCAGGTTGCGCCGGCCGCCTTCCGCGTGGGCCAGCAGGTCGCGGGCTACGCGCAGGTGAATGGCCAGCTCCAGCTGGGTGAGGCCCAGCAGCTCGCGCACCTGGCCCAGCAGAGTAGCAGCCATCGTTTTGGGGAGTAGGTAAGGTGTCACAAAATAGCGGTAAGAATTTAAAAGTGTGACGGATTCTGTCACAAAATTTTTCCGGCGTAGATAAAGTGTGACAACATCTGTCACACTTTTAGCTGTTTTTCATGAAACTGTGACAAGGCGGCCGCGGCCGCCCGTAGCGGGAAGGGCGGCGGGCCGTGGGAAAACCTTAGCTTCGCCCTCGGTTGAAACGTGGGCCCGTGTGCCGTTGTCCCGTTTTTGCCGAAGCCGCGCTATCCGCACCCCGCACTTCGGGCAGGGCGACCTGACCCAGCCGCTAAAAAAGGCGCTGGCTCCGCTTTGGCTTGCAGCCCTGGCCGGTCGTTGTGCGACAATAGCCCCGCGGACCGGCTGGTACGCCCGCGCTGTTGCCGGGCCAGCCAGCTGCGGCTCATTGAATCGTACCTTCCTGACCTCCTGACTCCCTCCTTACCCTTTTACATGACCACCACCACCTCTACTTCCCAACTGCTGCTGCTGGCCGCCGGCTGCCTTGGCGCCCTGACCCTGGGCGGCTGCGAACAGGGCCAGCAGGCCGGCACCACGGCCGTGAAAACCGCCGACGCGGGCTTCGACCAGTTCAAAACCCGCTTCATCGACTCGCTCTGGTACTATAACCCCGAGTGGGCCTCCGACCAGGGCTACCACCGCTACGACTCGCTGCTGGTGATTCCGACGGCCGGCCGGCGGCAGACCGAAGCCGCGGCCCAGGCCCGGCGGCGCAAGGAGCTGGCGGCTTTCGAGGTCGGCAAGCTGTCGGTCAACAACCAGACCGACTACCGGCTGATTGAAAACTACCTGAACCGCAGCCTCTGGCAGACCGACACGCTACGGGGCTGGCAGTGGAACCCGGCGGGCTACAACCTGGGCGGGGCGGTGTCGGAGCTGCTCAGCGGCCGCCACCACCCGCTGGACCGCCGCCTGCGCAACATTTCGGAGAAGATTTCCCACTCGGTGGAATACTACGAGGCCGCCAAGCAGAACATCAGCCGGCCCACCCGGGAGCACACCGACCTGGCCATCCTGCAAAACGAGGGCGGGATGGAAGTGTACGGGGCGGCCCTGCTCGACTCCATCAGCCGCTCGGGCCTGTCGGAGCAGGAAAAGACCGACTTCCGCACCCGCATTGCCACCACCAAACAGGAAACCCGGAGCTACATCGACTTTTTGCGCAACGAGGTGAAGCCCAAGGGCCAGTTCCGCTCGTTCCGCATCGGCAAGGCGCTGTATGACCGCAAGTTTGCCTACGACATCCAGTCGACCTACTCAGCCGATCAGGTGTACGCCAAGGCCCAGCAGCACAAGCGCGAGCTGCTCCACGACATGGGCCGGCGTGCGGCCCGGCTCTGGCCCAAGTATTTCCCCGGCCAGCCCCAGCCCACCGACTCGATCCTGCTCATTAAGACGGTTATCGGCAAGCTGTCGGAAAAGCACGCCAGGCCGGCAGAGTTTGCCGCCGCCGTCAAGCAGCAGATTCCCACGCTCATCAAGTTCGTCAACGACAAGAAGCTGCTGACCCAGGACCCAAGCAAGCCGCTGGTAGTGCGCGACACGCCGCCCTACATGCGCGGCAGCGCCGGCGCCTCCATCTCGGCCCCCGGCCCCTACGACAAGGCGGCCAACACCTATTATAACGTGGAGCCCGTGCCGGCCGAGTGGACCGCGGCCCAGGCCGAAAGCTACCTGCGCGAGTACAACGACTACACCCTGCAGATCCTGAACATCCACGAGGCCATTCCCGGCCACTACACCCAGCTGGTGTACGCCAACCGCAGCCCCTCGCTCATCAAGTCTATTATGGGCAACGGAGCCATGATTGAGGGCTGGGCCGTGTACACCGAGCGGATGATGCTGGAAAGCGGCTACGGCGGCAACACCGACGAAATGTGGCTCATGTGGGACAAGTGGAACATGCGCGTCACGCTCAACGCCATCCTCGACCACGACGTGCAGGTCAACAACGCCTCCGAGCAGGACGTGGTGGGGATGCTCATGCGCGAAGGATTTCAGGAGGAAGCCGAGGCCCGCGGCAAGTGGAAGCGCGCCACCCAGAGCCAGGTGCAGCTCAGCAGCTACTTCACGGGCTACACCGAAATCTATGATCTGCGCGAGGAGCTCAAAAAGGCGCAGGGGAAGAGCTTCGACCTGAAAACCTTCAACGAGCAGTTTCTGAGCTACGGCAGCGCCCCGGTAAAATACATCCGGACCATGATGCTGAAAAAATCCTAGCCCGCTCAACCGCACTGCGTTGCTTAACAGGTCTGCCCGGGGGGAATTTCCGGGGCGGTTTTTGTGTCTGCTCCCTGACCACCGGGAGTATTTTCTTCCCTGGTTTTGCTGAATTTCCCCTGATTATGAAAGAAGTTGCCCGCCAGCAGGTTATTGATACCAACGATGAGGGTCTGCGTCGCTACACCCACGACCATCTGAAGGTATTCGTCAAGTTTACCTCCGACAACTGCGAAATCTGCGAGCAGCTGGCGCCCCCCTTCGCCAGGTTCGCCGACGATGCGCTGTTTGAAACCATCCTTTTCCTGCGCCTGGCCTCGGAAGAAAACCCGGTGGCCCGCAAGCTGATGCAGCAGCGGGTAGCGCCGTTCTTCGTCAGCTACTGCCAGGGCCGGGTGCTGGAGTGCGACACGCTGACCACCGAAGCCGAAGTGTACGACATGCTGCAGCGCCTGCGTGAGCTCCTGCCGCAGAGCAACTAAGCGGCGGCCAATCCGTTAGCCGGCCGTTTTCTGCCAGAAGGCTGATTATTGCCCACCCAAAGCCCTTTGCTGCCCTGCGGTAAAGGGCTTTGAGTATTTCCGGCCCCCGGGTACGAGGAAGCAGTGTCGCCGGCCCAGGCGGAGTGCTGCCTAAGTTTCGGCGCCCCGGGCACGGGTGCCCGGCTTTTTCCCGCTAGCTTCGCGGCCGTGTTTTTCCTGCTTTCCAAACTGCTGCTCTACGCCCTGCTTCCGGTCGGAATCTGGCTGCTCGTGCGCCTGGCGCGCCGTCCCTTCTGGCGCCGCCGACTGCTGTGGGCCGGGCTGGTGCTGTTTCTGCTGGGAACCAACAATGCCCTCAGCAACGAAGCCCTGCTGGCCTGGGAGCTGCCGCCCGCGCCCCTGCGCCACCTCGCGCCCCACGACGCGGGCGTGCTGCTCACCGGCATCACCCAGATCCGCAAGTCGCCCCACGACCGGGTATACCTGGGCAACGGGGCCGACCGGCTCACCAATGCGCTGTGGCTGTACCGGGCCGGGCGCATCCGCCGCCTCATCATCAGCGGCGGCTCGGGCGCCGTGGGCGCGGTAGCCCACACCGAAGCCCGCGACCTGTACACGCTGCTGCGCCTGGCCGGCGTGCCCGCGGCCCATATCCTGCTGGAGGAGCGCAGCCGCAACACCCGCGAAAATGCCCAGCTCACCAAAGCGCTGCTGGCCCGCCACCCCGATATAAAGTCCCTGGTGCTCATCACCTCGGCCTTTCACCAGCGCCGGGCCCTGGGCTGCTTCCGCCGCGTGGGCCTGCAGCCCACGCCCTGGCCCGCCGACTTCCGCACCACCGACCGCCAGACCGACCCCGCCTACTGGCTGCTGCCCAGCCCCGTGGCCGTGGGCCAGTGGCTGCTGCTGGCCCACGAGGTAACCGGCTACGTCGCGTATAAGATGCTGGGCTACTGCTGAAGACGGTGTGGAAAGGGCAAGCAAAAAGAACGTCATGCTGAGCAAAGCGAGGAATCTCGCGTGCTGACGCAGGAGTGGTACTCATACATCAGCAAGCGAGATTCCTCGGCCTCGCTCGGAATGACGTCCTGTAGTGGCTGGGGTTGAGTAGGGCTGCCCGGTAGCGCTACTCTACCTTCTTGCTGCCCGCCGGCTTTTCCTCCCTGGCTACCCAGATGCTTTTCTGGTTGACAAACTCCCGGATACCGAGGTAGGACAGCTCCCGGCCGTAGCCCGACTTCTTGACGCCCCCAAACGGCATCTCCGGCGCCGACTTCACCATCGAGTTCACAAACACGGCGCCCGCCTCAATGCGGCGCGCCACGGCTTCCCCGCGCTGCGGGTCCCGGGTCCACACCGAGGCCCCCAGCCCGAAGCGGGAGTCGTTGGCCAGGTGGATAGCGTGCTCCTCGTCGCGGGCTTCCAGCACGATGGCCACCGGCCCGAACAGCTCCTCGCCGTAGGCCCGCTGCCCCGGCTTCACCCGGGAGATGATCATGGGCCGGAACAGCGCCGTGCCCGGCTTCGACTGCCCGCCGAACAGCTCCACCTTCGCCCCGGCCCGCACCGAGTCCTCCACCTGCTGGGTTAGCTCGTCGGCCAGGTCGGGGCGGGCCAGCGGCCCGTACTGGGTGGCCTCATCGAGCGGGTCGCCGGTGCGCAGGGCCAGCAGGTGGGTTTTGAGCTGGCTGATGAAGGGCTTGATAATAGACTTGTGCACGATAAAGCGCTTGGCGGCAATGCAGCTCTGCCCGGCATTGATCATACGGGCCTGAGCGGCGGTCTGGGCCGCCAGCGCCAGGTCGGCATCGGCCAGCACCACAAACGGGTCGGAGCCGCCCAGCTCCAGCACGGTTTTCTTGATGTTGGCGCCCGCCGCGGCCGCCACCTTGGAGCCGGCCAGCTCGCTGCCCGTCAGCGTCACGGCCATCACGCGGTCATCGGCAATCAGCTTTTCGACCAGGCCGGAGCCGATGAGCAGGGTGCGGAAGGTGGCGGGAGGAAAGCCGGCCGCGTGGAAAATGGCTTCCAGGGCCAGGGCGCACTGGGGCACGTTGGAAGCGTGCTTGAGCAGGCCCACGTTGCCGGCCATCAGGGCCGGGGCGGCAAAGCGCACCACCTGCCAGAAGGGGAAGTTCCAGGGCATCACGGCCAGCACCACGCCCAGCGGCTCGTAGGCAATGAAGCTGCGCTGGGCCGTCGTCCTGATGGGCTCGTCGCGCAGGAAGTCCTCGGCGTGGTCGGCGTAGTAGTCGCAGGTGAGGGCGCACTTCTGCACCTCGGCGCGGCCATCGGCGACGGGCTTGCCCATTTCCAGGGCCATGAGGCGGGCCAGCTCATCCTGCCGGGCCCGCAGCAGGTCGGCGGCGCGGTGCATGAGCCGGGCCCGCTCGGCAAAGCTCGTCCGGGGCCAGGTGCGGGCGGCTGTGGCCGCCTGGGTCAGGATCCGCTCCGTTTTGGCCCACGAAAAGGCGGTGAAGCGGCGGAGCACGCGGCCCGTGTAAGGATTAAAGGACTCGATGGCCATAGAAGGGGAGTAGAAACGGGGGCTTGATGCTGGTCAGTACGCAAACCCGGCGCCGCGGATCGGGTTTGGCGGCTGCTGCCCCGGCGCGGGGCGCCAAAACCCCGACCCAAGCCCGGCCGTAGCAGCAAAGGCCGCGGGGTTTTTGCTTTCGGGGCAAACCATAGCGCCGGAAAACGCTTTATCTGTACATTCGCCTCACTGTTGGCCGGTAGTGCTACCTGCGTCAGCTTCTCTTACAGTTGCTCCCGTGACACCAAACTCCCCTGAGTCATTGATACCCGATGTTGAGGAGCTGCTCGTGCAGCGCCTGCGCGACCGGGACGAATCAGCCATGACGCTCTTCTACGACAAATACTCGGCGGCGCTGTACGGCGTGATTCTGCGCATCGTCAAGACCGAGGAAGTGGCTGAGGACGTGCTGCAGGAAGGGCTGGTCAAGATCTGGCACTCCTTTGCCTCCTACGACCCCTCAAAAGGCCGCTTATTTACCTGGGTGCTTAACGTTTGCCGGAATTTAGCCATCGACAAAATCCGGTCCCGACAGTACCGCGTAAGTAGCCGTACGCAACCTCTAGAGGATAGTGCCGCGTTGCGCCAGGCCGCCGTTCCCACGTTTCGGCCCGAGCACATTGGTTTGCAGGAAATGACGAACAAGCTCAATCCCGAGCAGAAGCAAGTTATTGACCTGCTCTATTTTGGCGGATTTACGCAAAGCGAAGTGGCAGAAGAACTCAACTTGCCCCTCGGGACGGTGAAAACCCGGGCCCGGGCGGCTATCAAGGTATTGTCAAAATTGATTCGATAGTCGTGGACATTCAGGAATACATCGAATCAGGAATTCTCGAGGAATACGCCCTGGGCGTACTCCAGGAGGCCGAGCGCGTCGCCGTCGAGCGCCGGGCCGCCGAAAGCCCCGAAATCCAGCGGGAGCTGAACCTCATTGTGGAGGCCGTAGGCGCTTACGCCGAAGCCCACCTGCAGACGCCGCCCGCCGCGATGCGCGAGCGGGTGCTGTCGGGCTGGCAGACGGCCATTCACGCCGCGGCTCCGGCCGTGGCTGCGGCTCCGGCCCCCGTGGCGGCCGAGCCGGTTGTGCGGCAGCTGGTGCCCGAAGCCGAAGCTCCGGCTTCCCGCTTCAGCTGGCTGATGGCGGCCTCCGTGGCGCTGCTGCTGTTCAGCGCGGCGGCCAACATGGTGCTCTACAACCGCTGGAAGGACGCCGAAACCAGCCTCGTTATTGCCCAGAACGAGCAGAGCCGGGTAGCCACTACCATGCAGGCGACCAACAAGAGCCTGGCCAGCCAGGTGCAGGTGCTGCGCAACGACGAGTTCAAGACCATCGACCTGACGGGCACGCCCGCCGCGCCGACGGCCAAGGCCCGGGTGCTGTACAATGTGGCTACCAAGGCCGTGTTTGTGGACGTGCGCAGCCTGCCCGCCCCGCCGGCCGGCAAGCAGTACCAGCTGTGGGCCCTCGACCAGGGCAAGCCGGTGGACGCCGGCATGCTGGCCGCCGCCACTACTGCCGGCGACAGTCTGCAGCAGATGAAGGACATCGGTAGCGCCCAGGCCTTCGCCATGACGGTGGAGCCCGAGGGCGGCAGCGAAAACCCGACGCTTTCGACGATGACGGTACTGGGTAAGTTCTAGCCGCTCCGGAAGGGCTTCCGGCCGCGGCCGGAAGCCCTTTTTCGTGCCGTGCCTGCGGGAAGCTGCCTTCCCGCAGGCACGGCACCATTCTCAACCTGTTGGAGCGCTTTGCCCAGCTCCGCTACGACCACCGCGCGTGGCTGAAGCTGCGGGAGCTGTCGGGGCTGAGCAGTGCCGACGTTGCCCTGCAGCAGGCATTGCACTACCCGGGACGATGGTGGACCGGCGGCTACCACTTCGTAATTAGCATTTGACTTTCCTGACTACGCCGGGCGCCGTCAGTCCTGTTTCTCTTTTTTACCTTTCTGTCCCATGGAAAAAAGCACCTACTACAATCCGGCCGACCTGGCCAAGTTTGGCAACATCACCGAGTGGCAGCCCGAGATGGGCCGCAAGTTCTTCGACTACTACGGGGAGGTGTTCAAGGAAGGTGCCCTCACGGAGCGTGAGAAATCCCTCATTGCCCTGGCCGTTGCCCACGCGGTGCAGTGCCCCTACTGCATTGATGCCTACACCACCGACTCCCTGCAGAAAGGTGCCGACGAGGCCCAGATGATGGAAGCCGTGCACGTGGCGGCCGCCATCAAGGCCGGCTCGGCGCTGGTGCACGGGGTGCAGATGATGAACAAGGCCAAGGAAGTTTCGATGTAATTGTCGGTGCCGCCAAGTGGCAGCGCCGGCCAACCCGGAGCGGTTCCGGCCGGCGTAGCCACCTGGCGGCGCCCGTACCCATGATGCCCCACCTACCCACCCTTCGGCCCCTGAGTGCCCGCCCGCCTGCCGACCCCGTCGGGGCTGGTGAGCCAGCTCCATGTGTGCCGGCCGGGCCGCCACGGAAAGGCTGGCTTCGGCGGCTGGCCCGCGCCAAGGCGCCCCTGGCGCTGACGCTGCTCTGCCAGCTGGTGCTGGCCGCCTGCGGCAAAGATCCGGCGGCGGCCCAGCCCGGCCCCAGTCCGGCCTATGCCCAGCTGCTGCGCACGCTGTACCGCGAAACGGTGCCCCTGATTCAGCCCGCCGAGCTGGCCCGGCTCCGGCAGCAGCCCGAGGCCGTGGTGCTGCTCGACACGCGCACCCCGGCCGAATACCAGGTGAGTCATCTGCGCGGGGCCCGGCTCGTGGATTTCGCGCAGTACGAGCAAGCCTCCTTCCGCGACCTGCCCCGCGACCGGCCGGTGGTGGTGTACTGCTCGGTGGGCTACCGCAGCGAGCGGGTGGGGGAGCGGCTGCGGGCGCTGGGCTTCACCAACGTGCGCAACCTCTACGGCGGCATCTTCGAGTGGATAAATGAAGGCCACCCGGTGTACAACGCCCAAGGCCGCACCACCAAGGTGCATCCGTATTCCGCCCTGTGGAGCCCCTGGCTGACGCGTGGCACCAAGGTCTACGAATAAGGTAGCCGTAGCTCGATTCTCAACTCCTTATCCGCTTTCGTGCAGCATCTGCTCATCTTTGCCCGGCACCCGGAGCTGGGGCGCGTCAAGACCCGGCTGGCCCGCACCCTCGGCGACGCGGCGGCGCTGGCCGTCTACGGGGAGCTGCTGGCCCTGACCCGCGCCGCGGCCGGGGGCCTCGCGCAAACCCATAAAACGGTTTGGTTTGCCGACCACGCCCCCGCTGAGCCGGACGCCCAGTGGGCGGGCTACGAAACCCGGCTGCAGCCGGCCGGCGAGCTGGGCCACAGGATGAGCGCCGGCTTCGCCCAGGCTTTTGCGGCCGGCGCTACCGCCGCCGTCATTATTGGTACTGACTGCCCGGCGCTGACCACGGAGCACCTGCAGGCGGCGTTTGCCCACCTCGAAACCCACGACGTGGTGCTGGGGCCGGCCGAGGACGGCGGCTATTACCTGCTGGGGCTGAAAAAAGTTTACTCCGCCCTGTTTGCCGGCAAGGTCTGGAGCACCGACTCCGTTTTGAGCGCCACGCTGGCCGATGCGCAGCATCTGGGCCTGCGGGTGGCGCTGCTGCCCCGGCTGCAGGACGTAGACACGGAGGCCGATCTGATGACCTGGCGCGCGAAAACCGGGCGCTGAGAAAAACACCGTTGGCCCGCGTCCGTACTGTACGCCATTATTCAGTTGTTTTCGTGCGTATGCGTCAGTCCCTTCACTTGTTTTTCCTGCTCATCGTGGCGGCCGGCCTGCCGGCCTGCACCCCGGAAGAGGCGGAGAAAAAGGCTACTCCCGCCAAAACCGTAGCCCCGGATGCGGCCCTGAAGCGCCTGCTGCCGAACTTCAACCAGCAGTGGGCCATGCACAAGCTTTGGGAAGATGGGCTGGCCGAAGTAGCTACCTATGAGGCAGAGCGGGAGATCTACAAGAAAAAGCGCCGGTTTGAGTACACGCTGATAACCGTCAAGGAGGAGTTCAATGGGCAGTTCAACGTCAAGACCGACGACTACCAGCGGCCCGACATCTTTCCGGTTATGAAGGTGAACCAGTTCGGCCGGATTCCGACCGAGCAGTACCCGTACCACCTGCTCACCTCCCTGTTTTTCCGCCGCGACCAGCCCGTGGCCCTGCACAAGCTGACCACCTCGTCGCAGGAATGGTGCGGCAACACGTTCAAAGCCCTCACCGACGAGGGCAGCCACTACGCGCAGTCTTACAACTCCTACTGGGATGGGCAGGGCGTGGGCCAGCGCCGCCTGCGCCACGATGTTCTGTTTGAAGATGCGCTGCCCTACACGCTCCGGGCGCTGAACTTTGAGGCCCGCCCCGCCTTCAGCGCCACCATCTGCGACCTGCAGCAAACCAGTAAAGTTACCCCGCCGGTCTACTATGCGGCCCGGGTGATGGTGGCCGAAGGGCGGCCCGCCGACACGGCCGAAGCCGCCTGGCTGGTGACCGTGAAGCTGGATGCGCAGAAGGAAAACGCGTACTGGTTTGCCCGGGAATACCCCAACATTCTGCTGCGGCAAACCACCTGGGACGGCCGCAGCCTGCGGCTCAAAAAGCACCGGCGCTACGCCTACTGGACCCACTAAGCCGGCTGGGTGCCCGACAATCGCAGCCAGCCCCGCTACCCTCGGGTGGGTGATTCCAGGGGCCGGTGCGCCAGCTCCCAGCCCAGCACGGCCAGCACCACCACGTACTCCGCCGCCACCAGCGTCAGGCTTTCGGCATACCCGGAATTCCGGTACGCCGCATACGACAGTACTGCCAGGCCCGACCAGACCAGCGCAAACCGGAACCGGGTGAATACGCTCAGCGCCACCAGCGGGGTCAGGTACCAGGGGTGCACGGTGGTGGCCAGCAGGTAGTAGCCCGTCAGCGCGGCCAGCGCGGCCAGGGGCAGGGTGCGCAGCGTGGGCTGCCGCTCGCGCCAGCCCAGCACGGCCACCCACGCCACGGCCACCAGGCCCAGGTGGGTGCCGATGAGGGCAATTTCGTTGTAGCCCGTGCGCCAGTAGCCCACGGCCCGCATTAGGTAGTAGAGGCTGGCATTGAACTCGAACTTGTGAAAGTACAGGTCGAGGCTGCGGCTGAAGTTGCGGACCAGCTCCAGGGACAGAAACGGCCCGAACAGCACCATGAGCCCCATTGCCAGCAGGCTGGCGTAGGCCAGGAAAGCGCGCCACCCCAGCCGGCGCAGCAGCAGCGGCAGCAGCAGCAGGGGCAGCAGCTTGGCGGCCACACTCACCGCCAGGGCCCCGGCCGAAAGCGTCCGGCGCCCCTGCGTCAGGGCCCAGATGGCGGCCAGCAGCCCGCAGGTGGAAAGCGCCTCGAAGTGCAGGTTGCCCGCCAGCTCCACGACAACCAACGGATTGAGCAGATACAGGAATGCCTGCCGGGGCGGCTGGCCAAAATGACGCAGCAGCGCCACCAGCAGCGCGGCCGTAGCCGCTTCGGCCGCCAGCAGCAGCAGGCGCAGCACGATGACAAAGCCCCGGGCGCTGCCGGGAAACAGCTTACTGGCCAGGCCAAATGCCGCCTGGCTCACGGGCGGATACACCGAGTAGTAGTGCGGCGAATTGAGCAACGGGTATATACTGGCCGGAGCAGCGGTGGGGCGGCCCGACAGCAGCTCGTCGGGGCGGTACCGGTACGGGCTCTGGCCCGCCACCACCAGGGCGCCGTCCCAGCGGAAGCGGTGGTAGTCGTCGGAGAGGGCGGGCAGGGCCGGCAGCCAGAGCAGCCGCAGCAGCAGGGCCGCCAGCAGCCCGTAGCGCAGGGGCAGCGGCCGGTACAGCAGCCAGGCATAGCCGCCGAAAGCGGCAGCAAACAGCAGCAGCAGCGACCCGAAGTCGGGGCGCGGGGTGGCGTAGGCCAGCAGCACGTACGCCACCCCGCTGCCCAGCACGGCCGCGCCCTGCCCCCACGCCGGCCCCGGCGCCCTCATGCCGCGCGGCGGTTGTGGCGCACCGAGTAGTAAAACACCAGCCCGAAGCCCGTGACCAGCAGCAGGTGAAACGGCAGCAGCCCCAGGTTGCCCAGGTAGACCCCGGCCCCGAGCCCGAACAGGAAGTACAGCGTGAGCACGCCTTCCAGCACCGTGCGCACATCCGGGCGGCCGGTGCGGTAGCGCTGCCGCCAGTGGCTCGGCGGCGGCCGCAGCCCCAGCTTCGGCGTGCGGATGAAGGCGGTCTTGCGGCCCGCCAGGCCGCCGAGCACGGCCAGCGTGTTGTGCAGGGAGAGGCCCATCGACATGGCCAGAAACAGCACAAACTTCGGCACGAAGCCCAGCCAGGAGGCGGCGGGCGTAGCCAGCCGCCAGGCGGTGAAGTAGTAGTACACCAGCGGGGCCAGCGTCAGCAAAAACACCGAGGCCAGCTGAAACACGAGCCGCAGCTCCGGCAGATGCTCCCGGGCAAAGAGCAGGGGCACGCTCAGCAGCGCCATCAGCAGAATGGCCATGAACACGGTGCTGTTGAGCAGGTGAAACGTGGCGTGCAGCTTGGTGCCCGCCGTGGCGTCGGAGCGGAAAACCTGGCCCAGGTGCTTGCGCGCCGTTTCAGCCCCGCCCTTGTTCCAGCGAAACTGCTGGGAGCGGAGCGCGTCCATGGCGGCCGGCAGCTCGGCGGGGGCGGCCACCCGGGGCAGGTACACGAAGCGCCAGCCCCGCAGCTGGGCGCGGTAGCTCAGGTCGAGGTCTTCGGTGAGCGTGTCGGCGTGCCAGCCGCCGGCGTCGTCGATGCAGGTGCGCCGCCATACGCCCCCGGTGCCGTTGAAGTTGATGAAGTGCCCGCCCGTGCTGCGGCCCACCTGCTCGACCAGGAAGTGGGCATTCAGCCCAAAGGCCTGCAGGCGGGTGAGCAGCGAGTCGTCCTCGTTGAGGTGGGTCCAGCGGGTCTGGACCACGCCCACGGCCGGCTCGTGGAAGTAGGGCACGGTCCGGCGCAGAAAGTCGGGCTCGGGCACGAAGTCGGCGTCGAAGATGGCCACCAGCTCGCCGTCGGTGGCCAGCAGGCCGTAGGCCAGGGCCCCGGCCTTGAAGCCTTCCCGGCTGGGGCGGCGCACATGGTCGATGCGCCGGCCCCGGGCGCGGTGGTAGGCCACGCGGGCGGCGGCCAGGGCCACGGTGTCATCAGTCGAGTCGTCGAGCACCTGGATGTGGAGGCGGTCGGCGGGGTAGTCGAGGGCGGCAATGGCGTCGATGACGCGCTCCACCACGTACAGCTCGTTGTAGATGGGCAGCTGCACCGTCACGCGCGGCCAGGCCGCCGGCACCGCCGGGGCGGGCGGGGGCAGCTGGCGGTAGGCCCGGCGGGCCAGGCGCGTCAGGTGGAGCTGGGCGAGGCTGAAGCCCAGGATAAACGTGAGACACAGGCCATAAAGAACCAGAAGCGCAATTTCCAGTTCGTGCATCAGCGGAGAGGGGGCATGCGGAAGGGGGTAAGGCCAGCCGGAGCTGGAAAAGCAAAATGGCCCGGACCGGGCCGGCGCGTAAAAGTACGGCGGGCCGCGGGCAGTACGACCCGGCGGACGCGGTTTACAAGTACTTAAAAATCGTCCATAGAATCTTGTAGCCCGCCCCCAGCGTGCCCTTCACCGTGCCCGACACCTTCGACACGCCGATGCGGCGGCGGTAGCGCACGGGCACTTCCTGGCTGCGCAGCCGGAGCTTGGCGGCCTTGAGCTGCATTTCCACCGTCCAGCCGTAAGTCTGGTCCTGCATGCCGATCTGCTGCAGGGCCTCGGTGCGGATGGCCCGAAACGGCCCCAGGTCGGTGAAGCGCGCCCCGTAGAACAGGCGCATGAGGGAAGTCGCCAGCCAGTTGCCGAAAATCTGCTGGGGCAGCATGGCGCCGCTTTCCCGCTCGCCCAGGGCCCGGGAGCCGATAACCAGGTCGGCCTCGCCGCGCAGGATGGGGGCCAGCAGCGCGGGCATCTCCTCGGGGTAGTCGGAGTAGTCGCCGTCGAGAAACACGATGATGGCGGGCTGCTCGGCGGCGGGGCGGGCAAAGCAGTGGGCCATGCCCGCCAGGCAGGCGTAGCCGTAGCCGGGCCGGTCTTCGCGTAGCACCGTGGCCCCGGCGGCCCGGGCTACGGCCCCGGTCTGGTCGCGGGAGTTATTGTCGACGACCAGCACTTCCCGCACTAGGCCGGCCGGAATTTCGGCCAGCACGCGCCCGATGGACTGCTCTTCGTTGTAGGCTGGAATGATGACGTCGATAAGCGGGGCGGCGGGCAGGGGGGGAGGCATGCGGAACAAACGAGAAGGCCGGAAAAACGGATTGTGGTGCGTCAAAGCACCCCGACCCGCGGGCACAAAGATGCAGCGGGGAGACGGCAGAATCGTTACGCC
This sequence comes from Hymenobacter algoricola, assembly GCF_039539525.1. Lineage (NCBI taxonomy): Bacteria > Pseudomonadati > Bacteroidota > Cytophagia > Cytophagales > Hymenobacteraceae > Hymenobacter > Hymenobacter algoricola. The sequence continues at coordinate 54,346 of NZ_BAABDH010000018.1, read as the reverse complement.
GCGTAAACCTTCGGGCGGCCAAACCGTTTTGCCGCTACCAAACTCCTCCTTCTTTCTATTCCCCGACCCCATGCTCAACGTAGGCGACCAGGCCCCCGACTTCACGCTGCCCACCACTTCCGGCGCCGCTTTCCGCCTGGCCGGGCTGCGCGGCCAGCGCAGCCTGGTGCTGTATTTCTACCCCAAGGACGATACGCCCGGCTGCACCGCCGAAGCCTGCTCGTTCCGCGACCAGTACCAGGACTTTCAGGAGCTGGGCGCCGAAGTGGTCGGCATCAGCTCCGACAGCGCCGCTTCCCACCAGAAATTTAGCCGGAAGCACCAGCTGCCGTTTGAGCTGCTGGCCGACGAGGGCGGCCAGGTGCGCAAGCTCTACGAAGTGCCCCGCGCCCTGCTGGGCCTGCTGCCCGGCCGCGTCACGTTCGTCATTGACCAGCACGGCGTTATTCGCTACATCTTCAACTCGCTGAGCGGCGCCGCCGACCACGTGAGCAACGCCAAGAAGATTTTGCAGGGCCTGGCGGAGAAGGCCGGCGGGTAGTGGCCCGCTGGTCCGGCCGGGCCGCCGGTGGGCCGGGTTGCGCCGGCCGCGGGCTCAGGGTGAGCCTGTTCGCCCAATTAAAGGCTATTTTTGTGGACCTCTACGCCCCGTCCACCCCAAACCAGTTGTGTCTTGAGTTACTAGTATGACGAACCTGCCCGACAATCTGATTCCCGCCGACGATGCCAGCCGGGTACGCAGTCTGCATAATTTCCAGATCCTCAATACCACCCCTGAACCGATCTTCGATGAGTTTGTAGCCTTGGCGGCCCAGTTATTTAACCTGCCCGTCTCGCTTATTTCTTTGGTCGATGAGGGGCAGGTGTTCTTTAAGGCCAACACCGGGCTGCCCGGCCTGGAGCGGGTGGAGCGCACGGAGAGCCTGTGCTCGGCGGCCATTCTGCAAAACCAGGTGCTGACGTACAGCGACTTGTCGGAGGAAGGCTGCGGGTTGGTGAACCCGTACGTAGCCCAGTCGGCCGGAATGCGCTTCTATGCGGGCGCCTCGCTGCGGATGCCCGACGGCGAGAATATTGGCTCCATCTGCGTCATTGGCCGGGACCCGCGCACCATTGCGCCGGAAGAAGAGGAGTTGCTTTCGTATCTGGCGGAGCTGGTGAGCCTGACCATCCAGCTGCGCGCGGACTATCTGCACCAGGGCCGCACTGCCGACTGGCAGGCCGCTCAGCAACAGCTGGAATCGCTGCTGCACGACCACGCGGCGTTTGTCCGCTACCTGACCACGCGCACCGGCACCGTTTCCGCCAGCCCCCAGGATTTGCCCAGCATCCAGAGCCGGTTGCAGGAAGTGCGGAGCACTCTGACCCATTTTCTGGCTGAAGCGAATTCCTCCGGCCGCTGATTCACTGCCGGCGCCGACCAACGACTGTCTTATAGCTGGCACTCCGCTTTTTAGCGCGCTGGTTCGGGCCGGACAAGGCGTTTGCGCGTAGTAGCCGGGCTCCCTACTTTCCTCGTGATGCCTCGTTTTCTGCTGCTCCCCCTGTTCGCGTTATGGTTGACGGCCTTAGCGGGCGCGGCCCAGCCCAATCCGCTCAACGCCACGCTCGATGGCTACGCCTACCCGTTCCCGGTGCAGGTGCTGCCCCTGAAGCTGGAAGGGCAGAACCTGCGCATGGCCTACATGGACGTGCCGGCCGCGGCCAAAGCCAACGGCCGCACCGTGGTGCTGCTGCACGGCAAAAACTTCTTCGGGGCCTACTGGCACGAAACGATAAGGACCCTTGCCGCCGCCGGCTTCCGGGTGGTGGTACCCGACCAGCTCGGCTTCGGCAAGTCCGACAAGGCCGATGTGCACTACTCCTTTCACCAGCTGGCCCAGAACACCCGGCGCCTGCTCGATACGCTGGGCGTGAAAAAGGCCGTCATCGTGGGGCACAGCATGGGCGGCATGCTGGCCACGCGCTTTGCGCTCCTGTACCCGGAAATGACGGAGAAGCTGGTGCTCGAAGACCCCATCGGGCTGGAGGACTACCGGGTGGGCGTGCCGTTTCAGAGCGTAGACCAGGCCGAGGCCACGGAGCGCAGGAGCACCGAGGCCAGCATCCGGAAGTACCACGCTACCTACTACCCGGGCGGCTACCCCGCCGCCCACGACCAGTGGCTGCTGCCCCTGGCCGCCCAGACCCGCAGCCCCGACTTCGCGCAAGTGGCCCGCGCCAATGCCCTGACCTTCGACATGATCTACCAGCAGCCCGTGAGCTACGAGTTTGGCCAGCTTAAGGTGCCCACGCTGCTTATCATCGGCCAGCAGGACCGCACGGTGGTGGGCAGAGGGCTGATCAAGGACCCGAAGGTGCTGGCTTCCATGGGCCAGTACCCGGCCCTGGGCCGCCGCACCGCCGCCCAGATCAAGGGCGCCAAGCTGGTAGAGCTGCCCGGCGTGGGCCACATTCCCCATCTGGAAGCCCCAGCGCAGTTTCATCAGGCCTTGCGGGCTTTTCTGTAGTAGGGGTCCTGACCGTGCTTGCCCAGAGTGCCGACGGCAAGAATGTGGTATAATCGGGGCTTCAACGAAGCCGTAACTTGTCTTTCTTCGTATTCCCCACCGCTTTACCAATCCCGCTATGCCTGGTTTGTTCGCCGAAATCCTGAAACGCGCCCAAAGTGAAAAACGCCTTTTAGGCGTACGCACCTCCCAAGCGGAGGGAAGATTTTCCGTGGGCTACGTCATCAGCTACAGTGACGAGCTGCTGATGCTGCGCGTCATCAACCGGGATGGGATGCAAACCGGAATTCAGTCCTTCAATATGCAGGACATTTTTCAGCTTGATTTCGATGACCGGTACATCCGAAACATCGAGCTCAAAGAGAACAATCTCGACAAGGTGTACGCCGGGCTGAAATCCCCAGCCTTTATGGAGCAGGAATACCTAACCGTTCCCCTGCTGCTCTCCCGCGCGCTGCAGGCCCGGCAACTGGTGTATCTGACTTCTCAGGTAGGACCCGACCTGTATGGCTACGTGCGGCAGGCTACGGAGGAAGAGCTCCTGCTGGAGTGCTACACCGAATTTGGCGAGCCTGACGGAACAACAGCTATTCGGGTGGACAACATCCGAAGCTTCATCTGGAGCGACGAAGACACGCGGATGATTGAGCTGCACCTGAAGCTACGGGAGCAAGCCGGTCGGTAGCGTGGCGCCGGAGCGCTAGCTCAGAATCCGCAGCGAATCGGAATGAATTAGCGGCGAAGCCTGGTAGCGGCCTTCGCGGGGGCCGTTTTCCAGGTTGAGCACGCCCCGGGGGCAGGCCGTGGAGCACATCCCGCAGCCCACGCAGGAGGCCCGGATGATGGGCTCCCCGCGCTGGGCGTACTGCTGCACGTCGATGCCCATCTCGCAGACGTTGGAGCAGTTGCCGCAGCTGATGCACTGGGCGCCGTTGGTGCTGATGCGGAAGCGGGAAAAGTGCTTTTGCAGCAGCCCCAGGTAGGCGGCCATCGGGCAGCCGAACCGGCACCACACCCGCGCCCCCATAATAGGGTAGAAGCCCACCCCAATCACGCCCGAAAACACCGCGCCAATCACGAAGCCGTAGGATTTGCTCAGCCCCTCGGCCACCGGCTGCAGCGCGGGCACCGCGCCCGAGGACGCCGCCCACAGCAGGGTCGTGACCAGGATGATGAAGCCCAGCACCGCGTAGATGATCCGGACCTCCCAGCGCCAGGCGGCGCGGCTTTTGTCGGCCAGCTGCCGGTACGGGTCGCCGGCGGTTTCGGCCAGGCCCCCGCAGCCGCACACCCAGGAGCAGTACCAGCGCTTGCCGTAGAAGTAGGTGAGCACCGGCGTGGCCAGAAACGACAGCACCGCGCCCCAGAACACCATGAACACGCCCAGCGCCTGTCCGTCCTTGATCAGGTAGCTCACGGTGCCCGGAAACAGATAGTCGTACTTCAGGGGCCAGAAGTAGGAGAAGTAGAACTCGGGCTGCTGAAACAGCAGCAGCAGCCCGGGGATGAGAAAGCCGAAGCCCAGCTGGAAGAACATCACCGAGCCCGTCCGGATCAGCTGGTAGCGGGAGTGGCGGTACTTGTAGAGGGCCCGGCCGCCCATCAGCAGCACGGCCAGGGTGTAGAAGGTGCCGTAGAGAAACCACTGGTCGGCGGCCCGGCCCCGCAGCGCCTGGCTGAACGGGTCGAGGGTGCGAATCAGGTTTTCCAGGTACTTGGGCCACCAGTAGAGCAGCACGTAAAAGCCCGTCAGCACCAGGCCCAGCACCCAGGCCACGGCGCCGCGGCTGGTGCTGGCGCGCAGCCAGAGGTTGTTTTGCTGCACCCCGGCCGGCTTTTGGCCAAACTTCAGCGCGGCCCAGGCCAGCGTGCCGGCGCTGAGCAGGGCCAGGGCCAGGTACATGCTCAGCCGGGCCCGGTAGGCGTCGGCATCGGCGGCGGCGGCCAGCAAAGCCAGCAGCCCCAGGGCCACGGTGGCCAGAGTCAGCTTTTCGGCCGCCGGGGTGGCCGGCAGCGGCGGGTGGGCCAGCGCCAGGCTGGTTTCGGCGGTAGTAGACATAAGCGGGAAGATCAAGGAAAGGAGAAGCAAGCCGGCCGCGCCGGACTAGTGGTGATGGTGGCCTTCGTCGGGCTTGCCGAACAGGTTTTTGAGCGAGGCCAGCACGTAAAGGGCCGCCCAGCATACGTACAGCCACCGGAAGCCCTCGGGCAGCCGGTGAACGAAGAAGTGCAGCACCAGATGGGCGCCGGCACTCATGATGAGCCCGGTAAGGGCAATGAACTGGTAGCTGTTGAGGGCGCTGGGCTTGTAGAGCTTGGAGAAATCCACTGCGGAATTGGTTAAAAGTTGGGAGGGAAAGGCTAAGGGCAGGAGCCGGAACGGAATGAAGCGGGCGGGAGCCGCCGGGAGCCGGCCGTCAGCCCTGTCCGCTCAGCCGGGCGAAGAGGCCCTTGCGGCGCTGCAGTACCACGGGCTGCTGGGGAAACTGCTGGTTGTAGTGCCGCACGATGGCCGGCTCGTGCTGGCGGAAAAACTCGGGGTCAAAGTTAGCCGCCCCGAGCTGGGCCACGACGGTGGGCAGCGGGGTGCGGGCCTCAATCCAGGCGGCGCACACGGCGTGGCGCAGGCGCAGGCCCAGGCCATTGAAGCCCGTCACGGCGCGGCTGCCGGTGGCTTCGAAGGTGATGCGCAGGGCGTGGCGGCCGTTGGGGTGCTCCCAGTAGAAGCTGTCGAGGCCGGGTGTGGGGCGGGCGGGCACCAGGCCGTAGGTCTGGTATTCGAGGTTGAAAAACTTGGCCGAGTTGAACCAGGTGCCGCGGCGGTAGGGCGTGGGCGTGCCGCAGAGCGTGTGGGCCACCGTTTCGCCCTGCAGGCGGCCCGTGTACCAGAGCTGCTCAATCGGCACCTCCCCCGCGCCGGGCTGGCGGTGCTGGGCGCAGTCGCCGGCGGCGTACACGTGGGGCAGGCTGGTTTGCAGCAGCGCATCAACCAGGATGCCCCGGTCGGTTTCCACCCCGGCGCTTTGGGCCAGCGTCAGGTTCGGGGTTACGCCGGTGGCCAGGCCCACCCACTGGCAGGCAATTTCCTCCCCCGCCGTCGTGATTACGGCCCGCACCCGGCCAGCGGCGTCGGCCAGGATTTCGCGCAGCTCGGTCTCGTAGCGCACGGCCACGTGGTTCTCGTCGAACTGCCGCTGAATCAGGCGGGCTTCCTCGGGCGGCAGCACCGAGCCCCAGTAGTGGGTGTCGCGCACGAGCACCGTGGCGGCAATGCCGCGGGAGTGCAGCATTTCGGCCAGCTCCACCCCGATCAGGCCCCCGCCCACCACCACGCCGTGGCCGATGCCGTGGGTATCGCGGGTCATGGCTTCCAGATCGGGCAGGCTGTAGAGGCCCTGCACGCCACGCAGGTGCTGCCCGGGCCAGTCGGCAAAGCGGCTGACCGAGCCGGTGGCCAGCAGCAGCTTGTCGTAGGGCAGGGGCGGGCCGGTGCTGAGTTGCACGGTTTGCTGGTCCAGGTCGAGGCCGGTGGCGGTGGCGTGCACCAGCTCCAGCCGGTTTTCAGCCCAGAACCAGTCCTCGTAGGGCTTAATGTCGGGGTAGCGCAGGTGGCCCATGTACACGTACATCAGCGCCGTGCGCGAGTAGTGGTGTGCCGTCTCGTCGGCTACCAGGGTGATGTGGGCCGCGGGCTGCTGCCGGCGCACCGTGAGGGCCGCCGTGACGCCGGTGATGCCGTTGCCGATAATAACGAGACGCATAGAAAGCGGAGTAAGAAGCAGGGCCCGGACGAAAGCCGCCGCGGCCGGGGCCAAATGTAACCCGGCCACAGCACAATACGCTCCCTGACCGGTCATGGTCGGCGCGGGCCGCTCGCCTGGGCCCAGCGCGCGCGCGGATCGGGGCCGCCCGGCGGCGGTGGCGGCGGCGGGAAGTACGGCCGGGCCGCCGCGCCGGCCGCGCGCCGAAATGGCCGAACCAAGCCCCGGCAGGGTGCGTAAGAGAAGGCAGACTTCACCATAACTCCCACCGCCATGGCCATCGATAAGGAAGATACCACCGAAAAACGCATCCCGGAAAACGAGCAGCTCGAAAACGAGAAAGCCTTTAAAAAAGGGCAGAGCAACGGCAAGGAAAGCGATGACGCCTCGGCCCACCGCAACGTGGGCGCCAACGGCTACACTCAGCGCTCCGACCAGAAAGACCAGCTGCAGAACCTGCACATTGGCGGCAGCGAAACCACTCCCCAGGGCGGCAACGACCACCACACCGACGGCGAGCAGGCCCAGGGTCCCGGCTTTACCAAGGAAGGCAGCTACGAGATGGGCAACGGCGTCCGCAGCCAGGACCAGGAGTTTGGCGAAGAAGCCCCCAGCGGCCCCGCTACTCCCGCCCACGACTAACTCCCGGCCGCTCCGGTCACCCCCGAGGCTCCCCGCATCCGTGCGGGGAGCCTCGTTTTTTGGGGCTCCCGCTACGCAAAGGTTTGCGCCGGGGTTATTATAAAATTATGTTTGTGCAGTGCTAATTCTATATCTTTAGAAACCAATGCTGAGCTCCCCGGAAAATCGGCCTTGGCTGCATCCAGTCAACCTGCTTTTCTTCTGCCCAAACTCCACTCTTCAACTAAGCCTAACCGCAACTTTATGAATTCAGACAAATACTCTTCCGAGCCGGAAAACGACGACGCTCTCCTGCAGGACGAGGAGCAGGATATGTCCTCCGGCAACCGCAAACTGGGCATTATCGTGGGGGCCGTGGTGCTGCTGGCCGGGCTGGGCTACGCCTTTGTGCCGGGCAAAACCGGCCGCGCGCCCATTGCCAGCGTGATGCCCTCCGTGATGCTCGGCGACGCCACCGTGACCGGCGACCGGCCCGCCGAGGAAGTGGCGGCAGCAGAGGAAGACGACAAGCCGGAGGAAGCCAAAAAGCCCACGGCCACCGCTACGGTAGCCGCCCGGCCCGCCCCGCGCCCGGCCGCCACGCCGGGCACGGCCCCGACCGGGGCAGTGGCCGCGCAGCCCGTTGCCGCCCCGGTGGTAGAGGAAGCGGCGCCCGCGCCCGCCCCCGCCCCGGAGCCAACCAACGTGACGCTGTCGGGCCGGATTCTGGATGAGGAAGGCAAGCCGATGGCCGGGGCTACCGTGATGCTGAAAGGCTCGCGCAAAGTAGCCAGCACCGATGCCAACGGCAACTACTCGATGGAAGTGCCCGCCGGCGACAACACCCTCACCTACGGCTACGGCGGCTATCAGGACCAGGAGATGCGCGCCCGCGGCTCCCAGCCCGTCAACGTAACGCTGGTGCCCCGCGAAGGAGCTAAGCGCCGCCGCAAGTAAAGTTCTGGACCAACCCCAGCAAAAAGCCCTGCCGTGAGAACGGCAGGGCTTTTTGCTTTCGGGTGAGTGTGGCCTATTCCACCGGGGTCTTAGTGGCAAACCGGTTGCCGAACAGGAAGTACACCGGCACACCCAGCGCTACCAGAATCAGGCCGCGGCCGGAATACTTGGCCGTGTCGGGGGCAATGAGCAGGATGACGCAGAAGATGGAGGCCAGCACCACGTAGAGCAGCGGCACCAGCGGGTAGCCCCAGGCGCGGTAGGGCCGGGGCGCCTCGGGCCGGGTACGGCGCAGCACGAAGATGCCGATGATGGTGACGACGTAGAACAGGATAACCGAGAACATGACGTAGTTGAGCAGCTCCCCGTACGAGCCGCTCAGGCAGAGCAGACAGGCCCACAGGCACTGCACCCACAGCGCCCGGCCGGGGACGCCGGCGCGGTTGAGCCGGGCCAGGCCGGGGAAGAACAGCCCGTCCTTGGCCATGGCAAAGTAGGCCCGGGCCCCGCTGAGGATGATGCCGTTGTTGGCCCCGAACGTGCTCAACATAATCAGGATGGCCAGCACGTAGGCCCCCGCCGGCCCCAGCACCGACTCGGCCACGGCGGTGGCCACCCGGTCGTCGGTGGCGTACATGATGCCGCGGCCGGCAATGGTGGTGGCCTCGGGGGAGCCGGCCAGGGGCAGCACCAGCAGGTACACGATGTTGATCAGAATGTAGAGGGCCGTCACGATGGCCGTGCCGATGGCCATGCTGCGCACGAGCGTCCGCTCGGGGTTCTGGATTTCTTCGCCGGCAAAGCCGATGTTGTTCCAGGAGTCGGAAGAGAACAGGGAGCCCGACATGGCCATGCCGATGGCAATCAGCAGGCCCGAGCCGCTGATGGGCACGGTGGCCGCCGTCACGCCGGGGGCGGCGTGGCGGGTGGCCGTCCACAGGTCGTGGAAGTTGGCCTGAATGGCGGCGGAGTTGATGCCAAAGGCCACGCCCAGGATGATGAGCAGGGCCAGGGCAATAAGCTTGGTACTGCCCAGCACGTTCTGAATCAGCTTGCCGGCCCGCACCCCGCGGGCGTTGATGGCCGTGATGCCGATGATGAGGATAATGGCCAGCAGCTGCACCGAGGAAAAGGTGAAGTTCCAACCGAAAATGGTGGTTTCGAACAACACGTTCTTGACGCTGAACCAGGGAACCAGCACCCCGGTGAACTTGGCGAAGGCCACGGCCACGGCGGCAATAACGCCGGTTTGAATCACCAGAAACAGCGTCCAGCCGTAGAGAAAGGCCGTCAGGCGCCCGAAAGCCTCGCGCAGGTACACGTATTGCCCGCCCACTTTCGGGAACATGGAGGCCAGCTCGCCGTAGCTGATGGCACCGGCCATGGTGATAAAGCCGGTCAGCAGCCACACCACCAGCAGCCAGCCCGCGCTGCCCACCTGCCGGGCAATATCGGCCGAGACGATGAAGATGCCGGAGCCGATCATGCTGCCGGTGACCAGCATAATGGCGTCGAAAAGAGTAATGGCGCGCTTGAAGTGGCCTTGTTGTTCAGACATTGGAAAGAGTACAGGGAGGGTATAGGGGCCGGAAGATAGAAGGTTGCAAAGGATTAATGCCAACATTCTATCCGGTTCCCACGGCCCCGGCCGGGTTCAACCCGGCACTCCGGCTCCGAAATCCGGCCCGCCCGAACCATCTGCCGCCGTCCGGGGTCTAGAACTCGCTGCGGTCGTACCAGCTGCGCATGCGCCAGGGGGCATCCTTGTTTTTGCGCACCAGCACCAGCCGGGCCGAGCCGGCCCCGGTGAAGCTCTGGTCGTCGCGCTGCTCGATGCTGAGGCTGAAGGAGCGCTCCACGTACACCAGCGTATCGGAAAAAGCCGTGTCGGAGGTGGGCAGGTACTGGGTCCACTGCAGGTTGGCGCTGCGCGAGGCCCGGAACAGCTTGTAAGTGGTGTTGATTTCCACGTCGCGGTTCCAGGTGCGGTCGATGTTGTTGGCGAAGTCGCGGAAGGTAAACGTGAAGCGCCGGTCGAGCAGCTGCCCATACAGGGTAGAGTCGCGCAGCTGGTAGCTGGAGCGGAACCGGTCGAAGAAGCCACGCACCGTCACGGGGTTGCCCAGCAGCTTGTTGGGGTCCGTCACGGCATCGTCGAGGGCCGGGGCAAAAGGATTGCAGGCGGCCGTGCCCAGCCCCAGCAACGCCGGGAGCAGGCCCCTGCGCAGGACGGGCAGCAACGGCGACGAAAGCGGCGGGTGTATCATAACAGCTTCGCCAGCAAGCGTCGGCGACCCGAATATAGCTAGTGGCTGATAAAATATTTCTTCAGGTCGGTCCAGGTGGCCTGGGCGCCCGTGGTGCGCTGGTCGCGCCAGCCGGCAATCTTCCACTCGTTGTTGCGCCGGCGCACCACCAGTCGGATGCTGCCCTCGAGCAGGGCCGGCCGAAAGGCAGTGTCCTGCTGCACGATGCGCAGCTGGTAGAGCGCCGACACCTCGGCCGAGTCGGTCGTGAAAAACTGGTCGCGCCGGTTGGTGAGCGTGAGCTGGTTGGCCGGGGTAGCGGGGGCGCGGCGGCGCAGGCTGTTGAAGTAGTCGCGCTCCTCACTCACGCTCCAGTTGGCAAACAGCGCCGCGGTGGTCCCTGCCGCCGTAGGATCGGGCACGAACCGGTAGGCGGGGCCGCTGAAGCACCGCTCGTAGTTGGCCGGGTTCAGGCGCTCCACGGCGGTGGTGAAGTTACTGAGCAGAATATCAATCTGGGTGGGCTGAATCCACTCACTGACGGCATCGGCGGGCTCGGGCTCCCGCAGTTGAAAGCAGCCGGGCAGCAGCAGCACCAGCAAAAGCAGTAGGAGAGGGGCGCGCCGCATACATCAGGTTTGGTAGCTCAATATACGAGGGAGAGCCGCAGAATGGCGCGGCCGCCGCCGCCTTTCCGGGGGGCGGGGCCGGGCCGGCCAACTAACTTGCCGCTGCCAGCGTCCGAATAGCTAATTTTGCCGCCCGCCACTCCCATTCCCTGCATGTCGCAAAAGCTCTTGGTATTTCTGGTAGGCCTGCTGCTGGTGTCAGCCCTGGGCTCCTACGTGTACTACCGCCGCAGCGTGGCCCGCGTGCCCGTGGATGCCTGGAGCCTGGTGCCCGACGACGCCGTGTTCGTGATGGCCACCCACGACCACCCCACGCTGATGCGCCACCTCAAGGAAACCCAGCTCTGGGACAACCTGACGGCCGTGCGCTATTTCCAGCAGGTGGAAGACAACCTCACCATGGTCGACAGCATAGCCAATGGCCGCAACGTGGTGCTGCGCTTTCTGGGCCGCAAAAAGGTGCTGACTTCCATCCACGTCACCGGCCCCACTGCCTTCGACGTGCTGTTTCAGGTGCCCATCGGCAGTGTGCGCGAGTACCGGCAGGTGCGCACCCTGGTCGACGGGCTGCGCCGCAACGACCAATACCGCATCAGCCGCCGCGACTACCACGGCCATGAGCTCACCGACGTGCACGCGAAGGGCACCGGCCGCGGCCTCACGTTCTTCAACTACCGCAACCATATTATCATGAGCGCCAGCCCGGCGCTGGTCGAGGCCGTCATTCAGCGCCTCGACCACCCCGGGCTGCCCTCCGTGGCGGCCGATTTTCAGAACACCGACTTCTTTCAGCTCAAGGACGTGGATGCCACGCTGCTGGTCAACTACCGGCGCATGCCCCAGTTTCTGGGCCTGTTCTTCCGGGCCGAAGTGGGGCCGGGCATCGGGGTCGTGACCAGCCTGGCCCGGAACGGGCAGTTTGAAATGAAGCTGGCCGGCAACAAAGTGGTGTTCAACGGCTTTGCCAACCCCGAAACGACCCGCAACACCCTGCACCAACGGCTGCGGGGCCAGCCCGCCCAGCGCCTGCGCATGGCCGACGTGCTGTCGTTGCGCACGGCCGTGCTGGTGCACCTGGGCCTGGATAAAGCCGCCAGCCTGCGCGGGCCCCGCCCCAGTGCGCCCCCCACCGATTCGCTGGCCGTCCGCACGGCCCCGCTGGTCGACAGCCTGGCCGCGGGCCTGGGGCAGGAAGTGGCCCTGTGCTACCTGGCCTCGCCTTCGGCCCGCACCCGGGCGGCCAAGCTGGCGCTGGTGTACTGCCCCAACCAGGTGCGGGCGGCCATCTGGCTGGGCCAGCTGCGGCGCCTGAGCGGGGCCAGCCCCAGCTTCGAGCGGGTAGGGCCCTACCAGCTGTACCAGACCGGCGTGCCCGAGCTGCCCGCCCGCCTGCTGGGCTCGTTGTTTCAGGGGTTTGCCGCGCCCGTCGTCACCCAGGTCGGCAACTACCTCGTGTTTGGCGACGATACCGCGGGCCTGCGCCAGTGGCTGACCGATGTGGCAGCGGGGGAAGTCTGGGCCCGCTCGCCTACGCAGGTGGCCTTTCTACAGGAAACCCAGCCCCTGGCCCGTATGAGCGTGTTTCTGGATACCCGCAACAGCTGGAACGTGCTGCTGCGGGCCCTGGTAGAGGAGCGCCGGGCCGGGCTGCTGCGCAACGAAACCCTGTTCAAGCGCTTCCCGCAGGTGGCCCTGCAGCTGGTGCCCGCTACCAACGAGGACGACCCCAACGCCCAGTACTACACCCAGCTGGTGCTGCGGCACCCGGCCCTGGGGCCGGCCGTGGCCCGGCCCCAGTCGCGCAGCGGCACGGGCGGCACGCTGGCCTTCAAAACCCCGCTTACCAGCTCGCCCGCCCTGGTACCGGTGACCGGGGCCACCCGGCCCGGGGCCCTGGTGCAGGATGCCCGCCACGTGCTCCACTACGTGACCCCCGACAACGTGGTCAGCTGGTCCGACTCGCTGGCGGCGCCGCTGGTCGAGCCCCTGCAGCGCCTGCCGGCCACGGGCGGCTACCTGTTTGCGGCCGGCAGCCGCCTGCACCTGCTCGACGAGCGGGGCCGCGAGGCGCCCAACTTCCCCCTCAACCTGCCCGACACGGTGCAGGCCAGCTCCCTGACCGTGTCGCCGGGAACGGCGGGGGCGGCGCGGCTGCTGGTGGCCGGGGGCGGGGGCAACCTGTTTCTCTACGACGTGCTGGGCACGGCCTACCCGGGCTGGCAGCCCAAGCGCATGGAATTTGCCCTGGCGGCCCCGCCGCACTACCTGGTCGTGGGTGGGCGCGACGTGGTGGTGGTGCCCCTGGAAAACGGCTACGTCTACGCCTTCGACCAGCAGGGCAGCGTGTACCCGGGCTTTCCGATCAGCGTGGGGGCGCGGCTGCACACGGGGGCCTTCGTGGAAAGCGGCCTCACCCTGAGCCGCACCCGCCTGACGGTCGTCACCCAGCACGGCGAGCGGGTGACGTTCAACCTGAGCGGCGACATCGTGAGCCGCAGCCGCGTGGCCACCTGGAGCCGCAGCTCCGTGTTTCGCCTGGTGCCCGACCAGAACCAGCGCCGCTACGTGGTAACCCGGGAGGAAGGCGGGGTGCTGAGCTTATTCGAGCCCACCGGCCGGCTGCTGCTCAGCCGCACGTTTGTCACCTCGGGCCCGAAGCCCACGCAGTTTTTCGACTTCGGCGCCGGCCGCCGGGTGTTCGTCCTCACCGAGCCCGGCCCGCGCAAAGCTTACCTCTACGACGCCAAAGGCCGCCTGGTCGGCGGGCAGCCCTTCGACAGCAGCACCCCGCAGGTGGGCCTCACCTACCATGCCGCCACGGCCGAGTACCAGCTCTACCGGGTAGTCGGCCCCGAGCTGCGGCGCACGGCGCTCAAGTTTGAGTGAGCCCGGCTTCGGCCGGGGTCGGGAGTGCGGCGAATTACACTTTGGCAGGAGGGCTCCTAAGGGGCGGGCAAGGACTGCCTAAGGCGTGGGTATCCGGAAAATGCCCCCAGTCCCCCGCTGGCGAATCGGGCCGGATTTTGAACAAAACCAGGAACCCCGCCAAGGCTTACCGGTTGCTCAGCCAGCCCTTGCGGTAGAAGTAGATCATCTGCCCGCTGACGATGACTGCCAGAATGCCGAGCAGCACCGGGTAGCCCCAGGGCTCGTAGAGCTCGGGCATGTTCAGGCGGTTGATGGTGCCGTCGGGGGCTTCGCGCTGGAAGTTCATGCCGTAGAGGCCCACCACGAAGCTCAGCGGAATAAAGATGCTGCTGATGATGGTCAGCACTTTCATCACCTCGTTCATGCGGTTGCTCTGGTCCGACAAGTACAGGTCCACGAGGCTGCTGACCGATTCGCGGTAGCTCTCGGCCAGGTCCATGGCCTGGATGGCGTGGTCGTAGCAGTCGCGGAAGTAGAGCTTCATTTCCTCGGAAATCACCTCGTCGGGCATGCGCAGGATTTCGGCAATCTTCTCCCGCTCGGGGTACACCAGGCGGCGGAAGCGCACGATGTCCTTCTTGATGTGCAGAATGCGGTTGAGCACCCGCCGGTCGGAGCGGCCCACGAAGATGCGCTCCTCCAGGGTTTCGATATAGTCGCCGATGGCGGCCATGGTGGGGTAGTAGTGGTCGAGCACCACGTCGGTCAGCGCGTAGGCCAGGTAGAGCACCGGCTTCTGCTTGATCTTGCTGAAGCCCGAGCGGATGCGGACCCGCACGCTGTCGAGGCAGTCGTCGTAGTCGTCCTGAAAGCTGATGATGTAGTTGGGCCCGGTGAAGATGGAAAGCTGGTCGTCGTCGATTTCGAGCAGGGCCGTGAAGTCGGTCATGCGCGTGACCATGAACAGGCGGTTGTCGTCGAAGAGCTCCACTTTGGCCCGCTGGTAGTCGCCCAGTACGTCTTCCATCTGCAGCGGGTGCAGGTCGAAGTCGGCCATCAGGCGCTCCATCAGGGCCAGGTCGTTGTAGCCGCGCACGTCGATCCAGTGCCGCAGCTCGGGGTGACCCCGAAAGAAGGCCCGCAGCTCCTCGTAGCTGCCGTATTCCTTTTCCTCAAAAAACTGCTCGTCGTAGGAAATCAGAAACAGCCGGGGCACCAGCGCGTTTTCCCCGACGGTGAGCGTGCCCGGCCGCTGGCCCACGCTCAGGTCCCGGGCCTGGCGGGTGGCTACCCGGTCGGAAATACCCCCCGGCTGGGCTTCCGCGGATACAGCTTCAGGATCGGGAGCCGGCGCGGGAGCCGGGGGCAGCGGGCTGTCAGCCAGGGGGGTATCGTTGGAGGGCATAAGGCTAAGGGGGGTAGGGCGCAGAGCGGGTGAAGGTACGTAGAGTAGCGGGCTCCGCGTTGCGGGCCGCGGCCGGGGTCGTAAAAGTAGCCGCGGGCTGCCGTGCCGGCCCGCGGGGCGTGCTATTTACTCGTACTTTCGCCCTTCGTGCCCCGCCCGTTGCCATGCCGTTGAGAGTGTCTTCCGCCTTATCCAGTCTGCGGCTCCTGCCCGATGCCCGCTACGCGGTGCGCATCCTGGCGGGGGCGCGGCATGAGGCCCCGGAGCTGCCGCTGGCGTTTGAGTCATTTCTGTACCTGCGGCCCGAGCACCTGCGGCTGCAGCGCTTCGCGGGCGAGCGGCTGACGTTTTACCTGGAAGATCAGGCCGCGGGCCGCACCGTGGCCCAGCTGCCCGTCTTCGCCCGGCAGGGCGCGGCGCACAGCCCCTGGCAGGCCCCGTTCGGGGCGGTGCAGCTGGCGGCGGGCGTGGGTGCGCCGCTCGTGCGGGCGTTTCTGCAGCTGGTGGAGGCCGAGCTGGCAGCCCGGGGCTTCCCCCGGCTGCACCTGCGCAGCTATCCTTTCGCCTACGACCCGGCCGGCAGCGCCGTGCTGACCCAGGCGCTGCAGCAGGGTGGCTACCGCGTGGCGCTGGCCGAGCTGAACCACCATCTGCCCCTGGCCGCCGGCTTCGAGGCCCGCCTGCACCCCTCGGAGCGGCGGCGGCTGCAGAAGTGCCGCCGCCACGGCCTGCACTTCGAGCAGGAGCCGCCATATCTGCTGCCCCGGGCCTACGAGTTTCTGGCCCGCTGCCGGCAGGAGAAAGGGCAGGAGCTGTCGTTGGCGCTGGAGCGCCTGCAGGAATTGTTCCGCCTTTTTCCGCGGGAGTACTTCCTGTTCTCCGTCCGCGACGCGGCCGGGGAGTGGGCCGCGCTGACCATCGCCGTGCAGGTAAGCCAGCAGGTGCTCTACAACTTCTACCCCGCCAGCCCCCTGGCGCTGAATGCCTTCAGCCCGGTGGTGCTGCTCAACGAGGGCCTGCACGCCTTCGGGCAGGCCAGCGGCCTGGGCCTGCTCGACCTGGGCACGTCCACGCTGCCCACGGGCCTGAACCAGTCGCTGCTGCAGTTCAAGCGCCACCTCGGCGGCGTGCCCAGCCTTAAGCTCACGTTCGAGAAGTAGGCGGGTGCCGTTTCCGCGGGCGGGCAGAAGGGCCGGCCCGGCGGTTGGCGCTGCGTGCACTACTTTTGCCCTTATGCCGCCCGCCGCCGAAACCAGCGCCCCGTCCGAAACCCGCGCCGTCGTGCTGGGCCGGTTTCTGCGCGGCTCGGCCGGGTCGGGCGTGGCCATCGGGGCCCGCACGGCCGGGGCGCTGCTGCTCAACAAGCTGCTGGCCGTGTACGGCGGCCCCGGCGGCCTCACGCTGCTGGCCCACTTCCAGAACCTGATGGCCCTGTTTACCACCCTGCCCAACGAGGGTGTGCACGTGGGCCTGATCAAGTACCTGGCGCCGCTGCGGGCGGGCTCGGGGCGCTACCGGGCCTGGCTGGGGGCGGCGGGCGGCCTCAATGCCGCCGTGCTGCTGCTGGGCACGGCGGTGCTGTTTGCCGGGCGCACCCCGCTGGCCGGCATCTTTCAGCCGTCGGCCGGCTGGCTGGCGCTGTTTGCCCTGGGCATCGGCCTGCTCACGGCCCACGTGTTTCTGACGGCGGTGCTGCTGGCGGCCGGGCGGCTGGGGGCCTACGTCGCGCTGACGGTGGTGCTGAGCGCCCTGGGCGTGGGGGCCGTGGCGGCGGTGCTGGCGGCGGGCTGGCCGGTGCAGCAGGCCCTGCTGGCCTACCTGCTGGCCCAGGGCCTGACGCTGCTGCCCACGCTGGCCGTATGCCGGCGGCAGGGGCTGCTGCCCTGGCTGCGCGGCCCGGTCAGCCGGCCCGCGGCGCGGAGCTTGGGCCGCTTTCTGCTGATGGCCGTGAGCGTGCTGCTGTTCAGCAAGGCCGTGGACTTCATGCTGCGCGACGTGCTGATCCTGCGCTTCAGCCTGGCCCAGACCGACAACTGGCAGGCCGTAGCCAAGCTTTCCGATAACTACACCATGGTGTTTTCGGCGCTGATGAGCAGCGTGTACTACCCGCGCCTGGCCCGGCTGGCGGGGGAGCCGGCCGCCCTGCGCCGCTACATGCGCACCGTGCTGCTGCTGCTGGCTCCGGCGCTGGCGCTGGGCCTGGCCGTCCTGTTTGGGGTGCGCGACTGGCTGCTGCCCCTGCTCTTCGACCAGCGCGTGGCGGCGGCCCGCACCCTGCTGGCCCCGCAGTTCGTCGGCGACTGGGCCAAGTTTCTGACCTGGACGCTGCTGTTTCTGCTCATGGCCCAGGCCAAGGTAGGGCGCTACGTGGCCGTGCAGGCCGGCTCGGCGGTGCTGTACGCGGGGCTGCTGGCCGTGCTGCTGCCCCGCTACGGGCTGCTGGGCGCGCCCCTGGCCCACGCGGCCCGGTTCGGGGTGCTGCTGCTGGGCTGCGGGCTGTACTTTCGGGACTACCTACGCCGCTGATTTTATGAACCAAGCTGCCGCTGCCTCTCCCGTCGTGACCATCGTGGCGCTGTGCTACAACCACGCCCGCTTTGTGCGCGAAGCCCTGGACTCCATCCGGGCCCAGACGTATCCCAACCTGGAGGTGTGGCTGGTGGATGATGCCAGCACAGACGGGAGCGTGGCTATCCTGCGCGAATATGCCGCGGCCAACCCCGCCTGGCACACCCTGCTGCTGCCCGCCAACGTGGGCAACTGCGCCGCCTTCAACCAGGCGTTCCGCCGGGCCCGCGGCGAGTTCTTCATCGACTTTGCCACCGACGACGTGCTGCTGCCCACCCGCGTAGCCGAGCAGGTGGCGGCTTTCCAGCAGCTCGATGCCAGCTACGGTGTGGTCTTCACCGATGCCGAGCTCATCGATGAGACCTCCCGGCACGTGCGCTACCACTACCGTCGCCCCGCGCCCGGGCAGCTGCACCCCCGACCGGCGTCGGGCCACGTGTTTGCCGAGGTGCTGCGCCGCTACTTTATCAGCACGCCCACCATGCTGATGCGGCGCAGCACGCTCGCGCACCTGGGCGGCTACGACGAAACGCTGGCCTACGAGGACTTCGACTTCTGGGTGCGCGCCGCCCGCGACTTTCAGTTTCACTTCCTCGACGCCGTCACCACCCGCAAGCGCCTGCACCCGGGGGCCATGTCGCGGCGCGGCTACCGGCCCCACGACCCGTTTCTGGCCTCCACCATCACCGTGTGCCGCAAGGCTCTGGCGCTGTGCCGCACGGCGGAGGAGCGGGCCGCGCTGGCCGTGCGCCTGCGCTGGGAGCTGCGGCTGGCGGTGCGCTGGAGTAATTTTGCCGAAGCCGCGGAGCTGTACGCCCTGCTGCGCGAAGTACGGGCCGTGCGCCCCCTGGACTGGGCGCTGGGCCATTACGCCCGGCTGCGGCGGTAGCGCGGGGCTTAGCGCACTTCGTAGAGCTCCACCGGCCCGTCCCGGGTTACGAGCCGCCGCCGCGGAAACCGGGCCAGCACGTCGGCGGCCGAGTAGCGGATCAGCTTGCGGGTCAGCTCGTCGTTGGTGAGCGTGCGGCGGTTGAGCAGCAGCCAGGCTTTTTCACCCGCCCCGCGCGCCACCGAGTCGGCGGCGGCGTAGCGGCGGAACTGCAGGCCCGTGGGCACCCGGAAGCCGTAGGAAAAGTCGTAGTTGCCGAGCAGAAACTCATCGACGAACACCACGCCCCGCCTGGGCTCGGCCAGCTGCCCGCGCAGCACCCGCTGCTGGGCCTGGTGCGCCGACCGGCCGGGCTTCTGCATAAAATACAGGGGCCGCACCGCCAGCACCGCCGCCAGGGCAACTACTGCCAGGCCGGCAAACGCCGCCGTGCCCGGGCGGCGCCAGGCGGGGAGGGGCGCCCCCGGGTTCAGCTGGGCCAGGGCCCCGAGCACGGTGGCTGCACCGAAGTACAGCGCCAGCCCGCCGTAGATAACCGACACGCTGTTGTGCAGCCAGCCCGCGGCCAGCAGCAGCGCCAGCGCCAGCCAGCCGCCGCCGCGGCCGGTTTGCCCAAAGTTGCGCAGCCCGAAGCCCGCGGCCAGGCACAGCGGCGGCAGCAGGGGCGTGGTCATGCGCGGCAGCAGCGTGATGGGGTTGTAGGAAGTGAGGGAGGTGCTGCCCAGCCAGTAGAACGCCAGGGTCGTGCCGGTGAGAGCCAGCCAGAAACCGGCATCGGAGCCCTGCTGCTGGCGCCGGCCGAAAGCCGCGGCCAGCGCCAGCAGCAGCGCCACGCCCAGCCCGCTGCCCACGAAGAAAGCCAGCGGCTGATAGGTGACGCGCCCGAGCAGCGCAGCCCGGTTGCCGACCAGAAAGTTGCCTTCCCGCAGAAACTCGTTGGTGTGCTCGATGAGGTGAATCCGGTACAGCGCGTCGTGGGTGAACACCGCATAAAAGGCCAGGTAGCCCGCCAGCAATACCGTGCCCCCAAACAGCGCCGCGGCCCAGAACCGGCCGTTTTGCTGCCGCCAGACGTCGAGGACCAGGAGCCCGCAGTAGCAGGGCAGGTAGTAGACAATGGTTTCCTTGCTGAGCAAAGCGGCGAAGTTGAGGGCGGCGAAGCCCAGGCCCCAGGCCAGCTGCGCCCCCGGGCTCTGCCGCCCGCGCAGCAGCGCCATGGCACAGCACAGGCACCAGAACATCAGAATGTTATCAGGGTACAGGTAATTGGTTAGGTTAAGCGTGAAATAGTGCAGGCCCAGCAGCACCATGGCCCCGGCCGCCACCACCGGCTCCCGCCGGCGGTAGCCGAGCCAGACAACTACCGAGCAGCCCAGCGTGCACAGCAGCGGCCAGAGCGTGGTGCTGATGGTGCCGATGCCAAGGAGCCGGTACAGCAGCGCCACCGGCCCGAAAATCAGCCACCGCTCCTTCAGCGGATCGTGCAGCAGCCCCTGCGGGTCGGGCAGCACGCGGAAGGTGCCGCCGGCCAGCTGCGCGGCGTAGCGGGCGTAGAAGTAGTCGTCGAGGTCGTAGAGGCCCTCGTGGGTGAGCAGAAAGTAAGCCACCGTGAACAGCCCCACAAACAGCAGGGTCAGATCGGGCAGGCGGGAGGAAAAGGGCAAGGGCTTCACCCTGCAAAGCAACCGAATATTACCCGGCAATAGCTAATCCGCCCCTGATCCGTGCCGGCAGAACGCCCGCGCCGCCGGCCGGCGCCGGAAAGCCCGCCTGGCCTGGGCCCCGGGCTTTCCGGTGCCCGGGAGTTGGGTACCTTTGAGTCGCCGGCGGGTGGCGCCTGATCTGCCGGCTCCCGCGCCCGTTTTTTCTATTTCCCAAGCTTCCCTTGTTGCCCAGCCCCAAATTTCTGCGCGTGGTAGTGTTGCCGGCAGTCTTGCTGCTGCTGGCCGGCGCCGGGCTGGGCTGCTACTACGAAACCAACGACGACGTCAGCATCACCCTGCTGCTGCGGGGCGTCACGGCGGCGGCCCCGGTCACCGACCTGCACCTGTACTTTCACGGGCTGGCGGCGCTGCTGGCCACGCTCTACCGTCACTTTCCGGCTGTGCCCTGGTACGGGCTGCTGCTCTACGGCCTGCTCTACGCCGCGGCCGTGCTCAGCTTTGCCGTGCTCGACCGGCTGCTGCGCGGGCAGCTGACCGGCGCCGCCCTGCTCGGGGCCCTGGTAGTGTTCTTCGGCGTGGCCTGGCTGGAGCACGGGCTGTGGTTCAACTACGTGCGGGTCCCGATTCTGCTGGCGGGCGGCGGCCTGCTGTTTGCTGCCCAGCGCTCTGAGCAGCGCGCGGCCCTGCTGTTGGGGCTGTTGGCCATCAGCCTGGCCGCCCTGATCCGGCCCAGCGCGGCCCTGCTGGGGCTGGTGGCGGCAGGGCCGGGGGCGCTGTGGCTGGCCCGGCGCCGGGCCGTGGTGCTCATTGGGGCCGTGGCGTTGCTGCTGGGCGCGGGGCAGGGCCTGCTGCTGCTCACCCGCTCACCCGCTGCCGCCACCTACCGCCGCCTCGACGTGCTCAAATCCAACCGCAACGACTTCCGCCTCACCCGCCCCCGGCCCCGCACCGCCGCCGACCGCCGGGGCCTGCAGGCCGTGGCGCTGTGGGCGTTGGGAGATTCGGCGCTGGTCAATGAGGAACTGTTCCGGCGGGCCGCGCCCTTCGACGCCGGCTGGTTTGTGCGCACGCAGGTGCCGGCCAAGCTGGCCGGGCTGGGCGCTCAGCTGGGGCGCGACTATTTTCCCCTGCTGCTGCTGCTGCTGGCTTTGGGCGCGGAAGTGGCCCGCAACCCGCGCCGCTACCAGGGACGGCGCCGGTTCTGGCTGGTGCAGGCCGGCTTCGGGCTGCTGATTCTGGGGCTGGGCACAGTGCTTAAGTTTCCGCCCCGCCTGGGGCTGCCCGTGCTGGGGCTGTGGGCGCTCAGCAGCCTGAGCTACGTGCTGCCCGTGCCGCGCCGGCCCCTGCGCCTAACGCCCGTCAGCGTGGTGCTGCTGGTGCTGGTCGGGCTGCTCTACGGCTACAAAACCTGGCACCGGGTGCAGGTGCTGGGACAGGAGCAGCGGCAGAATCTGGCCCGGCTGCACTATTTGCAGCGGGCGGCTGTTCAGCCCGTATGGGTGGTAGCGGGCCTCGAAAGCACTTTCAAGGCCCGGTCCCCCTTTGCGGAGCCCGATCTGGCCCCGCACTCCGTGCTCAACCTCACCGGCTGGGTGACCCTCGATCCATCCCAACCCGCTTTTCGCCAGTATCTTACCGGCTCCCGGGCGTGGCCCACGGCGCTGCACCGGCTGACGCGCCGCGCCGACGTGGGCTGGCTGCTGGCGCCGGAAGCGGTGCCTTGGTTAAGTACCTATCGGATAAGCCCGAAAACCGCTGGTCCGGTGCACCTCGTATTTACGGCTGCCGGGCCTTCGCCGGCGGCGGCGGCGGGGCAACCCCAACCGTACCAAGTCCGGGTGGAACCGATGGAATAGTGGCAAAAGCCAAAATTTTGTAGGGTGTCCTCCCGGTCCGATTTACGTATCAGTGTAGAGTGATGCCTACATTTGGCCCCTTATTCATTTCGAACTCTCCTGCCATGATTGCAACTGTAGCCTCCCGCGCGGAGGTGCTTCAGCATCTCGAACCTTTTTTGAAAGCTAATCTCGATGGTTTTCTGAAAAGAGTTGATGAAAGCTGGCAGCCCTCCGACTATATGCCGGACCCGCGTTCCGAAACGTTCTTCGACGAAGTAAAGGCGCTGCGCGAAGCGGCACAGGGCCTGAGCTACGACCTGCTGGCCGTGCTGATCGGCGACACCATCACCGAAGAAGCGCTGCCCAACTACGAAGCCTGGTTCCATCAGCTCGACGACATGAACAAGGACCCGGACAATGGCTGGGCCCAGTGGATCCGGGGCTGGACGGCGGAGGAAAACCGCCACGGCGACCTGCTCAACCGCTACCTCTACCTCTCGGGCCGCGTAAACATGCGCGAGTTTGAGGTCAGCACCCAGTATTTGATCAACGACGGCTTCGACCTGGGCACGGCGCACGACCCCTACAAGGCGTTTGTGTACACCAGCTACCAGGAAGCGGCCACTAACCTCTCGCACCGCCGCGTGGGTACCCTGGCCCGCAAGGCCGGCGACGCCCAGCTGTCCAAGATCTGCGGCATGATTGCCGGCGACGAAGCCCGCCACGCCCGCGTGTACCAGACGTTCGTGGAGAAGATCTTCGAGGTAGACCCATCCGAAATGATGCTGGCCTTCGAGGACATGATGCGCAAGAAGATCGTGATGCCGGCCCACTACATGCGCGAGCTGGGGGTGGAGATGGGCAAAACCTTCGGCCACTTCACCGACGCCGCCCAGCGCCTGGGCGTATACACCAGCCAGGACTACACCGACATCCTGGAAAGCCTGATTACTACCTGGAAGCTGGACCAGGTTTCGGACCTGAACGGGGCCGCCGAAAAAGCCCGCGACTATATCATGGCCCTGCCCAACCGCCTGCGCCGCGTGGCCGACCGTATGCCGGTGCCTAAGCTCGAATACAAGTTCAAGTGGATTGAGTAACCGCACTTCAGAAACCACAAAAAAGCCGCTGCCGGAATCCGGCAGCGGCTTTTTTTGTGAAAACAGGCGCGGATGCTACCTGGCGGCCTTGGGCTCGTTGACTACCTCCACCTGCCGAAACGCCAGGCTGCTTTCCGCCATCCGGTAGCGGATGGTGCGCAGGCCCCCGCTCGGGCAGCAGGCGGCATCGGCGGGCTGATAGACGGGGAAACTGCGCCGCAGCATGTTGCCGCGCACCTCAAACTGGTCCTGGCCCCGGTAGCCACGCGCCGCAGCACTGGTGAGCGGGGGCAGCGGCTCCATCGGCTCCCAGTCCTGCCCGCCAAACCAGTAGCCGCGCACGGTGCCGGCCGCGTTGCGGCTGTCGTCGCGCAGGAAGATGAGCAGCTCGTCGCCGGGGCCGGTGGTGAGCTTGGCCAGCTGGGCTTGCTGCACTTCGCCGGCTATGGTATCCAGGGCCGTGGTTAGCTCCTGCCCATTCTGCTCGGCCCGCACCGCCAGCACCCGCGTCCCGGCCGGGCCGCGGGTGCTGACCACGTACCGGTAGGATCCGCTGGTCAGCTCCCGCCGGAAGCCGGGGGCAACGGCCGCGGGGGCCGGAGCGGAGGCGCGGGTGGGGGTGGGCCGGCCGGTGGTAGTTTCGCGGGTACTGTCGCAGGCCGTCAGGGCGGCCAGGGCCAGCAGGCTGCTCAGGCAAAAAGAAAAGCGCATGGAAGGGAGTGGGGGCGGAAAGAGCCCCCAAGATACGCGCTGCCGGGCGGGCTGGGGTAGTTCGGGCCGCTTACTCCACCACTTTCACGCCCTTCCAGAAGGCCACGTGGCCCTTTATTTGTTGGGCCGCATCCTTGGGCTCGGGGTAAAACCAGGCGGCATCCTTGTTCAGCTCCCCGTTGACGCGCAGGGAATAGTAGCTGGCGCGGCCTTTCCAGGGGCAGGAGGTGTGGGCAATGCTGTCCTCGAAAAACTCGCTTTTCAGCGAGTCGGCGGGGAAGTAATGGTTATTTTCGACGACCACGGTGTCGTTGCTTTCGGCCAGTACGGTGTCGTTCCAGAGAGCTTTCATATTTTGGGGTCTTGGTTTTGGGAGGCTTGGTTGTGGGGGGCTCAGGAGCTTGGCTATCAGGCTGGCTTAGTGCTTTGTCGGCGCAGGTCCCGCTTGCCTGACCCGGTAAGCGGCTACTGCCAGAACGTAAACCAGGCCCCCCACAGCCAAGACCCTAAGACCCCTACTGAACATTGCTGCCCGCCGGGTTGTTCTTGGGACTTAATTCCTTTCCTATGGCTGCTGGTTTCCGTTT
This sequence comes from Hymenobacter algoricola, assembly GCF_039539525.1. Classification (NCBI taxonomy): domain Bacteria; kingdom Pseudomonadati; phylum Bacteroidota; class Cytophagia; order Cytophagales; family Hymenobacteraceae; genus Hymenobacter; species Hymenobacter algoricola. The sequence goes on along the minus strand of NZ_BAABDH010000018.1, from coordinate 29,992 downwards.
CCGGGATTTCGTGCCCGATGACTCGCCCGAAAAAGGGTTTGAGTCGCTCTTTAAGATCTTTATGCAACTGGTCACCATCACGTCGGGCGACGTGGCGGAGGCCCTTTCCTGGCTCAACGAGCTCGACAAGCAGTACGGCCTCACCGAAGGCGAGTACGGCATCGGCAATTTTATCGAGGACCTGAAGAAAAAGGGCTACATCGACGAGAATGAGCAGGAGAAGGGCGCCTTTAAGATTACGCCCAAGACCGAGCAGGGCATCCGCAAGAGCGCCCTGGAGGAAATCTTCGGCAAGCTCAAGAAGGGCAACACCGGCAACCACCGCACCCCCCAGGTCGGGCAGGGCGACGAGCTGAGCACCGACCTGCGCGAGTTCCGCTTCGGCGACGCGGTAGACCAGATTTCGATGACCGAGTCCATCCGCAATGCCCAGCTCAACCACGGCTTCGGCGAAAGCGGCGACGACTTCACCCTGGCCGAGAGTGACCTGGAAGTGCGCGAAACCGAGCACAAGACCCAGACCAGCACCGTGCTGATGATTGACATCTCGCACTCGATGATCCTGTACGGGGAGGACCGCATCACGCCCGCCAAGAAGGTGGCCATGGCCCTGGCCGAGCTGGTGAAGCAGAAGTACCCCAAGGACTTCCTCGACGTCATCGTGTTCGGCAACGATGCCTGGCCCATCACCATCAAGGATTTGCCCTACCTCGAAGTCGGCCCCTACCACACCAACACCGTGGCCGGGCTGGAGCTGGCCCTGGACCTGCTGCGCAAGCGCAAGACGCCCAACAAGCAGATTTTCATGATCACCGACGGCAAGCCCACCTGCCTCAAGGAAGGCAACGGCTACTACAAGAACAGCTTCGGGCTGGACCGTAAAGTCGTCAACAAGACGCTGAACCTGGCCGCCGCCGCCCGCCGCCTCCACGTGCCCATCACCACCTTCATGATTGCCTCGGACCCGTACCTGCAGCAGTTTGTGGAGGAATTTACCCAGGTAAACCAGGGCAAGGCCTACTACAGCGGCCTCAAGGGCCTGGGCCACCTCGTGTTTGAAGACTACAAGAAGAACCGCCGCAAGACGCTGTAGCCCAGGCGGTGACTCTGCCAGCAGGCCGTCGTTCCGAGCGTGTCGAGGAGTCTCGCATGCAGTCGTGTGATTACTGATCCAGCCTCAGCACGCGAGATACTTCGGCTTCGCTCAGCATGACGTTCTTCATTTTTTTGCTTCCTGTTCCCCTTTGACTTTCCATCTGACCACCCTTGACCAGCTCTATGGCTTATACCAAGCTTTCGACCACTGAACTGCAAAGCATTACCACCCTCGGCGACCTGAAGAAGGCGGGCTACCAGCCCCGCTCCGTGAAGCAGGAGCTGCGCGACAACCTCATTGCCAAGCTCCAGGCCAAGGAAGACGTGTTTCCCGGCATCTTCGGCTACGAGGAAACCGTGATTCCGGACCTGCAGCGCGCCATTCTGAGCATGCACCACATCAACCTGCTCGGGTTGCGCGGGCAGGCCAAGACCCGCATTGCCCGCCTGCTGGTCGAGCTGCTCGACGAGTACATTCCGGTAGTGGCAGGCTCGGAGCTCAACGACGACCCGCTGCAGCCGCTGAGCGTCTATGCCAAGCACCTGATTGCCGAGAAGGGCGACGCCACGCCGGTAAGCTGGATGCACCGCTCGGACCGCTACACCGAGAAGCTGGCTACGCCCGACGTATCGGTGGCCGACCTGATCGGCGACGCCGACCCCATCAAGGCCGCCACGCTGAAACTGCCCTACTCCGACGAGCGGGTGATTCACTTCGGCCTGATTCCCCGCTCGCACCGCGGCATCTTCGTCATCAACGAGCTGCCCGACCTGCAGGCCCGCATTCAGGTGTCGCTGTTCAACATCCTGCAGGAAGGCGACATCCAGATCCGGGGCTTCAAGGTGCGCCTGCCGCTCGACATCCAGTTCGTGTTTACGGCCAACCCCGAGGACTACACCAACCGCGGCTCCATCGTGACCCCGCTCAAGGACCGGATCGACTCCCAGATCATCACCCACTACCCCAAATCCATCGAAATCGGCAAGCGCATCACCCGCCAGGAAGCCCGCATCAAGGAGGCCCAGGACGGCATGGTGACCACCAACGAAATCGTGCGCGACCTGGTGGAGCAGGTGGCCGTGGAGGCCCGGGCCTCGGAGTTCGTCGACGCCAAGAGCGGCGTATCGGCCCGCCTGACCATTGCGGCCTACGAAAGCCTGATCAGCGCGGCCGAGCGGCGCGCCCTGATCAACGGGGAGAAGAAAACCTACGTCCGCATTGCCGACTTCATTGCCGCCGTGCCCGCCGTGACGGGCAAGGTAGAGCTGGTGTACGAGGGCGAGCAGGAGGGTGCCGGCCTGGTGGCCGAGAAGCTGATGGGCAAAGCCATCCGCACGCTGTTTCTGACCTACTTCCCCGACCCCGACAAGCAGAAGAAAAAGAAGACCATCCCGAACCCCTACAAGGAGGTGCAGGACTGGTTCGGGGCCGGCAACACCGTGGACGTGCTCAGCGACGCCTCCGACAAGGACTACCACAAGGCCCTGGAGCAGGTGCCCGGCCTGCGCAACATCGTGACCTTCCTGCACCCCAACGAGGACGCCGAAACCACCTGGTTCCTGATGGAGTTCTGCCTGCACGGCCTGGCCGAGCACAGCCTGATTTCGCGCAACCGCGTCACGGCCGGCACCCAGTTCAAGGACCTGCTCTCCTCGATGTTCACCATGCCCAGCTTCGGCGGCGACGAGGACGAGGACGACGAGGAAGAAAAGCCCCGCAAGCGCCGGTAGCACGGCAACGTCAGTCAGGCTGAAATGCGTCTGTCATCCTGAGCGGCGCGAAGCAAAGCGAAGGACCTTCCTCTTTCCGTACTGCTAACCCTGTTTCAACGCGCAAAGCCCTTTACCAGCAGTTGGTAAAGGGCTTTGCTCAGTTAAAGGGACTTCACAGAGAACGAAGAGGAAGGTCCTTCGCTCTGCGGACGCCAGATGAAGGATGACAGACGTCTCTGCTGACCAGCGACTTTAACAACTGACGATTTTTGCAGCTTATTTTTCAAAAAGTAAGAAATAAGCTGCAAAAATCGTCAGCTATCCGGCGGGGGCGGGGCGGCCTTCCACCAGGGCTATTTCGGCGGGGGTGAGCTGGTAGAGCTGGTAGACCAGCGCATCGAGGGCGGTATCCTGGCGCTGGAGGGCGTCGCGGCGCTGCTGCTGCTGCTGCTGAAACTGAGTGAGATAGTCGAGCCAGGTACTTTTCTCGGGCAGGCTGAGCTTACGGCCCAGGGCTTTTTCGAGGGCCGTGCTCCAGGTGGGCCAGGGCTGGGTGAGGGCCAGCTTGCCGCTCAGCGGCTGGCTCAGCCCCAGCTCCGCCCGAATCAGCCGCGCCGTTTTGGCGTCGGCTTCGTGCAGCTCCTTGTGGCCCGCTAGCAGAGTTTCGGCAGCGGTGATGAAGGGCTGCTGTTCGGCGGGGGGGATGTTGGGGATGGGAAATTGGCGTAAATCTTCTGGGTAAATGCTAGAATAACTTCCCTGAAGTGTGTCAGTACTTAAGAATTTAGTGAAGTAATAAGTGATAAGCTTTGAGGAGATGATTGTCAATATATATTTCAAATATATATTACTTTCTTTTATTACATTCCACTTATTTTCAGGTTTTTGGAAAGATAAAACATTATCATTCCAAAGAATCATGTGCATTAAGTTATCATTTGAATATACGTGTTCATTGTCAAAATAAGCGTATATCCTGTTGTTGTTTCCGCTTATTCTGCGAACAATAATCTTTTCACTTTCAAAAAGTAATTTGTACTTAGGTCTGTGGAAAAAATCTTTCTTAGAATCATAATCTATAAACGAACCATCATCTATAAGGCTATACCTGCTGAGATTAGTCCCAGTGACATACTTTTTGAAACCGGGTGAATATTCTTTGTGAATGACATCGTCTTTCTTGAAAGCAACGGGGCTTCCAATCTTTGCATGAGCTACCACACCTGTATTGATACATGCAAGTTCACCTAGTAGCGCTGAGTTGCTATGAAGCTTCTTATACAGTTCAATATCAGCGTTGCTTACATTCGTTTTGAACGAAGTATTTTTGAGTTGATTGAAAAAGGATTGATCAATTCTGGTTTCTTTCCCGTTGATCGAATTTTCAAATGAGTCTAACTTTATGATTATGCTATTTTCTTTCTGATGCTTCTTCTTGGCAATGTAAATGCACGTTTGCCTGGCTACATTCTCAAATATTATGTTTTCGCCAAAATCGACTATCTCAAGGAGTTGATGGTCTTTAAGTATTGATTCTCTAATAGCTTTATTGTACTTCTCTTTCAAGAATGAAGTTGGCAGGATGAATGAATTATATCCTTCTTCATTCATCAAGTTAAAGCTTAATGCAATGAAGCAGGTGTATAGATCCCAGTGGCCGACTAGGAATTTCTTGTATGTTTTCTCTAAATATTCAACGTCGTGTCTGTTGTTTTCCGATAAAGTCCAGTTTGACACATACGGTGGGTTTCCAATGACCACGTCGAACCCACCCTGCGCGAATACTTCCGGGAAGGCGGTGGGCCAGTCGAAGGCGCGGGGGCCGGCCACGGCGGGGTCGGAGATGAGGGAGTTGCCGCAGCGGATGCTGTGGTCGAGGGAGGTGAGGGGCTTGCCGGGGTTGGCGGTTTGCAGCCACAGGCTCAGCCGCGTAATGTCTACCGACTCGGGGTTGAGGTCGACGCCGTAGAGGTTGTGCTGCAGGATGTGGCGGTCGAGGTCGAACACCTTGAACTGCCCGGCGCGCAGGGCGGCCAACTCCCGGTTTACCTGCTCGCCCTCGCGCAGCAGGTAGCCGAAGGCTTCGTTGAGAAAAGCCCCCGACCCGCAGGCTGGGTCCAGCACCCGGATGCCTTCCAGGGCCGTGGCGTAGGTTTCCCAGGCCGCCAGGTGCTTCTGTACCCGCGCCGAGGGCTGCACCAGCTTGTTGCCGGTGCCGAGGCGGATGGTGGCCCGGTCGTCGTCGGTGAGCTCGGGCAATTGCTCCAGGCCGGCCTCGCGGCGGCGCTCCAGCAGCCACCCGCCCACGGCCTGCCGCACGATGTAGCGGGTGATGTACTCGGGCGTATAAAAGATGCCGTCCTGCTTGCGCTTGCCCTGCTTGGGGTCGTGGGCCTGCCCGCTGAGGCGGGCGCGCTCGGCTTCGAGGTCGGAGAGGCTCTGCTCGAAGATGTGACCCAGAATGTTCACGTTCAGGTCGGAGGCAAAGTCGTACTGCTCCAGCTGAATGACGGGGGTAAGGGTGCGGTCCTTGATGGTGAGCGAGTCGAGGGCCGGGTCTTCGGCAAACAGGCCCCCGTTGAAGCGGTTGATGCCGGCCAGCGGGTTGCCCTGGTCGATGCTCTGAAACAGGCCGCGCACGGTGCGGTACACCTTGTCGTCGGCGGGGTCGAACACGTTCTGGCGCACGGCATCGAGCAGGCGGCGGAAGGTGAGGCGCGGAATGATGTTCTTATCCTCGCAGAAGCACACGAAGATAACCCGGTCGAGCAGCTTCTGGGTATGGGCCAGCAGGTCCAGCGGGGGCACGGCGGGGTTTTGCTCAATCAGGTGGTCGAGCAGCTGGCGGCGGGCGGTGCTGTAGTCCTTATAGAAGGACTTGGTAATGCGGACTTCCTCCTGCTGGCGCTGCTGCAGGGCCTCGTCCAAGGGGGCTTCGGCCCGGCCGGGGGCGGGCAGCAGGTGGGCGGGCAGCAGCAGGGCAAAGAAGCGCCGGAGCTGGGCTTCGTCATCGGGCAGGGTTTCGAGGTTGAACACCTCGGCCCGGAGCTGGTCGTTGGCCGCGTACAGGCGCAGCTCCACGAAGTTGGAAGCCAGCACCCAGCGGCAGGTAGCGCCATACTTGCTGGGGTAGCTGAAGGCCTGCTCCACCGGCGTTTCGGCCCGGCCGCCCGTGCTGCGGCGCTGCTTGGCGTCGAGGCCCGTGCGGGCATCCTTGAGCTCTACCACGGCCCGCACCGGCCCGGCCAGTCCGCCGCTGGGCACGCTCACGAAGTCGCCCAGGGCGCCGTCGGGCTTGGTGCCGTCGGTGAGGGTCTTGAGCTCCAGCTCCAGCTGGCGGTGGGTGGTGTTCTGGTACTCGTAGCCCAGCACCTGCCCGAATAGCAAGTTCAGAAACTCGGCCTGCAACGCTTCCTCCTTGCGGCTGCGCACGTAACCGTCTTTGATAGCCTGCTGCCAGCGGCGCAGGTGGGTTACCCGGCCCGCGAAATCGGGCAGGGCAGTGGCGGGCTGGAAATTAGTGAAGGGAGCAGGGAGGGCGGCAGCCGGAAACAGCGGTAATAGCTCGGGCATGAGGATAGCTCAGATAAAGTGGGCCGGGAAGGTAGGAAGGAATCGGGGTGCAAACCGCACCTAAACGGGAAGGCGGCCGCATGATTTTGCAGCTTATTTTTTACATTTTGAAAAATAAGCTGCAAAATCTTCTTGGCCTATGCCCCGCAAGTCCATTCCCTCTACCACCCTCGTAGCCCAGGTACGCAAGCACTTCGGCCTGGAGCAGCAGGAGCTGGCTGCCTACTTAGGCATCAGCCGGCCCTACGTGGCCGACCTCGAAGCCGGCCGCCGCGCCCTCACCAGCCGCGTCCTGCTCCGCCTCAACCCCCTGGCCGCCCTGCTGCCCGCCGACGCCCCGGCCCGGCCCGCGGCCCCCGCGCCCGAAGTGCCCCCGCCCGGCCTGCCGGATGCCGACCTGCTCCTGGCCCGCCTGGACACCTGCCGCCACCAGGCTGCCCAGCTGCGCCGGGAGCTGAAGAAGCTGGCCGCTGCCCAGGCCGGGGCCCGGCGCTGGCTGGCCGTGCTGCCCGGCCTGCTGGCCGCCCCCGATCTGCCCGCCGCGCTGACTACCCCCGCCGAGGCCGCCCGCGCCCGGCAGTGGCTGCTGACCCGGCAGGCCCGGGCCCACATCGATCTGCACGACGCCGCCGATGCCGCCCGCTACCACCTGCTGCGCCTGCGCGCCGCGGCCCTCGAAGCCGAGGCCGCGGGCCTCAGGGCGCTGCTCCCGCCGGATTTGGTCGAAGAATAAGCCCAAGTAGTCGAAAAAACGCCCGGATTCTTGGCACCTGCCCCGGCCGCTGCTATATTCAGTACGTCTATTTTTTCACCCTAACCCCTTACCCATTATGGCACTTGACCTCACCCTTCTCACCACCCGCGCCGAGTGCGACGAAGTCCTCCAGGACCTCGAAGCCGAGCTGGACACCTACCAGACCCGGGACTCCAACCTGGGCTACACCGACCGCCAGGTAGTGCGCAGCAAAGCCGAAACCGCCGTCCTGCTCACCGGGGTGGAGGCGGAAATCGGCATGTACACGACTATGCTGGCCACGCCCGGCCTGTCGGCCCGCCTGCTCAAGCAGAATCAAAGCAAGCTGCGCCGGGCCATCGACCGGCGCGACAACCTCAAGGACCAGGGCGGCGCCCGCAGCGGTTCGGCCCGCATCCTGGCGGCCATCGACGCCGCCCAGATCGACGCCCAGGTAGCGGTGCTCACCGATGCCCAGACCCAGGTGACCACCCACCGCGCCACGCTGGCGGCCTAGCTGCCCTTTGGTTTCTGTTGTCACTGAGTGCCCCCGTATCGTTATCCTCCGCCTATTGTAACCTTAAACGGCCGCTCCGCGCAAGCAGGGCGGCCGTTTTTGCCTTGAGCGCCGGGCCGTGGTCCGCGCCGGCAGCCTCGGCCCGCTGAAAAACCGGTTCAGCGAGAAAACAGCCCGATTCGCACAGAAGTAGCGGCGGCTGGGCGGGTTTGCCGAACCGGGCAGCTGCCAGCGCGTTGCTTTGTATCATTCCAACGGCCCAAAGGGCTACGGAACTACCCGCCGCCACTTCTCACGCGGCACCTTTCGGCCTCAGGAAAGCTTTGTTTGTTGCCCGCCTCGCCGTCCTGCTTTTCTCCCTGGCCCTGCTGCTGCCCGCCGCCCCGGCCGCGGCGGCCGATGGCTCGCCCTTGGTGCGGGCCGCCGGCAAAGGCCGCGTGCTGACGCACCGCCCCAACTACAAGCGCTACAATGCCAACCGCCCCCGCTGGTTTTTCCAGCGCTGGTAGGTCGCCCTGCCGGGAAAAACAGCCGCCTGGTTTTTCACACGCCTCTGCTGCCGTTGCACAAAAAAGCCGCCGGAGGTCCGGCGGCTTTTTAACTTATGGGAAAGGCTGGTGGCGGGTTAGGCCTGCTCGCCCACCACGATCTTCTGAATCTCGTCGTTGGGCTTGATCTGGTCAATCACGTCGAGGCCTTCCACTACTTTGCCGAACACGGTGTGCACGCCGTCGAGGTGGGCGGTGTTCTGGCGGTCGTGGACCACGAAGAACTGGGAGCCGCCGGTGTTCTTGCCCGCGTGGGCCATGCTCAGCGCGCCGCGCTCGTGGTGCTGGTTGCCGCCCTTGGTTTCGCAGTCGATCTTGTAGCCGGGGCCGCCGGTGCCGGGCGTGCCCTTGGCACCGTCGCGGGAGTTGGGGCAGCCGCCCTGAATCACGAAGTTGGGGATGACGCGGTGAAACTTGAGGCCGTCGTAGAAGCCTTTCTGGGCCAGGTCGGTGAAGTTCTTGACGGTGTTGGGCGCGTCCTGGTCGTAGAACTCGACTTTCATGACGCCTTTGCTGGTGTGGATTTCGGCAGTTTTCATGCGGAGGGGATGTTAAAGGAAGGAGAATGTCGGCTATACGCCGCCGGGGGCAAAGGTAGCCATTTCGGCTGCGGCCGAAACATCCGATCTAAAACCGAGTTTCGTTAGCACTTCCTACCATATCGGAAGCTGAATATCCCGATATTGGCCCCACTCAACCAACCTCAACCCCCTTTCCGCGTCCGATGAAAAAGACCTTCCGCCACGCCTCGTTTGCCCTGAGTGCCGCCGTATTACTGGCTGCCGGCCTCAGCAGCTGCGGCGACACTGCCACCACCGAAACCACCACCGCCACCGACGCCGCCATCGTGGCTGACTCGGCCAACATGTCGACCGACTCGGCCCGCATGGGCAACCCCGACGGCGTAATGGTAGATGGCGTGGCCATGACCCCCGACAAGACCATCATCCAGAACGCCGTACAGGCCGCCAGCGTAAGCACCCTGGTAAAAGCCATATCGGCGGCTGATCTGGGCGGGACGCTGAGCGGCCCCGGCCCGTTCACGGTATTTGCCCCCACCAACTCGGCTTTCATCTCACTGCCCAAAGGCGCCCTGGATGGCCTGATGAAGCCCGAAAGCAAAGAGAAGCTCAAAGGCGTGCTGACCTACCACGTCATTGCCGGCCGCCTGCTGGCCGCCGACCTGAAAGACGGGCAGGAGCTGACCACCGTGAACGGTGAGAAAATCAAAGTAGCCCTGAAAGACGGCAAGGTGATGATCAACAACGCCACCGTGCAGATTGCCGACGTGGTGTCCAGCAACGGCGTTACCCACGTTATCGACCAGGTATTGCTGCCCCCGGCCCCGGCCATGTAGCCCCCGGTTTTTCCCGGTGATTGAAAAAAGCCCCGCTGGTATAGCGGGGCTTTTTTTTGGCAGGACTTGTAGCCCAAAGAAAGGCTCAGGTACTTATTTAGTGCCGGTTGTCCTGGCCGGCGAGCATGCTCAGGTAGCTGTCGTAGCGGGGCAGGGCAATCTTGCCTTTGTCCACGGCTTCGCGCACCACGCAGCCGGGCTCGTGCACGTGCTGGCAGTTGTGGTAGCGGCACTGGTTGAGCAGGGCGCGCATCTCGGGAAAGTAGTGGGCCAGCTGGGCGGGCGGAATGTCGACCAGTTCAGGAGGCCGGTCAGGTAGGTGGTATTACTTGTATATTCATAAAACAGGCTCCTGGATCAGCGCTTTGCGGGCAAATGACGGTACAGGTATTTATCCAATACCGGTTACAGCCGCGTTCATCCAGCTAAACCGGCCATTTGACGAGTAATGAGCCCTATTCGCCAAATGGAGTCTTGGTAGCCCGGTTTATTTGTTTATGTTTGCAATGCGAAATATTAAACAAAACAATGCGGCTCTCCTCTGCCTCATATGGCTGGATACTGATTCTCTTTCTGGGATTAATTATATCTGGGTGCTCTGCTTCCTCCCAGCGCCCGGAGGGCAAGCCAGTTAACCGGGCTGCCCTCCGGGCGCTGGGCAAGGTGTTGTTCTTCGAGCCGGCGCTTTCTATCAACGGCAAACGGAGCTGTGCTTCCTGCCACCGGCCTGACAAAGCCTTCACTGACCACCGCATTACCTCCCGGGCCCTGCGCTTTACGGCCAACGTGGGCCGTAACGCGCCTACGTTGCTTAATGCGGCCGGCCAGCGTCGCTACTTCCACGACGGGCGGGCCACCACGATGAGCGAGGTGATTCGCCAGGTTATCAGCAGCCCCGTGGAGATGGGCAGCAGCTACGCTCTGATTACGGCCCGGCTGAATCAAAGCTCCCTGTATTGCCACTGGTTTGATCAGGCCCTACACGCCCCGATCGGGGAGGCCACGATTAATGCGGCCCTGACGGCGTACGTCGAAAGCCTGCGCAGCCGCGATGCCCCCTACGATGTGGCCCGGCGGCGTGGCCGGTCCCTGCCCGCGGCGGCTCAGGCGGGCCAGCAGCTGTTTTCCCTCGCCCGGCTGGGTTGCGCGGGCTGCCATGCCGGCTCCTCCTTCCGCGACGGGCAGCGCCACGAGGTACGACCCGGCGAATGGGTGAAAACCCCGACCCTGCGCAACGTGGCCGTTACGCCGCCCTACGGCGCCGATGGTCAGGCCGCTACGCTGGCGCAGGCCATCCGCAGTCCGTTTCACCAGCTACAGCTCACGCACCCGCTGCAGCCGCAGCAGGAAGCCCAGCTCATTGCCTTTCTGCAGGCCCTCACCGACACAACTTCCACCGAACACCGCTCCCCGCTCACGCTGCCGGATCTGCCCGACCTGCCCGACCGCCGGGTGGGAGGGCTCTACTAACCCGCTTGCACACTTTTACACACCCCTTTTGCCACTTGCTTATGCTCCTCAAATCCTCTGCTCTGCTCCGCGCTGCCCTTGGCGCAGCGCTTCTGTACAGCGCTGGCGTCCAGGCCCAGACGACTACCCCTGCCCCCGCAGTCAGCTCCTGGCTACAGGGCGACATCAAAACCAAGGCCGCCCTGCTGGGCGTCGACTACAGCCCCGATGGCAAACGCCTCGTCACCTGCGGCCTGGGCCGCGACATTGTGGTGTACGACGTGGCTACCCGCCAGCCGGCGCTCACGCTGAAAGGCCACACCGACGATGTGGTCTGCGTGAAGTTCAGCCCCAATGGCCGCTATATTGCCTCGGGCGGCGTTGATCACGCACTGATGCTGTGGGATGCCATCACCGGGGAGCTCCTTCGTAAAAACACGGACCACACCGATTATGTGCGCGACGTGGCCTTCAGCCCCGATAGCAAGCGGCTGGCCAGTGCGGGCTGGGATGGGCAGGCCCTGGTCTTCGATACGTTCAGCGGGCAGCGACTGGCCTCGCTCAAAGCCCCGGCGGCCGCCGATGCGCCCCCCGTGCCCACGGCCTACGACCGGGCCAAAACGGCGAAGGGCCGTACCGGCAACGTCACGTCGGTCGCGTTTAGCCCCGATGGCTCGGAGGTGCTCACGGCCAGTGGCGACCACGCGCTGCGCATCTGGGACACGGCCACCTGGGAACCCAAAATGGTACTGTCGGGCCACACCGATGAGGTGTGGGATGCGCGCTACTCGCCCAACGGCAAGTATGTGGTAAGTGGCGCCTGGGACAATACGGCTCGCCTATGGGACCTGAAAGTCCAGCGGACCGTCCGCGTGTTTCCCGCGCACGTCTCCGATGTGTGGGCCACCTGCTTCAGCCCCGACGGGCAGCTGATTGCCACCGGTGGCGGCGACCGGAAGGTGCGCGTTTGGGATATGGTGACGGGCATGCTGGTCCAGGACTTGTCCGGGGAGCTGCACACGGCCGAAGTTGAGAACCTGGCTTTCAGCCCCGACGGCACCAGCCTGGCCAGCGTGAGCCGCGACGGCACGCTCAAGATCTGGCAGGTACCCGGCACGGCCATTCGTATCGGGTCCTATGCCCAGTACAACTTTGAGAAATGGAGCCGCAAAGGCGAGTTTGAGAAAACGGCCGACTTTGAGGCGCGGATGGCCCGCAAGGCGGAGCAGATGAAGGTATTCCAGGAGGAAGGCCTGGCCTTGCTGCTCAAGAGCTACGGCAACGCCGCCGACTGGTCGAACTTTACGCTGAAGGAGTACAACGCGGATACGGAATACTATACGTTGGGGTCGGCCCTGTTCCCAACCGTGAGCTACCGCGTTAAGGTAGCCCCGCGCGAGGCCGAGCAGTTCCGCAGCAGCTTCTCCCGGGTGACGTATGGGCCGCCTTCCTTCGTATACACGGATGCGGTTATTCAGCTCGATAAAGTCAGCGCCACGGTGGTGGGCAGCAGCGGCCCGCCCCATCAGTACACCATCACCCACTAGCGGCGGCGCGGATCGGTGGCACCCGCCCCCGACGGCGCCCGTAGCCCACTTAAGCTTACGCCCCACAAAAGCAGCCGGCCAGGCTGTTCTTGTGGGGTGTGAGCATTTGGCCCCCGAAGGGCCGCCGGCCGCTAGTGCCGGTTGTCCTGGCCGGCGAGCATGCTCAGGTAGCTGTCGTAGCGGGGCAGGGCAATCTTGCCTTTGTCCACGGCTTCGCGCACCACGCAGCCGGGCTCGTGCACGTGCTGGCAGTTGTGGTAGCGGCACTGGTTGAGCAGGGCGCGCATCTCGGGAAAGTAGTGGGCCAGCTGGGCGGGCGGAATGTCGACCAAGCCCAGCTCCTTAATGCCGGGCGTGTCGATGATGTAGGTGGCGGGGCGCACTTCCAGCATTTCGGCGAAGGTGGTGGTGTGCACGCCCTTGTCGGAAAACTGGCTGATTTCGGCGGTTTTGATGTCCAGATCGGGCACCAGCGCGTTGATGAGGGTGCTCTTGCCCACCCCCGAGTGCCCCGACAGCAGCGTGACCTTGCCATCGAGCAGCGCGTCGATTTCGGCCAGGCCCTCGCCGGTGTGGGCCGAGCAGCGCAGGCCCTCGTAGCCGGTGCGGCGGTACATTTTCAGAATCTGCTCCTGGTAGCCCGCCAGCTCCTCGTCGTAGAGGTCCACCTTGTTGAAGATAAGCCGCACGGGAATCTGGTAGGCCTCGGCCGTAACCAGAAACCGGTCGATAAACCCAAACGAGGTGGCCGGCGACACCAGCGTGACGACCAGCAGGGCCAGGTCGAGGTTGGCCGCCACAATATGGGCGTGCTCACTCTTGTGCACCGAGCGGCGGATGATGTAGTTGCGCCGCGGCTCGATGTGGTGAATTACGCCCGCGCCCTCGGTCTGCTCCTCCACAGTGAAGTCGACCTGGTCGCCCACGGCCAGCGGGTTGCTGACCTTGAGGTTCTTGTTCTTGAATTTGCCCCGCAGCCGGCAGCGGTGCAGCAGCCCGGTAGCCGTTTCGCGCACGAGGTACCACGAGCCGGTAGATTTGATTACGATGCCGGTCATGAGGGGAAGTGGTGAAATTGTGAAGTTGTAGCCGTCATTGCTGCGCTCTGCTCACAATGACGATTCTTTGCCCAGCCAGCGCATGATGGTGCTCGTAGCACCGGCCTGGGCCCGGACGTACTCCCGGTTTCGGGCCACGATGGGCAGGCGCTGGGCGGGGTTGTAGACCAGAAACTTCAGAGCCGTTTCCAGCTCCTCCGCGTCCTTTACCGCGTCGGCGCCGCCGCGCTGCACCAGGTCTTTGGCCTCCTCAAACTTCTGGAAATTCGGCCCGAACAGCAGCGGCAGCCCAAAAACGGCCGCCTCCAGGGTGTTGTGCAGGCCCTTGCCGAAGGCGCCGCCCACGTAGCCCAGCGTCCCGTAGCGGTACAGCTCCCGCAGCAGCCCGATGGAGTCGATGAGCAGAATCCGCGCGGCCGGGGCCGTGTCGGCCGTGGCCCGGGAGTAGCGCAGCACGCGGCCCGGCAGCACGGCTTCCACCTGCTGCAGGCCGGCTTCGTGCAGCTCGTGCGGGGCCACAAGCACGCGCAGGGCCGTGGGTGCCAGGGTGCGCAGGGCGGGGGTGAGCACCGCAATATCCGCGGGCCAGCTGCTGCCTACCACCAGTACCGGGGCGCCGTCGGCCACGAAAGCCGTCAGCACAGGCAGCGTTTTCGGCGGTGCCGCGGCCGTGGCCACCACGGTATCGAAGCGCGTGTCGCCGGCCGTGCTGACCCGGGTAATGCCGATGCGGCGGAGCAGCTCGGTGGAGGCTTCGTTCTGAGTGAAAATGTGGGTGAAGCTCCCCAGCATACGGCGGAAAAGGCCGCCCCAGGGCTTGAAGAAAGCCTGCCCGGGCCGGAAAATGGCTGATACGCAGATGGTGGGCACCCGGCGCCGGTGCAGCTCGGTCAGGAAGTGGTACCAGAACTCGTACTTCACAAACACCACCAGCCGGGGCTGCACCGCGTCCAGAAAAGCGCGGGCGTGGGCGGCCGTGTCGAGGGGCAGGTAGAAGATGTAGTCGGCCCCCGGCCAGCCCTGGCAGATTTCATAGCCCGAGGGCGAGAAGAACGTCAGCACCAGCTTATGGCCGGGGTACTGCTGCCGGTAAGCCTCCAGCAGGGGCCGGCCCTGCTCAAACTCGCCCAGCGAGGCGCAGTGAAACCATACCCGCGGCGCCGTCTCAGCCAGCAGCGTCTGCCGGATGTGGGCCAGCAGCCCGCGGCGGCCAGCGGTCCACTGCGCGGCTTTGGGCACCCAGGGCGCCAGCAGGCGCAGGAGCAGGGCGTACAGCCACAGGCCGATGTTGTAAAGAAAAAGCAAATCCGGGTGCTAAGAGCTGGGGGCCGGGAGCCGGAAAAAATCCGGCCGGCCCGACAAAAATAGGCGTTTGGCAGCGGGGAAACGAAAAAAGCCCCAACCGAATGGCTGGGGCTTGTCACGGGCTTTATTACGGGCCGCGGCCGGCGCTTAGTGGGCGCCCTGCTTGCCGAGGTAGCTGGCCACGCCTTCGCGGGTGGCTTCCATGCCTTCCTTGCCTTCTTCCCAGTTGGCGGGGCAGACCTCCCCTTTCACCTCGAAGTACTGCAGGGCATCGACCATGCGCATGGCTTCGTCGATGCTGCGGCCCAGCGGGCCGTCGTTGACGACCTGGTGGCGCACGATGCCGTCCTTATCAATCAGGAACAGGCCGCGGTAGGCCTGGGGCGAGCCGACGAAGGTCATTTCCCCGGCCTCGTTGTAGTCGTAATGGCCCCCGAGCACGTCGTAGTTGGAGGCAATGGTTTTGGTAGAATCCGCCACCAGCGGGTAGGTGACGCCCTGAATGCCGCCGTTGTCGCGGGGCGTCTGCAGCCAGGCGAAGTGGGAGAAGTGCGTATCGGTCGAACACCCCACGACGGCCACGCCTTTGGCCTCAAAATCGGCCAGCCGGTCCTGGAACGCAATGATTTCGGTAGGGCACACGAAGGTGAAGTCGGCGGGGTAGAAGTAGAAGATAACGTGCTTCTTGCCCAGGTAGCGGTCGAGGGAGAAATCCTCTTCGAATTCGCTATCAATGACGGCCGTAGCCTTGAAAGAAGGAGCACGCTTGCCAACGAGAACTGCCATGTTGAAAATGTAAAAAGTGAAAAAGGGTACTGATGAACTGAGATTTTAGAACTGAGAGCTTGGAGGGGAGAGGCTATAGCACATCGCAGCGCTCAGGTTTTGGTGCCGGTAATATGCAGCGAAAACGTGCGGGGCTGAAAGCCGGGCAGGCCCCGGGCGGCAAAGAACTTCTGGAGCAGCGCGTCGAGCTGCGGGTCGCAGTAGTCGATGATTTCCTGGGTGGCGGTGCAGTGCAGATGGTGGTGGGCCGAGCAGTCGGCGTCGAAGCGGCGGGCCGCGCCCTGGGCCGCCGCCACGCGGCGCACCAGCCCGGCGGCCACGAAGCTGTCGAGCGTCTTGTAAACCGTGCCGAGCGAGAGCAGCGGCTGGGTGGCCCGCACCTGGCGGTGCACCTGCTCGGCAGTGGGGTGACCGGGCAGCAGCAGCAGGCTTTCCAGAATCACGAGGCGCTGCCGGGTGGCCCGCAGGCCGGTACCAGCCAGGCGGTCGCGGAGGATTTCGGCGCTCCGGTCGGGCGGCAAAGCAGCAAATGAAGGCTCAGAAAGTGATGACACAGGTAAGAATGATTCTCCACAAAGGTAGTGGTAGAAGGAAAAACCGCGCTAAAAGGTTTGGCGCAGGACCGTAAATTCTTTCCGCCCCGAGCTGAATGAGCTTCCGCGCGCCGCTGCAAAAAGCTATTTTTATACATCTACTGCTGCTAGATATAGGTGCCAGTAAAATTCACAAAAACAGTGTTTTATGAAAATGTATGCTAATCCGGGTAGTGCAGCAGCCGGCACGCCGGGCCTGACGCGGGCCGGGCCGAAAGCGGTGAGGATACTCACCGGTGGGGCTACTGCACAAACTCACTGCCCCCGCGGCACACCACCTGCAGGGTCTGCCGGCTGCGCTGCTCGAGCAGGACCTCCCGGCCGGCCGTCAGCCGCCGGATACTGGCCGGGTCGTAGTTCCTGATGGTGTACAGCTCCAGCCCGGTATTGTAGTGAATGGTGAACTGCTCCCGCAACAGGGCCAACAGCTTTTCCAGGCGGTGCGCCACCAGGTCGGTGCAGACCGAGAAGGAAATGGCCGAGTTCTGCATCATGTTGATCTTGAGCCGCACCTGCGCCAGGGCCCCGAAAATCACCTGCAGGTTTTCCTCCGAAATGAAGGTCAGGTCCTTGGACTCAAAGGAAATCAGGCACTGCCCGGACTTGCGGATAAACGCGGGGGCCAGCAGCGCGTGGCGGCCTTCCCCGATGCGGGTGCCGGCCGCCGTGGGGTCCAGAAACGACTTCACAAACAGCGGAATCTGCCGCACGGCCAGGGGCTTTATCGTTTTGGGATGAATAACCGACGCCCCGTAGTACGCCATTTCGATGGTTTCCTGGTAGCTGATTTCCGGGTAGCGCACCGTGTC
The DNA here is from genome assembly GCF_039539525.1 of Hymenobacter algoricola. Classification (NCBI taxonomy): domain Bacteria; kingdom Pseudomonadati; phylum Bacteroidota; class Cytophagia; order Cytophagales; family Hymenobacteraceae; genus Hymenobacter; species Hymenobacter algoricola. Next base: position 12,909 of record NZ_BAABDH010000018.1, on the reverse strand, counting down.
GGCGAAGAACTTGGGGTCGGCATTGAGCAGGCCCGCCACGTCCTTCCAGATGGTCACCGACCCGGCCTGCAGGCAGTAGGCGAAGATGGCGGCGGTGTAGTCGGAGCCTTCCCGGCCCAGCGTGGTGGTGGCGCCGCCGGCGGTGCCGCCCACGAAGCCCTGGGTGACCAGCACGTTCACCTCGCGCAGCAGCTTGGGGACGGCCGTCCGCAGCTGGGCTTCGGTAGCCAGCCAGTCGAGGCGGGCCTCGCGCCAGCACGCATCCGTACGCAGCAGGGGCCGGCAGTCCAGCCAGCGCGTGGGCTGCTCGTCGTTCAGCGCGCAGGCAATCAGCTGGGAAGCCAGCAGCTCGCCGAAGCTCACAATCTGGTCGTATTGCTCATCGTACTCCCGCTGCGCGCTGACGCCCGCCAACCGGGCTGCCAGGTCCTGGAAGGCCCCATCAAAGGCCTCTTGGATAGCGGCCTCCGTGTGGGGCCCAAAGCCGGCTGCCAGCTCCCGGGCAGTCGTGCGGTGAAACGCTTCGAGCGTAGTGAGCGGCTGCGCGTAGGCCTGCCCGGCGTAAGCCAGCCGAAAGATTTCTTCCAGCGCATTGGTGGTCTTGCCCATGGCCGAGACGACGACCAGCAGTGGCCCCTGGCGCCGCTGCTCCCGAACGATTTCCATCAGATTCCGGATGGCGGCGGCGTCCTTTACGGAGGCGCCGCCGAACTTGTAAACCCTCAGTGCGTGCTGTTGCTGCATGCGCCAAAAGTAGGCAGCCGGCCGCAGATGTGGCGAAAAAGCTTAGTTTTGTAGGCCAGTCCCACTGCTCATTTTCCCACCCCTTTTATGGATCACAACAAACTGGCCCTGCCCGTCGGTACTACCCTCGACCGCTTTATCATGCGCAAGCAGGAAGACTTTCCCTACGCCACCGGGGAGCTTTCGCAGCTGCTGCGCGACATTGCCCTGGCGGCCAAAATCGTCAACCGCGAAATCAATCGCTCCGGCCTGATCGACATTGCCGGGGCCTACGGCAACCGCAACGTGCAGGGCGAGGAGCAGCAGAAGCTCGACGTCATCGCCAACATCCGCTTCATCCGGGCTTTGCGCAACGGGGGCGAGGTGTGCACCATCATTTCCGAAGAAGACGAGGAGATGATTCAGACCGGCAACGTGCAGGGCAAGTACGTGGTAGCCATCGACCCGCTCGACGGCTCTTCGAACATCGACGTGAACGTGAGCATCGGCACCATCTTCAGCATCTACCGCCGCGTGTCGGCCACCGGCACCGAGGGCACAGCCCAGGACTGCATGCAGACCGGCACCAACCAGGTTGCGGCCGGCTACGTGATTTACGGCTCCAGCACCATGATGGTGTACACGACCGGCAACGGCGTCAACGGCTTCACCTACGAGCCGTCGCTGGGGGAGTTCTTCCTCTCGCACCCCCAGATTACCTCGCCCAAAACCGGCAGCGTCTATTCCGTCAACGAGGGCAGCTCGGACCATTTCTCCGAAGCCATGGCGGGCTACATTGCCCACTGCAAGCAGCAGGGCTACTCGGCCCGCTACATCGGCTCTTTGGTCGCCGACTTCCACCGCAACCTGCTCAAGGGCGGCATCTACATCTACCCGGCCACCCAAAAGAACCCGGCCGGCAAGCTGCGTCTGATGTACGAGTGCAACGCCCTGGCCTTCATTGTGGAGCAGGCCGGCGGCAAGTCCAGCGACGGCCGCAACCGCACCATGGAGCTGGAGCCCAAAGGCCTGCACGACCGGTGCCCGCTGTTTATCGGCTCCACCGAGCTGGTAGAAAAAGCCGAGGAGTTTATGGCCCGCGAATTTACTGATGCCACCGCCGAGGCGCTGAAATAGCCGAAACGGCAAACACAAAAAAGGCTTCCCGCTGAGCGGGAAGCCTTTTTTGTGTTTGCCAGAAGCGAAGCTACTCCGCTTTCTTCTTGCCTTTTTTGGCGGGCTGCTCCTCGGTGATTTCCGGGTTGATGGGCTCGGTGGCTTCCGGCTTGGCCGGGATGATGCCCGCGGTGCTCAGGGCTTCGTCATCGGCCGGCACATCCTCTTTAGCGGCCTTTTTCTTGGCTTTGGGTTTGGCATCCCCCGCAGAATCAGCACTGGCTTCAGGAGTTTCCTCGGCTACCGGCGCCTGGTACTCAAGGCGGCCGCTCACGGCTTTGTACCACGAAACCAGCTTTTTGATGTCGGACATGTACACCCGCTCCCGGTCGTAATCGGGGATGATGTCGCCCATAAAGGCGGCCAGGTCGCGGTCTTCCGATTTGTTGGTTACGGCGAGGTCGGTGCCGAACTTCTGGTAGATGCGGTCAAATACCTCCGTCAGGGGCACCGTCTGGTCGTAATCCTGGGTGTAGATGGAAATCTCCTGGAGCAATGACACCTTGTTGCGGGCCGAGGCCACGGAGCGTTTGCCGTTCTCGGCAAGGGATTCCACGATAACGCCGGCCCGGGTTGGGCTCACAAGGCGGTAGAGGCCGGGCATTCCGCTGATGGCGGCAATTTCCTTCAGGTCGTAGGGCATAGAAAAAGCAGTTGGGTAAGAAAATGCGAAGTTATTCGGCTGCGGCAGCCGCCTGGCCGGGGGCTGGCAGCTTAAAGGCGATGGGCAGGCTGGTCAGCACGGCGTAGTCGGGCTTGTTGAACTTGAGCAGGCGGGTGATGCGCAGCGCTTCTTCGCCGCAGCCGCCCCCGATGTTTTTCACCAGCTTGATGCCCGACATCGTGCCATCCGTGTTCAGCGTGAAGCTCACGATGCAGGTGCCCTGAATCCGGTTGCGGCGGGCCATGATCGGGTAAGTCAGCTGCTTGTCGATGAACTCATACATGGCCGTCTGGCCGCCCTCGTAGTACTCGGCTACCGGAATCACTTTTGGGCGGGCGGGCTTCGGAACGCTTTCCACACCTGGCTCTTCCGCCGGCGCAGGAGTCGTCAGCTCGGGGGTCGGCGCGTCGCCTTTGATTTTTATTTTGGTTTTTTGCGCAAATGCCGGGGCAGCTCCGGCCAACAGGCCCAGGGCCAGCACAAACGTGATTTTTTTCATGGGAAAAACCGGAGAAGAAAACTGAGAAAAGGAGGAGGGAAGTTGCGGCAGGGGCGTTGGCAATTACGGGGCCAATCTACGCATTCTCCGCCGTTTGGGCCAGTTGCCGGTTTACCTCCTCTATAAAGGATAGAATCTCGGTGCGGCCCGTTTTCTCTTCCGCCGACGTGATGAAGTGCCGCGGCAGCTCATCCCAGCTTTCGCCCATCTTCTCCAGGTACGAAACCACATTCTGCTGGGTCCGGGAGCCGGACTGCTTGTCGGCTTTGGTAAAGACCATCACAAATGGTACGCCCTGCGTCCCGAGGCCTTCCATGAAATCGAGGTCGGGCTGCTGGGGCTCGTGGCGGGAGTCGATCAGCACGAACACGCAGGCCAGGTTTTCCCGCCGCCGCATATAATAGTTGATCATCTTCATCCAGGCGGCCCGGGAGTCTTTGCTGACCTTGGCGTAGCCGTAGCCGGGCAAGTCGACCAGATACCAGGCGTCGTTGATCAGAAAGTGGTTGATCAGCTGGGTTTTGCCGGGTAGGGAGGAGGTCTTGGCCAGGCCTTTCTGCCCCGTGAGCATATTAATCAGGGAGGACTTACCCACGTTGGAACGGCCGATGAAGGCGTATTCGGGCAGCACGGGCGGCGGACACTGGTCAACGCGCGAGTTGCTCATCAGAAATTTGGCTTCGCGGATAATCATAAGCGGAAAAAACGAGGTTCAGTTGCAAAGGTAAGGGAATGGGCCGGGGCGCCCGAATGATAAATTTTCTTTAAAAACCCTTGTTATTTATAAAGCACAACTATATTTGCGCGGTTTACACCCTGTCTGCAGTGATAAGGGAAGCTCGCATAACCCGCTAAAATGTAGCTTGAGTAAAGTTTTTTTCATAATTGGATGTGGCAAAGGTCGTATTATAAAATTTCTATCTTTGCCCGCAACTCGCCTTGTTCCGTGCGGTGTGAAGCATCGACCAGTGACCAGTTGAAATCCCTTTTTGGCTTCTACCGCTAGAAAAACAGTTGGCTGGCTTAACCCTGGAACGGGTTTTCAGTATAAGAGGCAACTCTTAAAAACGGCAGCCGCAACGGGTGGCCGCGGTTTCTGTGAACCTCCCTGCAACTCCTTATTCCCAAACCCCTCCTAAAATGGACAACTTAGTCAGAAGGTTATTGAAAGCCTCTTGCGCCTTCGCTCTTGCCGCGGCCGTGGCCCAACCTGCCCTGGCCCAGAGCAGCCGCAAGCAGCTGAAGACTGGCAACAAGTACTTTGAGCAAGAAAACTACCGGGCCTCGATTCCCTTCTACGAGCAGGTACTGGCTAAGGAGCCCAATAATGCATTGGCTCTGTTCCGCGCCGGTATCGCCTACATGTCCTTTGACAAGGAAAAAGCCAGCGACTATATCTACAAGGCGCAGCGGTTGAAACCGAAAGTGTCGAAAGATGTGGAGTACTGGCTGGGCCGCGTGGACCACCTGAACTATAACTTTGACGAGGCTATTTCTCACTTCCAGGCCTACAACGCCACGCTGAAGAAGAAGGACACCCGCAAAATGGCGCTGGCGCAGTTGATTCAGCACAGCAAAAACGCCAAAGTGCAGTTCAACAGCCCTAAAGACATCTTTGTAAAGAACCTGGGTCCTACGATCAACACCAGCTTCTCGGAGCACAGCCCGGTAATCTCGGCTGACGACAAGATGCTGCTATTTACCTCGCGGGGAGAAAGTGTAACCGGCGCCGGCAACACGGCCAGCACCGACAAGGGCAACATTGCTTCCGACGGCGAATACTTCGAGGATATCTTCGAAGCCAAGCGCGTGGACGATGAGAACTGGGAAAAGCCCCGTTCGCTGAGCGGCGTGCTCAACGGCAAAGGCCACGACGCCTCGATCCAAGTGTTCGACAACGACCAGAAGATGCTGCTGTACCGGCAGGACGAGAACGGGGACGTTTTCTACTCCGAGAAAGCCGGTGGCGACTGGACGGCTCCCAAGAAGCTGAATAACAATATCAACTCGAAAGCCTTCGAGTCGGATGCCTTCATCACGCCCGATGGCCTGACGATTTTCTTCTCCACAAGCAAGTTCTCCGAAGACAACACGCTGGACATCTATTCCGCTACCCGGCAGGCTGGCGGCGACTGGGGTGAGCCTAAGTCGGTCGGTGGGGTCATCAACACCAAGTTTGATGATGACAGCCCGTACCTGAGCAAGGACGGCAAGACGATGTACTTCAGCTCGCGGGGTCATAACACGATGGGCGGCTACGACATCTTCAAGTCGGAGTACGACGAAATCGGCCGCAAGTGGGGCACGCCCGAGAACATGGGCTACCCCATCAACACGCCCGATGACGACACGTACTACCGCCTGAGCCCGGATGGCAGCTACGCTTACCTGTCGAGCTACCGCATTGGCGGCTACGGGGAGAAGGACATCTACACCATCAACTACATCAAGAACGCCATCATCCGCGGTAAGGTGTTCACCATGCGCGACAGCACGGTTATTCCGGGCGTAGAACTGGTGTTCAATGGTACCCAGGCCGACAAGACGGCTCTGAGCTACCGCGACGTGACCAAGCCCGTAACCGGCGACTATCAGGTAAGCGTGCTTTCGGGCCGTACCTACCAGGTAGCGGTTTCGAAGGATGGCAAGAACATCACGACCGAGGAGTTTGCCGTGCCGATTTCGACCAATGACTCAACCGTCATTGAGAAGAACTTCTACGTTCCCTACGTCGATACTACCAATACCGGCTTTGCTGGTCTGAAGAAGATCTACTTCGATACCGACAAGTACAAGCTGCGTCCGGAGTCGATCCGCGAGCTGAACAACATCAGCGGCATTCTGAAGGCTAATCCCGGCCTGAACATTTCGATTGAAGGCCACTGCGACAGCCGCAACACGGACGAGTACAACATTGTGCTGGGCCAGAACCGCGCGGATGCCGCCTACAACTACCTGAAGAAAAACGGTATCACCGAAACCCGTATGACGACCGTGAGCTACGGCGAGCGTCGTCCGGATGCCCCGAACGATTCGCCGGAGAACATGCAACTGAACCGCCGCGTGGAGTTCCGTCCGATTCTGAAGGAAGGTGAGTCGATGCCGACGCTGAATCCTGGTGCTGGTACCTCGACCGGTACCGGTACCGGTACTGGTATGAGCACCGGGACGATGTCGACCGGTACCTCTACCACCACGGCTGCTCCGCTGCAGCCCGGGAAGAGCAAAGTGAAGATGGCCGACGGCACCAAGGTGAAAACCAAGGTGGACGAGGACAGCGACAAGGTGAAAGTGAAAGCCAAAGGCCCCGATGGCGAAGAGTCGAAGACCAAGACCAAAGACGGTACCATCGACGCGAAGACCAAGGACGCCAGCGGTGAGAAAACTAAAGTAAAGACCGACAACGACTAAACTGTCTGTCAGCTAGCCTGAAACGGGCCGGGCATTTTGCCCGGCCCGTTTTTTTTCAACATAATGCGGCGCGCGGCGTTATGTTTGGGCAATTCTGCCCCGTTTCTTCCGTTCTTCGCCTCAGAAGTATGTCCGTTGTTCCCTATAAAGATGATGCCGCCGGCAAGAAGTCGCAGGTTGCCCAGATGTTCAACAGCATCGCGGGCAAGTACGACTTCCTGAACCACTTCCTGAGCGCCGGCACCGACATTTACTGGCGCCGCAAGGCCGTGAGTGAGCTGACGGCCCTGCGCCCGGCCCGCATCCTGGACATTGCCACCGGCACCGCCGACTTCGCCATCGAAAGCCTGCGCCTCTCGCCCGAAACCCAGGTTACGGGCGTGGATATCTCGGAAGGCATGCTGGAGGTAGGACGGCGCAAGCTGGTGCAGAAGGGCCTCACGCACCGCATTCAGCTGGAGCTGGGCGACTCCGAAAGTCTGCCGTTTCCCGATGACCACTTCGATGCGGTAACCGCGTCGTTCGGAGTGCGTAACTTTGAGAACCTGCAGAAAGGGCTCCGGGAGATGCACCGGGTGCTGCGGCCCGGCGGCAAAGTGGTGATTCTGGAGTTTTCCAAGCCCACGGCCTTTCCCATGAAGCAGGCGTACAACTTCTACTTCAAGCGTATTCTGCCGGTCTTTGGCAAGCTGATTTCCAAGGACCGCGCTGCCTACACCTACTTGCCCGAGTCGGTACAGGCTTTCCCGGATGGCCCGGATTTCCTGGCTATCCTCCAAAACGTCGGCTTTAAAACCCCTGCATGGCAACCCCTCACGTTCGGCATAAGCTCCATTTACACGGCCCAAAAATAGGCCGTATCGTTCTGGTGGCGCTGGCCGCCCTGGCGGTACCGCTGGCGGCGCAGGCCCAGAAATCGGGCCGGGCCAGCAAAGGCAGCAAGGGGCAGGTGAAGTCCATTACGGTGGATAACCTGCCCGGCTACGATGACAAGTGGTTCCACCCCGGCATGTACATCGGGCCGAACTTCTCCCGCTACAAGATTGAGCAGTCGGCGGCCTACACGCAGGCGCGCAACGTGTCGGCCAACTCCATTGTGAGTCCGGGCCTGTCGGTGGGCTTTATTGCCGATGTGCGCCTGGCTTCCAACTTCAACCTGCGCTTTCTGCCCGGGGCCAGCTTCATTACCCGGCAGGTCGAGTTCAAGCCCTTCGGCTACTCGCCCGCCGATTCCATTCTGACCCAGGAAGTCGGCGGCACCCAGATCGACCTGCCGCTGCTGCTCAAGTTTAAGTCGGACCGCCGCCGCAACTCGCGGGTGTACGTGGTGGGCGGCATCAGATCCAGCGTGGGCGTGGGCAACCGGCGCAAGGACCCGGCCCGCAACCTGCTGCGCGCTTCCGCCAGCGACGTCGCCATTGAGTACGGCGTGGGCATGGACCTTTTTTACCCTTTGTTCAAGTTTGCGCCCGAGCTGCGCTTTTCCCACGGCCTCACCAATATGCTGGAGCCCGGCAACGACGTGTACAGCCGCAGCCTGCAGAGCATGAAGAGCAACACCGTCACGCTGTATCTGAACATTGAATAGCGGCTGCCCGCCCGCCCCATGACTCGTACTGCTTTCGTAACCGGGGCATCCTCCGGAATTGGCCGGGCTACGGCCGTGGCGCTGGCCCAGACGGGCTTTCAGCTGATCATCACCGGGCGGCGGCGCGAGCGGCTGGAGGAGCTGGCCCGGCAGCTGGCCCCCACGCCGGTCCACATCCTGACCTTCGACGTGCGCGACCGGGCCGCCGTGACTGCCGCCGTGGCCAGCCTGCCCCCGGATTTTCAGACGGTGGACGTGCTGGTCAACAACGCCGGCGGCGCGCACGGGCTGGCTCCCATTCAGGATGGCAACCCCAGCGACTGGGACGAGATGCTCGACAGCAATGTGAAAGGGCTGCTCAACGTGAGCCAGGCGATTTTGCCGGGCATGAAGGAGCGGCAGCGGGGGCACATCATCAACATCGGCTCCATTGCCGGCCACGAGGTGTACGCCAACGGCAACGTGTACTGCGCCTCGAAAGCGGCCGTAGCGGCGCTGTCGAAGGCCATGCGGATTGATCTGCTGCCCCTGCACATCCGGGTGGCGGAGGTAAATCCCGGCGCGGTGGAAACCGAGTTTTCGCAGGTGCGCTTCAAGGGCGACGCGGCCCGGGCCGCCAAGGTGTACGAAGGCTACGACCCGCTCAGGCCGGAAGACATTGCCGAGGTCATCCAGTTTATGGTGACGCGGCCCGCCAACGTGCACATTGCCGAAATAACCGTGTTTGCCGGCGCCCAGGGCGCCGCCACGCTCATTCGCCGGGAGTAAGCATAAGGCAGCTCTGGCGCAGGCCGCCGCTGTGCGTCCTGGACCCCGAAGAAAGAACAGGCAATCCAGCAAGCCCTGCCGCACTCCCGCGGCAGGGCTTGCTGCTGAAAGGCGCTTTCTGTATTCCCGCGAGCCGACTGCTACAGCACCGCCTTGCCAGGACGGCGAAGCTAAGCCAGGCGCTGGTGCAGCTGCTGCAGGAGGGCGGCATTCATTCCGTGCTTGCCCACGAAGGACAGCACTTCGGGTTCCACGCCCAGGCTTTGCAAAAACTGCTGCTGCCGGGTGAGCTCATCGGGGCTGATAAACGGGTCCTGGTCGCCGCAGACCAGCGTCACGGGCAGCTGCCGCAGCAGGCCGGTAGCCACGGGGAAATCCATATCCGGAGGGAAAGCGCCGGCCCAGAGCACCAGCCGGGCGGGGCGGAAGCGGGCCCGGGCCAGCCAGCGGCTGACGGTGGCAGCACCCTGCGAAAAGCCCAGCACGGTTACCGCCACGTCGGCGGGCACCGCGGCCAGCACGGGGTCGGCCAGCTGGTTGAGGTAGGCCACGTAGTCGTCGATTTCGGCCAGCCGGTCTTCCCGCGTCATCCAGGTAGCCCCGATGCGGCCCCCGGTGCCGTTGAGGTAAAACCGGGACAGGCCTTCGGGGGCAATGATAACGGTAGTGGGGTCGGCCTGCGTCAGGCCGTGGAAGTGGCGGATGAAGTAGGCGGCCAGCTGCCCGTAGCCGTGACACACGAACCACACCTGCCGCGTAGCCGCCGTCAGCTCCCCGGACTGGTAGTAGCGCGCCGTGCGGCGCACCGGCAGCTGATGTTCCCGGGCTGGGGGCATAAAGTGAGGAGTGTATAACTTGTCTTGATGCTGAGCAGGCGGCCTGTGGCCCCCGCGCCGCTACCGTCGTCCCGGCCGGCTAGCTGCGCGCGGGCAGGTCGTCGGCGTTGAACTGGAAGGGCAGCAGGTCGGCCAGGGAGCGGAAGCGGTAGATGCTGCCGTTGGGGCCGGGCAGCAGCAGCGGAATAGGCTGCTCCTGGCGGTTTTCGTACTCCGTCATCACCTGCCGGCAGGCCCCGCAGGGCATGGCCGGGCCAAACGGGCCGGCAGCGGGCCGGGCGGCCACGGCCATAGCCACGATGCGGCGCGTCGGCTGACTGGCGGCCAAACCAAAGAGGGCGGTCCGCTCGGCGCAGAGACCCGAAGGGTAGGCGGCGTTTTCCTGGTTGGTGCCCCGAAATATGCTGCCGTCGTCGAGCAGCAGGGCGGCACCCACGTGAAAGTGCGAGTAGGGCGCGTAGGAATGGTCGGTGGCGGCGCGGGCGTTTTGCCAGACGGTGGCCTCGACGGGGGTGAGTTCGGCTTCGGAATCCAGCACCTCGACGGTGATGGTCAGATGGAGCGGGTGAGCCATCGGGGAATTAAAGGAACAGATTCCGGGACCGAATGGCGGCCCCGTGGGAGGAAGGGGCGGTGAATGTACTACAATTCTGCCGTATCCGAGGACATTTGTCTGACTCCGGCCGGGAGGCCAACCCACCCGCGCCAGCCCAGCAGGGGCGGAGTGCAGAATAAATCCGGCCGGAGTTCCGGCAGTGGCGGCGCAAAATCCTAGTTTCGTGCCGGCTTACCCTTCCCCCCCTCTCTCCGCTCATGTCCCGTATTCTTCTGCTCGGCGCCGGCCGCTCGGCGTCTTCCCTGATAACGTACCTGCTGCAGCACGCGCCCACCGAAGGCTGGCAGCTCACCGTGGCCGATGTCAATCCGGCCCACCTGCTGCCCGTGCTGGCCGCCCACCGCGCCTACGCCCGCGCCGTGCCGTTCGACATTCAGCGCGAAGAGCTGCTGGACGAGCTGGTGCCCGCGGCCGACATTGTTATTTCGATGCTGCCGGCCCTGTTGCACCTGCCCGTGGCCCGGGCCTGCGTGCGCCACGGCCGCCACCTGGTCACGGCCAGCTACGTGAGCGAGGAAATGCGCGGGCTGGATGCCGAAGCCCGGGCCGCCGGGGTGCTGATCCTGATGGAGTGCGGCCTCGACCCCGGCCTCGACCATATGTCGGCCATGCAGGCGCTGGGGCACATCCGGGCGCGGGGCGGGCAGCTGACGGCATTTAAGTCGTACTGCGGGGGGCTGATGGCGCCCGCCTCGGAAGGCGACAACCCCTGGCGCTACAAGTTCACCTGGAACCCGCGCAACGTGGTGCTGGCCGGGCAGAGCACGGCCAAGTTTCTGGAGCACGGCCACCCGCGCTTCATTCCCTACCAGCAGCTCTTTGCCCGCACCGAAATGCTGGACGTCCCCGGCTACGGGCAGTTTGAGGGCTACGCCAACCGCGACTCGCTCAGCTACCGCGCGCCCTACGGCCTCGACGATATCCCGACTATTCTGCGCGGCACCCTGCGCCGGCCGGGCTACTGCGCCGCCTGGCAGGCATTGGTGCGCCTGGGCCTCACCGACGACTCCGTGCACCTGGGAAACTCCGCCGCCATGACCTGGGCCCAGCTGCTGGCCTCGTATCTGCCGGTTGGCAAAACCGAAACCAGCCTGCCGCAGCAGCTGGCGGCTTATCTGGGCCTGGAAGCCAATGGTGCCGAAATGCAGCGGCTGCAGTGGCTGGGACTGTTTACCGAGACGCCCGTGGGCCTGGCCGATGCCACCCCGGCCCAGCTGCTGGAACGGCTGCTGACCACCAGATGGGCCTTGGAGCCCGGCGACCAGGACATGATTGTGATGCAGCACCTGTTCGCGTTTGAAGCCGACGGCCGGATGTTCCAGCGGACCTCGTCCCTGGTCGTGCTCGGCGATGATGCCACCCACACGGCCATGGCCAAAACGGTGGGGCTGCCCGTAGCCATGGCCGTGCGGCGGCTGGCCCAGGGCAAGATCCTGCACCGCGGGGTCGTTATCCCGACGCATGTCGACCTGTACGAGCCAATACTGGCCGAGCTGGCGGCCGACTATGGCATTGCCTTCGTGGAACACGAGCAGGCCCTGCGCTAACTGAATGCATCCTTCCCTGGCGGCGGTCCTGGCTTACCTGCACCTGCGGGCCCGCGTGCTCGGGCGGCAGCTGGCGGAGCTGGGCCTGGTGCGTGGGGTGCTGCTGGGGGCGCTGCTGGTGTTATTTGTGGGCAAAGCCGTAGAAACCCTGGCCACGCACGCCGACCTGCAGTGGCTGGTGCCGGTGCTGGGGCTCGGCAGCTGCCTGGGCGCCCACCGGCGGCGCACGGACCTGACGTTTCTGCACCTGGCGTCGCCGGACGCCCGCCGGTGGCTGTGGGTTGAATACACCGTGCTGCTGCTGCCGCTGGGAGGTATGCTGCTGAGTCTGGGCCACGCCGGCGCCGCGGTCTGCCTGCTGCCCGTGCCCGTGCTGGCCACGCTGCCGCTGCCCCGGGCGCTGAACCGCCCGGGGGAAAGATGGACTAGTATTTTTCGCAGCGAAGCCTTCGAGTGGGTCAGCGGGTTCCGGCAAAGGGGACTGGCGCTGCTGTGGCTGGGAGCGGTTGGCGGGGCAGTCTGGCAGCGGCATACCCTCGTGCCCGCCGTCGGGCTGGTGGGGTGGGCGCTGGCCCTGGGCGGGTGCTACGACACGCCGGAGCCCCCGGAGATGCTCCTGCTGCACCGAGGCCGGGCGGGGGGCGTTTTGGCCCGCAAGCTGCTGCTGGCGCTGACGCTGTACGGCCTCACGGCCGCGCCGCTGCTGTATCTGGTGTGGCTGAGCCCCGCCGGCGGGGCGGGTACGGCGCTGCTGGGCGGCTGGGGCGCCCTGGTAGTGAGCATGGTCGTGCTGGCGAAATACGCCTTCTACCCCCACGCCACCCTGCTCCGGCTGACCCAGGGCGGCGTGGTGGCCGTGGCGCTGCTGCCCCTGCTCAACTCGACCTACACGCCGCTGCTGCCGGCCGTGTTGGGGGGACTTATCTGGAAAAGCCGGCAGCGGCTCCAACAGCACTGGCATGATTAACGTCGAAAGAGTAGACTTGTTCCTAAATAGCCTCTTTCTTTTTAGTCAGATGCCAATTCCAGATTCCACAAGCTACGGCCATGATTCGGTCGTTAAAAGAGGCGGATTTGTTGC